>CBJLAJ010000208.1:0-6701 GCA_966421005.1 uncultured Paraburkholderia sp.
GAGCCGGAGCCGGAGCCGGCAATATCGACTTCACCAGTGCGAATCCCCACAAGCTATAGACAGCGGTGCTTTGATCTGGATATTGCGAGTACATCTCATGATTAACGGTGTACGTACTATAGGGATAGGGCTGACCAGGCGCGCGATTGACATAGGTGCTGAGCTGGCCCGGATACGCCGCTTCAGGTCCTTCCGTGAAATTCATCGTCACCGTGTATGTGCCGTCGTAGCTAACCTCGGCGCCGCTTGTTGGCGCTATCTGCCAAACGTCGAGCCAGGTACCCGGATACCCTGGTGGCAACGTATACGGGAATCCGTCGTAATGGACCGCGTCCTGAGCCGGCAACTGGTTCGGTGAATTCAGTGCCGCCTGCAGCCGTTGCCCTGAGCTGACTTGCACGAGCCGCACCGTGTCCCCAGCCGCAACGGGCGTTCCAGCGGGCTTACCGATCGCAGAAATGATCTGCCACTGCGCGCGAGCGTCAGTCACCGGATCGATCGATGGCGATGCATATCCCAACGGAGCGCTCTGCTGCAGGTCCACAAGAAAAAAGGCACCACCCTCGGTATTTCTCAGCCCCAGTACATCGCCATATCTCACTGGATTTGCCATCGCCCAACTCCGAAATAAATTGATTCCCTGATGACGATGGCCAAAAAGACATGGCTGTCGCTGACCACCGCACTAGCGGCACGAAACGATCGCGGCGATACCCCCTCCCGCCGGTCGTCGACGATCGATGAGCAGTGGAGCCCGCCGGGAAAGCCTTTGATCGACGCGCGTTCCGAACGGCAATCCGAAAGCAGGTAAAACGACGAACCGGACAGACCGACAGCTATGCCGGCACACCGATCCGGGCGAAATTCGCTTCGATCAGAAAGTCATGCTCGGCCAGCCCGTCCAGTTCGGACCGCCCGACCATTACTCGTTGCGCATACAACTTTCTCAATCCTTCGATATCGCCCCGTCCCACGTATTCGCGTGCCTCGCTATAGAGCTGCTGCGGAAACCAGGGCTCACCGAAGAGTCGATTGTCGAATGCACCCAACGAAAGATGCTTGTCGCAGAAGTGCTCGACACTGCGATAAGGAATGTGGCAGACGCCCGGGTTGCTCGTCTCGCAAAAACCCGACTGTGGAACATCCGCGGACTTGAAGTAATGCGCTCCATGCGGCTCCGTACTGCCGTCGACACGAGCCGCGCTTTTTCCGTTTCCATAAGACAGGAAATAGGGCTTGCCGCAACAAACTTTCGGAATCAGATTTCTCTGCCCCTCAGAGAGCATGGCCCAGTTTTTCTTGAGAAGAACGGTTTCGTTCGCATCGACGTCCTCGTCGGGCAAAACGATCGCTTCATGATTCCAGTAATGGGCGTGAACGATGCCTCGTTCAGTCATGTCTTCGAAGTGGTCCATCACCGACATGTCGGGGCACCAGAAACGCTCGTCGTCATCGATGTGAAGCAACCAGGTGACACCTTCGGCTCGAGCGCGGTCAAGACCCGCACAAGTGTTCAATATCTGACGATAGGTAAGCGACTCGGGACTTCCCCATGCGGCTGTGCCGATCGCGCTCTGCACGTGCAACAGATGCTTCTGATAGCCCGTTTGCGGCAGATGCGACCTCCAATACTCCGCCCCGCAAAAAATCACATCGACGCCCGGGCGCTTGACGTCGATCTCCGAGCCTTCGCCATCGACGTATACGTATATCCGGGAAAATCCGCTCGCAAGGTGGTAGTCCGCCCAGTCGCGACCATTGCGGTCCCAGGTCTTTTGCGTCGAAACGATGGCAGCGTTCATGGGTCTTCTACGCGTAGTAGTCCGTCAGATATAGGGCCGCTCGCGGAGCCATTTGGTCATGATCCACTTCTCGCCGGCCAGAACCGGCGCCCCACCGTGTAGCG
The DNA here is from genome assembly GCA_966421005.1 of uncultured Paraburkholderia sp. GTDB lineage: Bacteria > Pseudomonadota > Gammaproteobacteria > Burkholderiales > Burkholderiaceae > Trinickia. The sequence goes on from CBJLAJ010000208.1 coordinate 1,907, forward strand.
TCTTTCGGTCGAGCTGACCGCGCGCGTTCAGGTATCGAAAATAGACGGCATTTCCGCGTCGCCCCACAACTGTCAGACCGACATCCGGAAAGATGGTCTCGCCGCCCGATTGCACGTCGTTGAGATAAACGATGAGCGTCGCCATCCGCTGGCCGCCATGCTCCAGGTGGCGGGCAGTCCCCTTGTGATGCAAGGGGAAATAATCGAAATGCGGACGGTACTCGCCACCCTGCCTGTAATGAAGCACCTGCAAGCCTTCGCCGTGTTCCATCGGACATTGCGTCAACGCGGCTATTCGTTGCTCGATAAGCGTAACCAGATCGCTCTCGCCCCGTTGAAAGAAAACGCCTTCGCTCGAGCGATCAGCGTGAAGGTTCTCGCCGCCCAGTTCGGGATCGACGACGGTCGAAGGCCGCAGCTTGTCACGCGAAAGCGCGATCATCGCCTCGCATTCATCGTCGCTGAGCACGCCTCCAAGCACCATCACCTCGGGCTGCCGGATTCGAGCCAGAACATGAACGTCGCGATCGCCGACGTGGATCTGATTCGCGTCTCGGCCGAGCGGCGCATCGTATTCATAGCGCTCATCGAGTTCGATGCGCGTGGCGTCGACGTCGTCGCCGCCATGCGCAAGGTTCACGGCCGTCGTAGCCGCGGGCCTGTCGAAGCCCGCGGCCACCATGACATCGACCATCGATTCAATGGTGCACCCCCGATCGGCGTTCTCATGCAACCAGCGCTGCCACGCACTATCGATAACAAGCATCGTTTCCCCAGACTTTTCGATTGCGGTGAGACTGCGGCTCGCGATCGGTGAGCTTCCTTGTATCGCTCACGCGTTACGCAGTGCCTCTATTAAAAGCTTTTCCACCCTGTCCCGACCTATCAAAAATATGGATTGCTAAAGCCTCGCCTGCCCCGCCTTCGCGGGGTGCGGGGAGGCCCGCCGCACCCGGTCGCCACGCGCGTGAATCCCAAAATTCGCCTTGACACACTATCTTTCGATATATATCTTTAGATATACTATCGCACAATGGAGCAACGAATGCGTCGCAGCCATCACACCCACTGCCAGCCGCGCGCGCCGATCGACCGCGCCAGCAGCCACGAACATCCCCACTACGGATTCGATGAATTGCGCGCCGTATGGCAGCGCGCGTACGATCGGAGCCGAGCCCATGAATCGTTTTCGTTGTGGCACGGCCTGTGGCATGCCATCGGCCGTCACCGTCATCGGCATGGTGGTGGCGGTCCGTTCTGGGGCGGCCGCGGCGAACGCGGCTTCGGCGACGATGACGGCTTGACCCGCGGTCGCAAGTTCACCGGCGACGATCTGCAACTGATGCTGCTCGCGCTCATCGCGGAGGCGCCGCGTCACGGCTATGAGCTCATCAAGGCGTTGGAGGCGCGCTCGAATGGCTTTTATGCGCCCAGCCCCGGCATGGTCTACCCCGCGCTCACTTACCTCGAAGAACTGGGTTACGTGACCGTGCAGCAGGAGGGAAATCGCAAGCGCTATGAAATTGCCGAAGCCGGCCGGGCCCATCTCGAAGCGCACCGCGACGAGGTCGACATGATGCTGGCCAAGCTGAGTTTCATCGCGAGCAAGATGGAGTCGATGCGGCGCGCCTATGCGGCCGATGACGACAGCGGTGGCATAGGCATCGAAGGGGGCCGCTGGCATCCGAAACTGATCCAGGCGCGCTATGCACTGAAGCTGGCCGTCGTGCGGCATGCAGATGCAAGCGAAGCCGAGCAACGTCGCATCGCCGAGATCTTGCTGCGTGCCGCGGCCGAAATAGAGGGCGCCACACAAGGCCCGGGCAGCGAATCCGCGCCCGTCTGAGTGGCCGACAGTCGCGACGCGGCTCACCGCATGCGCGTTTTCTCTCGCGTCGCGGCGGGTCGATCGGTCCGCAGTGCCAACGCAAGACAGCATAAACAAGACAAGGACACTAACGCATGTACGCACTGTCTCTCAAACGCGAACGCCGGTTGATCTGGCTGCTCGCACTCGTGCAGTTCACGATCATCATGGACTTCATGGTCATGATGCCGCTCGGCCCGCAGATCATGTCGGCGTTTCGCATCACGCCCGCGGCCTTCGCGGCGGCCGTATCGGCTTACTCGTGGTGCTCGGGCCTATCGGGGCTCTTCGCGGCGACTTATATCGATCGCTTCGACAGGCGTCGGTTGCTGCTCGTCGCCTATGTCCTCTTCGCGCTCTCGAATCTCATCTGCGCGATGACGACGAGCTATACGCTGCTGCTGGCGAGCCGCGCATTCGCGGGCATCACGGGCGGCGTGCTCGGTGCCGGCGTCATGGCCATCGTCGCCGACGTCGTTCCGTTTGCGCGGCGCGGCGCCGCCACCGGCGTCATCATGACTTCGTTCTCGCTGGCGGCCATTGCGGGGGTCCCCGCGGGCGTGCTGCTTGGCGCGCATTTCGGTTGGGCCGCGCCTTTCTGGCTGCTCGCGGCATTGAGCGCTTCGATCGGCTGCGCCGCCGCGGTCACGGTGCCGTCGCTGATGGAGCATCTGCGCGCGGGGTCCCCGGCCATTGCCGATGCGCTGCCGGCACTATGGCGCCTGCTCACGCGCGTGCGCCATCTCAAAGCGTTTGCGCTCACGTTTCTGATGATGCTTGCGCATATGCTCGTCATCCCGTTCATCTCGCCGATGCTCGTCGCGAATCACGGCGTGGCGCCCGGGCGCATCTCCTGGCTGTACATGGCGGGCGGCGCGGCCACGTTCTTCACGTCGCGCGCGGTCGGCAGACTGTCGGACCGCCTCGGCCATCGGCTCGTGTTTCGAATCTTCGGTTCGCTGGCGCTCTTGGCGGTCCTCGCTATGACGCACCTGCCCGCGGTGTCGTTCGCTGTCATGGTGCCCTTCTTCGCGCTGTTCATGGTCATCAGCTCCGCGCGCATGGTGCCGTTGCAGGCCATCCTGACCACCGTGCCGGAGGCGGCCGAGCGCGGCGCGTTTCTAAGCGCCAACGGCGCGGTGCAAGCGCTCGGCACCGGTTTTGGCGCATGGATCGGCGGTATGTTGCTATCGACCGATGCGGCCGGCCATGTGCTCGGCTACGGCACGAACGGCTGGCTCTCGGTCTCGCTCGCCGCGCTGGCGCTCGTATGGATTGGCCGCGTCACGAGCGCGCCGTCGGCCCGGGAGCCGCTGCGCGTCGCGACGGACACCGTTGCGCCCGATGTCCAGCCCAAGCTCGCTTCCGAAGGCTGACCGAACTACGCAACATGCGCCGACTCCGATTCGCGCGCTCCCGCCCGCGCCAAGACCGGGGCGAGCGCCATGCCGGTATGGCTTTCCCGCACACGTGCGAGCGATTCCGGATCGGTTGCTGCCACGACGGTGCCACCACCCGCACCGCCCTCAGGCCCAAGATCGACGATCCAATCGGCTTCCGCGATCACATCGAGATCGTGCTCGATCACGACGACGCTGTGCCCCGCATCGACGAGCCGATGCAGCACGCGAATGAGCCGCGCGACATCGGCCATATGCAGGCCGACCGTCGGCTCGTCGAGCACGTAAAGCGTATGCGGCGCTTTCTGCCCGCGCCGCGCCACGTCATCGCGCACTTTGGCAAGCTCCGTCACGAGCTTGATGCGCTGCGCCTCGCCGCCTGAAAGTGTCGGCGACGGCTGACCCAACGTCAGATAGCCGAGCCCGACATCCTTCATCAGTTGCAGCGGATGCGCGATGCTCGGCATGGCCGCGAAAAATTCGACCGCCTCATCGATTTCCATCGTCAGGACTTCGCCGATATTGCGGCCACGCCAGGTGACGGCGAGCGTTTCGGGATTGAAGCGTTGCCCATGGCAGACATCGCAGGGTACCTTGACGTCCGGCAGGAAGCTCATACCGATCGTGCGCACACCCTGCCCTTCGCACGCAGGGCAGCGTCCGTCGCCGGTGTTGAACGAAAAACGCGACGCCGCGTAGCCGCGGGCCCGCGCCTCGAGCGTGTCGGCGAAGAGCTTGCGAATCGTGTCCCACACACCGATGTACGTGGCAGGGCATGACCGCGGTGTCTTGCCGATCGGCGTTTGATCGACCTCGAGCACGCGGTCGATGGCTTCGAAACCTGTCACGGCGCGGCAACCTTGCCAGCGATGGTCGACCGCGAGCGGTGCGGGTGCCGGCGCGCTCGCGCGGCGGCTCGCCGATTGCCGCGGTTCGGCCGCCTGGGCAGCACGGCGGGCGCGTCGCGTCGCGGGCGACGACAGCACGGAGCGGCCGACCGCATCGAGCAGATTCGTCATCAGCACGTCGCGCGCGAGCGTCGACTTACCGGAGCCGGATACGCCCGTGACAGCAACGAGGCGGGCGAGCGGAATATCGACGGTGATGTCGCGCAAATTGTGAAGATGCGCGCCGTGAACGGTCAGCCAGCGCTCGGGCGTCGCGGGCGATGGCGTATCGGCGGTCGTGGACTTCGCGTCCCTATTTGTTTTCGCTTTGCCGTTGCCGGCACGGTGCAACGGATGCACAGCGCGGCGCGCATGCAATGGATGCACGATCGGATGCGCGAGAAACTGCCCCGTCAGCGATTCCGGATGCGTTGCCAGATCGCTCACCTTCCCTTCAGCCACGAGCCGCCCGCCGCGCTTACCGGCGCCGGGACCGATGTCGATGATGTGATCGGCTCGCCGAATGGTGTCTTCGTCATGTTCGACGACGACGAGCGTGTTGCCCTTGTCGCCAAGCTGACGCAAGGCATCCAGCAAGATCCGGTTGTCGCGCGGATGCAGACCGATCGTGGGTTCGTCGA
>CBJLAJ010000209.1:0-6537 GCA_966421005.1 uncultured Paraburkholderia sp.
ATTTCGCGGAGGCTAAGGCATCATTCGCTGCATCACGTTGTCTTTCAGCACGAACCGATGAAACAACGCGGCGCCCACGTGCATGCCTATCAGCACCAGGAGCACCCATGCCAGCGCACTGTGGACGTCGCCCATCGCATGCCCGATAGGGGAACCGGTCGGCGCGAGCGCGGGCAGGCCGACTGCGCCCAGTAATTTGACGTGCCATCCGCGGGACGATGCGTTGGCCCATCCCAGCAACGGAACGAGAATGAGGAACACGTAGAGCAGAAAATGGGTGGCACGCGAGACGGCGCTCAGCGTCGGTGGCAATGTCGAAGCGGGCGCGCGATGCGTCAATCGCCACGCAATTCGTGCTACAACGGCAGCGATCAATGCGGCGCCAACGCTCAAATGCCATGCGACGAGTCCGACCTGCTGCGTATCGCGACCGACATCGGGCATGATCGAGCCGATCAGGAATTGTGCGGCGATAAGCGCTACCACGAGCCAATGAAGCAGACGAGCGACACGGTCGTACGTTTGTGGCTCGTGCGAGCCGCTGGCAATAGCCATGTTCGATCTCCAGGACAACGAAGATCCAATGTTGCCTGTTGAACCTGAAGGGACGCTTAACGAGCGACGAACTCAGGCCGCCTGCATAGCGTCATGCTTGTTGCGCATGAGGAAACGACGCGGCCACCGTCAATCCGCGACCGTCGATACCTGGGGCGAAAGCGAGCTGCCCATTGAAGTAGCTGACGATGCGCGCGACGATCGAAAGGCCCAAACCGCTGCCCGCCGCGGGGGCATCGGCACCTCGATAGAATCGATCCGTGAGCCGGGATATCTCTGAAGCGTCCACACCGCGTCCGTCGTCGCGGATCGCAAGGCGCACCGATTCATCGTCGCTGGCCAGCTCCAATTGAATATGTCCTCCTTCGCGCCCGTACTTGAGCGCGTTGTCGAGCAGGTTATCCAGGAGGATGCTGATGAGAAGCGGTTCAGCATCGATCGATGGAACAGCCTTGGCTTCGAACGAAATACCGATCTGTTTCGCTCGCGCTTGTTCAGCATGTCGCACAATCGCATTGCTGACGAGCTCCCGCAGGTCCACTGGTGTCGTGGGAATATGATCGCGCTCGTCGAGCCGTGCAAGCAGCAGCAATTGATCGGCCAGCCGCGCGCTCCGGTCGACCCCTTGTATGACCCGTTCGATTGCCAATTGACGCGTCGATGCGTCCTGTACCGATAGTGCGACCTGTGCCTGTACCTTGATGGCGGCCAGCGGTGTCTTGAGCTCATGAGCCGCATCGGACGTGAACGCGCGCTCGCGTGCTATCGAATGCTTGAGCTGCGAGAGCAGGCGATCGATCGCATCGACGAGCGGCTGCACCTCCATCGGAACGTCATCGGTGCCCATCGGCTCCAGCATGTTTGCATCGCGAGTACGGATGGCGCCCGAAAGCGTACGCAGCGGCGCGAGGCTTCGACCAATGGCGAGCCAGACCAGGAGCGCGAGGACAGGGAGCGCCACGAGTAACGGCTGGACGATATGCAACGCTGCGCCGTGCGCCAGATCGCTGCGTGTATTGGACGTCTCCATCACCCGAATCGTGCGACCGGTGGACGCATCGTGCAGCGTATAAGTGCGCCATACCGTATCGCCAACCGTCATCGACCATGGGCCTTGCGCATGGTGCGCGTCCGGTGGAGTGCGATCGAGCGGGGGCAGCCGTGGGCTTGCCGCAACGATGCGACCTTGGTTATCGCGGACTTCGAGCAGGACCTCGCGGGGCCACAGGTCGCTATCGACAATGCGCTCGGACGCCTCGCGAGGCTGCGGCAGCTCTATGCGCGTGTCGATATGAGACGCCGCGAGCCGTCCCAGATCCTCGTCGTCGAGCAAAGCGGCGAATCTGGCGAATTCCACGAGCCGTGTGTCCTCCCAGCTCTGGACCTCGCGCGACGCGTGGCGAAAGCTCGTGGCCAGTGTCGCTGCCCAGACCACGACGATGCCGGCGAACAGCATGAGCGACAAGCGGCGTCGGATGGAACGCCTCATCGCGGTTTCTCGATGACGTAGCCGATGCCGCGCACGGTAGAGATGAAATCGGCCCCGAGCTTTTTTCGCAACTTCGATATGTGAACCTCGATCGCATTGCTCTCGATTTCCTCCTGCCAGCCGTACAGGCTCTCCTCGAGGCGCGAACGCGATTGCGGAATGCCCTGGTGCGTAATGAGTTGTATTAGCACCGCCCACTCGCGTGCCGTGAGCCGCACGAGCGTGTCGTCGCGCGCGACGGTTTGCGACACCAGGTCGATCGACAGGTTTCCCCATACGATTGTTTCCGCGCTGCGCCCCTGGGAGCGGCGTACCAGTGCACGGCATCGTGCAAGCAGCTCCGTCAGATCGAACGGCTTGCTTAGATAATCGTCGGCGCCCGCGTCCAGGCCCCGTACGCGATCGGCTATCGTGCCGCGCGCGGTCAGCACGAGTACCGGCACGTCGTTGCCAGCGTCTCGCAGTGCTTTGAGCAGCTCAGCACCGGAGCGGCCCGGCAAGCCTAGATCGAGGACAAGCAGCGCATATGAATTCGCCGCCAATGCGAGTTCGGCATCCCGGCCATCGCGAGCCCAATCCATGGCGTACCCCGCCTGGCGCAAACTGATTTCGACGCCCGAGCCAATTAGTTCGTCGTCTTCAACGAGAAGAACCCTCATAAGCGGAGGCCGGTGACTGTGCGGGCCATCTCCCCTCTCGAAAACCTGATCGGCAGGAGTGTAGACGAGATCGCAAGGGGACGCTGCTTCCGCCGGCGGAGCTTCAGATTTTCTTCAGGTTCGGGCGGTAGGATCATGCTCGGCGCCGGCTTGGAAGCCGGACGCTTTCCTATGGCGCGAGTCGAGGCATCCCCGTTGACAGACATTTCCAAACACTTGGCTGAGCTGCGTCGCCTCCGGATGCAGTCGATAGAGCTTCCATGAGGCTGCCGACAACGGACCAACTGCGCGCCAACCTGGTCGTCGCGTCGCTCGCCGCGACTTTTCTGCAAGCGTGGGTTTTGCTCGCGATAGCGGCACTCGGCGTGCCTCAAAGCGTTTTTACATCGTCGGCTTTTCGGCTGGTTGCGATGTCATTCGTTGCCTGTGTCGTGATTGCTGTTCACGTTTTGGCCAACGCTTCCTTCCACGCGGCTATCGAGCACGGCCACGCACGTCTCGCGGGCGGTCACGATGGGGCTGTGCTGCTATCGCCTTACTGTTCCCGACGCTTGCTCGTTGTGCTGCATTTGCGGTTTCGCGGTCGCGCGTTCCGCGTTGGAAATGCCGACCATCAATATGCGGCGCAACGTTAGCGCGGGACTGGCGAGACATTGGCGACAAGGATCGCATAACTGGCTGTCTCTACCCGCTGCCACCGGCGGATAGTTCAGCCCAATCGAGCTCTTGCACGAGTGTTCGATAAGCCTGATCCCCGATGACTTCCTCATTGCGCAGCTCGATGACCTTGCGGCGCGCGGCCGTAATGGCCTTGCGTCTCAGCGGGCCACCGGGGACTTCGTTCAGCGGTTTGCCGTGATCGTGGCTCGCGTTCAGCTCGACCACCGCCTGATACTCTTTCCTGAGCAGTTTCGCGTGCATCGAGTCGTCCGCCTCGATCGAATCGAGGAGAGCCTGATAGATCAATGTCCGGCCGGTTCGGATCTCCTTCGCAACGGGATCGTCGTCGGACAGCTTCAACAACCGAATGATCGGTTTCATCGTCAGCCCCTGAAGCACGAGTGTTCCGGATACGACCCCGAACGCACAAAGCAGAATGATGTCGCGGTAGGGAAACGGCGAACCGTTGGGCAGAGTCTCCGGAACGGCGAATGCGGCGGCAAGCGTCACGATGCCTCTCATTCCGGCCCACGAGACGACCAGGCCAGCCCCCCACGACCGATTCTTGCGCGTCACCGGGTTGGCCTTCCTGTTCTGAAACATCAGGAGCGCGCTGTAGCCCATCACCCACAAGAACCGTGTCGCGATGGCCACGCCAAGAACGACGACCGCGGCAACGACAGCATCGACGCGTGGGCTGCCCGTCCCACTGCCCAGACGCTCCCAGATCGGCCGCAACTGCATGCCGATCAACACGAATGCAAGCGCGTTCAAGACGAAGACGACGGCCTCCCAAACCGCCAGGATCGGCACACGCATACGCGCCGGAATGCGGGGGCCGCCGCCGCGGGCCATCGTCATCGCGAACGCCACCATCGTCAAAATGCCGGAGAGGCCTACTTTTTCCGCAAGTATCCATACGGCGAAGGTGAAGGCGAACTGCAGGATCAAGGAGATCGCTACATGGTCCGATGCCGTCGTGACCGGTCGCAGGACGATTGCCAGAACGATCCCGGCCGCGATGCTGCCGAACACCGTGAGCAGGAACATCGGCGCATAGTCGCCAAAGCTCAGTGGCCCTGCAATCAGGGTAGTCAGCGCGAGACGGTAGATGAAAAGCGCACTCGCATCGTTGAGCAGGCTCTCGCCCTCGAGCACATTCAGTACCCGGTGCGGCAGCCCCACCTGGCGCATGACGGCCGTCGCGGCAGCCGCATCGGGGGGCGCCACGATAGCGCCGAGGGCAATGGCAATGGACCACGGCATGCCTGGCATCAGCCAGTGACAGGCCAACGTCACGCCGACCACGGTGGTGCCCACCGCGGCGATCACGAGCCCGGCCACCGGGCGCCAGTTGGCGCGAAGATCGCGAAGCGATGTGTCATAGGCTGCGTCGAGCAGCACGGGCGCGACGAACAAGGCCAGGGCCAGTTGCGGATCGAGCGTCCATCTCGGGCTCGCCGGCAGGAATGCGACGCCCGCGCCGCCAAGCGCAAGCAGTGTCGGATACGGCGCGCCGATCCTGCGCGCCAGTTCCGCCAGGAACGCCGCCCCGATCAGCAGCACGATGATCCATTCAAACGTTTCCACGACTCAATCCCTGTAATTGGCCGAATCGAAGTCTATCGCGAGCGCGAGCCGGTTCGGGACCCAACGATTCGTCAAATTGCGCAGGCACTCGAAAACGCTGAATATAACGTGGCAGTGCAACGCCAAATCGACCAACGAGGGCATCGTCATGAACAGTTCGGCTACTCGGCACATTCTTGTCATGCGGCACGCGGAAAAACCGGAAGATGAGCGCGATCCGAATCTTTCGGCCGCGGGATATGCGCGGGCGCAACGGCTCGTCGACTATATTCCGGGCACGTTCGGGAAACCGGACGCAATCATCGCGGCCGCGAATTCAAAGGAGAGCAAGCGTTCCGATGAAACCGTGGCACCGCTAGCCAAACATTGCGGGCTCGACGTTCAGATGCCCTATTCGGACGATCAATTCGCGCAGGTGGCGCATCTGATGCTAACGGGCAAGGATTACAAGCATCAACCGCTGATCGTGTGCTGTTGGCACCATGGGCAACTTCCTGGCTTGATGCGCGCGCTGGGTGCGACGAAAGGCTCTTACCCGGACCCATGGGACGAGGCGGTATTCGATGTGATCTTGAAGGTCGGCATTCATGCGGACGGAGCGATCAAAGTCGTTCAGATCACGGAACCGTTCTAGCCGTGACGGGCTACCACGGTGCCCGCTGCCTGGCGCACGTGCAGGAGTGCGGAAAACCTATAAGTAACCATAGGTCGATGCCCGTAGGGCCTCGCTAGAATCGAGACCTTGTCATTCGCCGGATAACAGGTGCCGCGAAAGCAGGGCGGAGGACTTATGCACAAACGAATGCTACTTGCATGTTTTGCACCATTGCTGGCGATAGGCGTAACGTGCGCGCACGCGGGCCCCGCGAACGCAGTTCGATCGGTGGCGCCAGGCGTGCTCTGCGATCGATTCATGTGCGCGAACGAGAAAGGCATTTCCCGCTCGCTGACAGCAAAGTACCTCGGCGCGCGCATTGCGACGAGGCTATTTGCGCACGGCGATTTCAACCTGACAGCGTTCACTTTCAGCAACGGCGTTTTCTGCGACGCGAACGAACGTGTCTGCCGAACGAATCGCTACTTTGGGGCGGACGGCAAGCGAAGCGGCGCGGTATCGAAAAAATATACGACGCTGTTGTTCGGCAACTGATCGGCCATTGCGTGCCGGCTCACGAAGCGAGCGGACAGATCGTCCGCTCGCGTTCTCAACGAACGATGTACTGCGCGCGTCTCAGGAACCGTCTGGAGTCGTCCCGGCCTTGCGGACGATGGCGTGATGATGAACTGCGGTCCTGGTTGTTTTGCCACGATGCGGTGACGTTGCAGCCGATTGATCGGTATCCCCGACCCGGTCGGCCTGTGTATCGGAACGATCGGCGGCGCGTGCGAGCCCCTTGTCGCGATCGCCTGAAATCGGGCTGTTGGAATTCTTCATTCCTTGCGCGCTCATATGGCTGGCAGACAAACCGCCGACATTGCCGGCCGCGCTTCCCATTGCGCTGCCCATTCCGGCACCGTGTCCACCACCTGCGCCGCTGCCAGCACCGCCACCGCTGCCACCACCGCCGCCGCCACCACCGCCAC
>CBJLAJ010000210.1:0-6525 GCA_966421005.1 uncultured Paraburkholderia sp.
GCCAGGCCGTATTTGTCGGTGCAGCGCTGCAAATAGGCGAGAATTTCGGACTGCGAAGCAAATGTCCGGCTCCAGGACGGGTTCGGCTCGAACGAAAACGAATAGAGGTGCGAGGGGATGTCGCAAGCGGCGCCGGGGTAGACGTTGTCCCGCCAGGTGCCGCCGACGTCGTGCGCGGCCTCGTAGATCGCGAACGAGGCGATGCCCATGCGCTTCAAGCGGATGGCCATGCCGATACCGGCAAAACCGCTGCCGACGATTGCGATGCGAGGTGTCCTCGCGGGCGGGGTGTACGTCATCGTGCGTGTTCAACGACAGAGGCTCCCGCGCGGGGAGCCTCTGTCGATTGCAGTGGGTGCGGTGTAATGCGCGTGCTCAACTGTCGTTCCAGTCGCCGCCGCCCGAATCGCTGCTGCCGTAATCGACGCCGCCACCGCCATCGTTCCAGTCGTTCGAGCCCTGACCGAAATCGACACCGCCGTTGTCGTTGCCGCCCGCTCGACGGCGCGCTTCGTCTTCGTCGATATAGACATCGCGCTCGATCACGCGGTCGCGCCCGTGCGAAAGCGCTTCGCCCAGCAGCACACCTGTCAGCAAGCCGCCCATTCCGCCGCCGAAGCCGCCGCCTTGCTGGACCACGACGGTCGGCTGTTGCTGCACTGGCGGCTGCTGCGCTTGTTGAAGGCGCTCGGCCTCCTGAGCATAAGGCGAAGCCGTCGTACCGGCGGGCTGTGCGGCGTTGGGATCCGGCCGGCCTTCGGCGCGCGCTTTGAGGCTTTCCAATTGGCGACCGAGCTCTTCGAGACGATAAGCCGGGACCGGATTCTTGCCGCTCGACAAGGTCTCCACGAGTTCGCGCAATTGCGTCTCCGCACCCTCGATTTCGCTTGCCAGCGTCTCGTGTCCCGGCGCGGTCGAAAGCCGCGTATCGAGCTTCAGCGAGCGTGCGGCATTGAGCAGTTCCGTGGCCCGCTTCAGTTGCGCCCGACGTTCTTCGTCCGCCCGGCCGTCTTCCGTCGAACGCGCACGGCGCAGCGTCCAACGCAGCACAAGTGCGATGACGGCGATGAGCAATACGATGCCAATCCACATCCCCATCGATGGTCCGCGATGAGCCGGTGCCGTTTGCGCCGGCGCGAAGGCGTTGGCCGTCATGTGTTGCGCCGGTGCCGACGGGGCGGCCGTCGTATTGGCGCGATTGGCGGCTGCACGTACACGCGCTTCGACCTGTGCGAAGCGCGCCGGGTCCGTGAATTTCAGCTGCGGGTCCAGCGTCTTGGCCTGCTCGATCTGCGCCAGCCCATCCGCGTAGCGGCCCTCGCGGGCGAGCACTTGTCCGTACAGATAGTGAGCGTGCGCGTTGTTCGGATGGGCTTGCAGTACCTGCGTGAGCTCGGTGTCGGCCTGCTGCCAGTTGCCTTGCGCCATCGCGCGCTCGACCTGCTGTGCGCTCGGTACGGCGGCGAATGCGGCGCTCGCGCTCAATGCGAGCGTAGTCGCCACGACTGTCAGAAATTTCTTCATGAGCTCAACCGGGCGCATTGCGCCCGTCTCCATGCCATGGGTCCGATACCGATGCGAGGGCCGCCATTGCCGCGAAGTGCGTGCGATGGCGGCCCGTTTTCCGCCTGTTTGCCACTGACGCTGCCGTATCGGTCCTGAGCGCCGCGCGTTTTATTGCGCGGGCGCGTTCAACTGCTTCTTGAGGGCTTCGAGCCGCTCGTCAACCGACGGGCCCTTGTTGAGGGCCGCGAGTTTGTCGTCGAGTGCCTTGCCGCTCGACACGTCCGCCGAATTGAGGCGCGCATCCGAGCGCGCGTTCGAGAGCGCGACTTTCTCTTCGAGCTTGTTGAAGTCCTCGGACAGATTCTTGCCGCCGATGCCGCCCAATGCTGTCGCGGCGGTGTCTTTGGCCTGAGCGATCTGCTGCTTCGCCTGCAGGATGTTCGAGCGCGAGTTCAGATCGTTGCGGCGCTCGCGCATGTCTGCGATCTGGCTCTTCAATTGTTCGACCGACGGCTCCAACGTGGCGAGCTCGCGTGCGAGCGCATCGCGTTCCGCTTCTGCGGTGGCCTGCGCGGACAGCGCTTCGCGCGCGAGGTTTTCGTCGCCCGATTGCAGCGCGCGTTTCGCGCCGTCTTCATACTTGCGGGCCTTTTCGGCGGCCGCGTCGCGCTTGCTTTGCTGTGTGGCGACCTGCGCTTCGATTTCGATCAGCGAGTTCTCGGCCTTGGCAATGCTGTCGTCGAGCTCGCGCACGATTTGACGCGCATCGCGCGACGGATCCTGCACGGATTCGGCCGCGTCGTTCAAGAGCCCCTTGACGGTGCGCGAAATAGTGTCGAATAGCGACATGTAGTTCTCCTAAGTTGACTCGGCTCCGAACGAAGACTGCGGGTGTCCGGTTCATCCTCTACTTTACGCCGCGTTGCCGGGCCGCGGCGGCAAGCGTGCAGCGGATATCGGGGCGAGCGGCTGCTTTGCAAGAGCGCTACACGATGCCGCGCGGCCTCGAACCTTATCTGCTGGCGGATATTACAACAAGGGTTCGTTAAAGCTCGCTTAAATGCGAAGCCGAAAACGAACGCTGTCGAAGTCGGTGGAGCGAGGGGCTCAGGCCAGGCGCGGCACGAAGCGCTTCCGGCGCGGAGGCGCGGCGTCAGGCGTGTGAGCCGTGTCAGGCGTGTCAGCCGTGTCGCCGGCCGATGTCTCGGACCAACGCGAAGTCAGCCGTGTGACCGTCTCGAGATCGAGCGCGGGAGGCAGTTCGCTGTCCTCCGTGCCAGCCGCGTCGACCGGTTCGCACGCCAACGCCTGCGCGACGGCCGCCGCAACGGGAATCGGCGCGGGCGCTGCGGCAATGGACTCGCCCGGTTCGCTGTCGTCCCCGCTGGCCGAGACGGCCGGCGCGTCGGATGGCGATACGGATTGCGCCGCTCGATACAGGGCGGCCGATGCCTGGAGCGGCGGGGCGCTGGCGATGCGCCGCAGCGTTTCGTTGAGCGAATCGGTGGCGGCCGGCGCGCGCCAGCTATCCACGATCCGCGCGGCACGCACGTCTTCGGCGGTTTCGTCGAACGCAAGCACCGCGCGGCGCACGAGTTCGCTGATACTGATGCCGAGGCTTTGCGCCTTGGTCGCCAGGGCGCGCTTTTGCGCCCGTGTAACGAAGACGGCGATACGTTCGCTGCGCTGGGTCATGGTCGGCTCGCTGGCGTAAGGAGACGGTAAGGCCGATCGACTGCCTCGGCGCGGGAAGGACGGTCGGTCTTCATAATAGGATGTCGTTCGCTGCCGCAAAATGTGCGCTTTGCGCATAATGAGTGTCCGATCAAGGACTTGAATTGCTTGTAGGCGGCTTTTCCACAGGTCTTTCAACATTTTCTGTTGATAACCTGCGCTGCGGCTGTGCGCCAGCCAACGCGGGGAATTCTTACAAAAAAACTTCGTTGCCGGCCCGGCGATTTCATTAAAATGCGCTGTTGCGTCGCCGGGCGCGGGCGTTGGCCGGTCGCGGCGCCGTTATAATTACGACTTCGAGCGCCGCCTGAGCGGGCGAGCGCGCAACGGCGCGGCAAGCCGCGCTGACCATGCGTCATGCCTATCATTAAACGACCCCAATCTCCCCAGCCTCCGGCCGACGGCCGACAACCTTCCCGAGTGAGTCCCGAACGCCAGCACGGCTCGTTCGGCAGCGGTTTCCTGCTGACATTGGGCGGGCTTTTCGCCACGATCGCCGTCGTCGGTGCGCTGATTGTCGGCTATGCGTTGATTGTGATGGCGCCTCAATTGCCCTCGCTCGATGCGCTGACCGATTACCGGCCGAAGGTGCCGTTGCGTGTCTATACGGCCGATCATGTCCTGATCGGTGAATTTGGCGAAGAGCGCCGCAGCCTCGTGCGTTTCGCCGATATTCCCGACTCGATGAAAAAAGCGGTGCTCGCGATCGAGGACTATCGCTTCTACGAACATGGCGGCGTCGATTTCCTCGGCATTTTGCGCGCCGGCATGACCGACATCGTCCATGGCGGCGCGTCGCAAGGCGCCAGCACGATCACGATGCAAGTCGCGCGCAACTTCTTCCTCTCGAGCGAGAAGACCTATACGCGCAAGATCTACGAAATGATGCTCGCCTACAAGATCGAGCGCGCGCTGACGAAGGATCAGATCCTCGAGCTCTACATGAACCAGATTTATCTGGGCGAGCGCGCGTACGGCTTTGCGGCGGCTGCCCGCGTGTATTTCGGCAAGGATCTCAAGGACATCTCACTGGCTCAGGCGGCGATGCTGGCCGGGCTGCCGAAGGCGCCTTCCGCGTATAACCCGATCGTCAATCCGAAGCGCGCGAAGATTCGTCAGGAGTACATCCTCAAGCGGATGCTCGACCTGCGCTACATCACTCAGGCGCAATACGATCAGGCAGTCAAGGAAGACATTCACACGAAGGCATCGGGCAACGAATACAGCGTGCATGCGGAATACGTCGCGGAGATGGTGCGGCAGATGATGTATGCCCAGTACAAGGACGAAACCTATACGCGCGGCCTGTCGGTCGTGACCACGCTTGATTCCGCGGATCAGGATGCGGCTTATCGCGCGGTGCGCAAGGGTGTCATGGATTATGAGCGCCGTCACGGTTACCGCGGCCCCGAAGGCTTCGTCGAGCTGCCCGCGGGTCGCGACGAACGCGACGAGGCGATCGACGACGCGCTTGCCGATCATCCGGACGACGGCGAACTCGTGGCCGGCGTCGTCACGGCGGCCAATCCCAAGCAAATGACGGTGCAATTCGTCGATGGCAATACGGCCAACGTGACCGGCGAAGGCCTGCGTTTCGCTGCGACGGCATTGAGCCCGCGTGCGAGTCAGGCGCAGCGGATCAAGCCGGGCTCGATCGTCCGCTTGATGCCCGATGCGAAGGGCAACTGGCAGGTCACGCAATTGCCGCAAGTGGAGGGCGCGCTCGTCTCGCTTGCACCGCAAGACGGTGCGATCCGCGCGCTCGTCGGCGGGTTCGACTTCAACAAGAACAAGTTCAATCACGTGACGCAAGCCTGGCGTCAGCCCGGTTCGAGCTTCAAACCGTTCATCTATTCGGCATCGCTCGAAAAAGGTCTCGGCCCGGCAACGATCATCAACGACGCACCGCTTTACTTCCCGCCGAGTGCGCCGGGCGGAGAGGCATGGGAGCCGAAGGACGACGACCAGCCCGACGGTCCGATGCCGATGCGCGTCGCGCTCGAAAAATCGAAGAACCTCGTCTCGATCCGGATTCTTTCGTATATCGGGACGAAGTATGCCCAGGATTATGTGACGCAGCGTTTCGGTTTCGATGCTGACAAGACGCCGCCGTACCTGCCGATGGCGCTCGGCGCGGGGCTTGTTACGCCGCTGCAGTCGGCCTCGGCCTATGCTGTCTTTGCGAACGGCGGCTATCGCGTCAATCCTTATTTGATCGCAGAAGTGGACGATGCGCGCGGCCAGCCGATCTCGAAGGCGCAGCCGATCGTGGCAGGGCGCGACGCGCCGCGCACGATCAGCGCGGCCAACGCATTCGTCATGAACTCTCTGCTGCATTCGGTGGCAACGGCGGGTACCGGCGCGGGCACCAACGTCTTGCACCGCTCGGACCTCTCGGGAAAGACCGGTACGACGAACGATGCGAAAGACGGATGGTTCGCCGGTTATCAGCCGACGCTCGTTGCGGTGGCCTGGATGGGTTATGACCAGCCGAAGAGCTTGGGCAGCCGCGAATTCGGTGCTCAGCTCGCGCTGCCGATCTGGGTCGACTACATGGGCCACGCGCTGCGTGGGGTACCCCAGGTGCAGATGCCGATGCCCGAAGGCGTAACGACGATCGGCGGCGAACTCTACTATGCGGACATGACGCCGGGCAACGGCTTCGTCGCGAGCATCGGCACCGGCGCCGAATCGGGCACTGCGCTGGCTGGCGCCGGCGCGAGCGACGCCGTCGGCAATATCGGACCGGCGGGGCTCGCGACACCCGCGGCACCGCCGCCCAATGTATCGTCGCAAGAGAAAAAACAGATTCTCAATCTGTTCAATGACAACCGGCCCTGATTCAGGGCCGGTGTGATCGATCGACCGGGGCGCAGATAGTCGCGCTGGTCGAGCCGATGTGGGCGCTGCCGCAATGGCAGCTGCCTGAGCGACCGTCGGTCGGCTCGATGGTATTTCTCTCCCTCGCAGTTCCGGCAACGAGCAGGACGCTCGATAGATGGCTCGCGCACGTCGGCATTTATCTCGAATATGCCGCTGGGAATATATCAATAATTGCGCGGTAAGCATAATTTGACAGCGCTAATTGATACTGATAACGTGCCTCCGGATTTTGGAGTGAAAGGTTATTGTATGCGCTCGCGGTAACTGGCTATAGCCGCATTAATTGCGGGCGATTCTCATGCGTAACGCATATATTCCGAATAAGAGAACGAGCCATGAACTACCGAGACCTGCAGCGCGCGCTATCCGGTCCACTGCCTTCTCAATTGAACCGTGCGATCC
>CBJLAJ010000211.1:0-6291 GCA_966421005.1 uncultured Paraburkholderia sp.
CACCCAATCCCCCGATTTCCCTCCGTGCTTTTCCATCACCTTGACCTCGGTGATAGTCATCCCGCGATCCACAGCCTTGCACATGTCGTAGACGGTCAACAGACCAACCTGGACAGCAGTCAACGCTTCCATCTCGACGCCGGTGCGCCCAAGCGTCTCCACCTGAGCCATGCAATGCACGCCGGGCAAGGCCTCGTCGAGCGCAAACTCCACTGCCACGCGTGTGAGCGCGAGCGGATGACAAAGCGGAATCAGATCCGCCGTCCGCTTCGCTCCTTGAATCGCGGCAATCCGTGCAACGCCCAACACATCGCCCTTCTTGGCACTGCCGCCATGAATGAGCGCGAGCGTCTCGGGCAGCATGCGGATCGAGCCACGCGCGACGGCGACGCGCTTCGTTTCGTCCTTGGCCGCCACATCGACCATATGGGCTTGGCCTGCGGCGTCAAAATGAGTCAGTTCTGCCATGCGGGAGCTCCTTCGAAGGGCGCCTATCTTAGCAGCCGCGTGCTTTCGCCGGGCTCGTAACGAAGCCGAAGCGCTCCGGTACCCGTGCGTGGTCGATCATACCGATCGCCAACTCGCTATCCGCGCGCCAGCGGAACCGGCCGCCGCGACCGTCGTCGACTAGCGCCGCGAAATCGCTGAAAAGATCGAGATCGTGATCGTGCAGCAGTGCTACGCGCGGCGGCTTGGCACTATCGACGAAAAGCACGGCACCTTCATCGTCGATCAAGGCTTCCGCCGGCTCGAATACCCCGCCCGTTTGATCGGTCAATGCGAGCCCCGGAAGGCCGGCAGCTTCCTCGCCGCCGCCGGCTCCGTGCGCGAGCCGCACCACCCACGGCGTATAAGCGAGTTCGACATAAACCCGCTGCGGTCCATTCTGAAAGAACCACTGCCCGCTTTCATCGCACTCGTAGTTGCGGTTGATGAATCCGATGAGCGCCGCATGGCGCACCGGTGTACCCAGCTCGCCGCGCGCCTGGGCGCGCTCATCGCGCATGCGCCACTGCCCGCGGCGATCGAGCAGCAGCCAGCCCGTGCAGTGCGGCACGTTCGGCCACTTCGCGAGCGCGGCTTTGACGATCTCATCCATGCTTAGTGTTCTCAGGACACAGCAAAAGGCTCGAAAAACGAAAACAGGCGTCGCGGCAGCCAGTCGATCTGCCCGGGGAACGGCCCGGTCATGAACCCGACATGCCCACCCGCCTCGGGCTGGTCGAGTTCCACGGCGGCCGAAACCTGCGCGCGAGTCGGCAAGACGGTGCCCGGCAGGAACGGATCGTTGCGCGCGTTCAGCACGAGCGTCGGCACGACGATTTCCCGCAGCAAAGGGAGCGTGGTCGCACGCGTCCAGTAGTCGTCGGCGTTTCGAAAGCCATGCAGCGGTGCCGTCACGGCGTTGTCGTAGTCGTACATCGTTCGGCTCGCCAGCATCGCATCACGATCGAAGAGGCCCGGATACTGTTGGAGCTTGAGCAGGCCCTTTTTCTTGAGCGTCTTGAGAAAGCTCATCGTATAAACGAGCGCGAAGCCCTGCGATAGCGCGCGACCTCCTGCGTGCACGTCGAGCGGAGCGGAAATAGCGGCCGCGGCGGCGACGAAAGAGGCATCGGCGCCGCGCTCGCCCAGCCAGCGCAACAGCACGTTGCCGCCCAGCGAGACCCCTGCCGCCAACAGCGGTCCGGTGTGTGTGGTGCGCAAACGCCGCAAAATCCAGTCGACCTCGGCGCTATCTGCCAAATGATAGAACCGCGGCGCCAGATTGAGCGGCCCACTGCAGCTGCGAAAATGCGGCACGACGGCATGCCAGCCAAATGCCCGGGCTGTCGCCATCGATACCCGAGCATAGTGCGAATCGGAGCTGCCCTCGAGGCCGTGAAAGAGCACGAGCAACGGCGCATCCGGCGCCGGTGCCGACGCGCTTCCCGGATAGGCGAGCCAGTCGAGATCGATAAAGTCGCCATCGGGGGTATCCCATCGCTCGCGTCGATAATCGACAGCCGGGCGGCGGGCGAAAAGGGCCGGAACGATGGTTTGGGCGTGACTTGTCGGTAACCAGGGAGGGGGACAGTAAAGCAGTTCCACGAGAGTATTGCCGCTCGCCCCGTTCGATGACGAGATCGAAGTTGCCTTGTCGTGCGCCGTACTCATTTCCGTCCCCAAAAACCACCGCCCTCCCATGAGAGCGGCGAGAGCGCCACCTTCCTAGTGCAGCGCCCCCTGTCCCTGCCTTACCTTCGCCGCGAACTCGTTCGCTGTCTCATCCGGCATCGGGCTCGCATGAATATGTGCGATGCGCCATTCGCCGCGCTCGTGTACGAGCACGTAGGTCGCATAGACCATGCGCGGCGTGGCGAGCGGCTCGCGCGCCCGATGCGCTTCGGCCACCGCATAGACCACGGTGCCGAGGCTGTCGTACACGCGCACGTCGAGCGGCTCGATCGCCGACGCCAGCGCCTCGGTCCCGGCCAACTGCGCCAGCCCGGCACGGATGTTTTCGATGCCATGCCAGTGCGCGCCGCTCGAATCGATGAAGCTCGCGAAGTCCTCGTCGATCCATAAGCTCATGATGGCATCGATATCGCTATCGGCGATCGCCTGGTAGTAGGCGTGGAGCGTGTCGGCTGCGGCTTCGAAAAGTCGGGCAAAACGTGGCATCTGATAGCTCGTCGATGTCGTTCTCGCGCATCGCGGCGCGTCGTTTGGCTGGCGGTGCGACGCATGCTGCCCCCGCGGGCTGCACAATACGTCCGCACCGGTTTCGGGCTTCCCGCCGCGCGGCGCATGCATCTATGAACGCACGAAGCATCGTCGTGCGTCCGTGCGTCACCGCTCGCCGAGCAGCATCCCGCGCAAGTCGCCGAACACTTGTTCGGGAGACAGCTCGCGCAGGCATCGCAAGTGGCCGAGCGGGCATTCACGCGCAAAGCAAGGACTGCACTCGAGATGCAGCCATTGTACCTTCGCGAACTCCGATAACGGCGGGGTGTGGCGCGGATCACTCGATCCGAAGAGTGCAACGAGCGGGCGCTTGAGCGCGGCGGCGACGTGCATCAGGCCAGAATCGTTGCTGACGACGGCGCTTGCGCGCGAAATCAGTGCGCACGCCTCGCCGAGCGACGTCTGTCCGCACAGGTTGCGCACCTGCGGGGCGCGCTCGGCAATGGCGCGCGCGATCGGGGCATCCTTCATCGAGCCCAGCGCAACGATCTGGGTATAAGGGAACGATTGCCCGATCATCTGCGCGAGCGCCGCGAAATGTTCGGTTGGCCAGCGCTTCGCCCCGCCATATTCGGCGCCCGGGCAAAACGCGACCAGCGGCACGCGTGTATCGAGATTGAAGCGCGACGAGACGCGGGATGCCTCGTTGAGATCCGCTTCGAGCCGCGGCATCGGCAGATTGTCGGCGAGATCGGGCACGTTCGCGCCGGGCGCATAGGCCAGCGCGGCATAGTGCGCCGCCATCGGGCCTCGTTCGTCCCGGCGCGGATTCGCGTGACGGACATTGAGGAGTCCGTAACGATGTTCGCCCGTGTAGCCGATGCGCAGCGGAATGCCTGCCAACCACGGTATCAGCGCGGATTTGAGCGAATTGGGCAGGACATAGGCCGCATCGTATCCGGCATCGCGCAGATCGCCGGCGAGCTGCCAGCGCTTGAACATCTGGAGCTTGCCGTGCCCAAGATCGGTCGCGTGGACATCGCGGATCTCGGGCATGCGCTCGAGAACGGGGGCGACCCATGCGGGCGCGAGCGCGTCGATGGCGATGCGGGGATGCAGTTGCAATAGCCGCGCGAAAAGCGGCTGCGCCATCAATGCGTCACCGATCCAATTCGGTGCGATAACCAACGCGCGACGCATCAGTAGGGATTTCCGAGAACGTGAAAAAGCGGCAATGCCGCACGAATGAGCCGAGGATGAACGACAAGGCAAGCCCACGAGACCGGCGCGAAGCGCCGGCCGCGATACCGTGTAATCGGGTTCGGAGCGAACCCGATTCGGTCTCAATGTCCCTTGACGACTTCCCCGTCGCGCAGCTTGTAGCGCGTGCCGCAGTACGGGCAGCGCGCCTCGCCATGCGACACATCGATGAACACGCGCGGATGCGCGCTCCAGCGTGCCATGGCGGGGTTCGGGCAGTACGCGGGCAGGTCCTTGGCCGACAGTTCGACCAGCGGCATTTCCTTGGTTACGCTCATATGAGGATGGTTTTCGTTATGCGATGTGCGTTTGGCGCCTGCCGCGCCGGCGAACCGCCGCGGCAGGGCATACATCAGATTTTCGTGAGCCAGTGCGCGTACTTGGCGTTCTTGCCTGCGACGATATCGAAGAACGCGGACTGCAGTTTCTCGGTGACGGGGCCCCGCGAGCCGCTGCCGATCGTGCGATTGTCGAGCTCGCGGATCGGCGTGACTTCCGCCGCGGTGCCCGTGAAGAACGCTTCATCGGCCGTGTAGACTTCGTCGCGCGTAATGCGTTTTTCGATGACTTCGATGCCGGCTTCACGTGCGAGCGTGATGATCGTGTCGCGCGTGATGCCGTCGAGGCACGACGAGAGATCGGGCGTGTAGAGCTTGCCGTTGTTCACGAGGAAGAAGTTCTCTCCCGAGCCTTCGGAAACGTAGCCGTCGACGTCGAGCAGCAGTGCTTCGTCGTAGCCGTCGGCCGTGGCTTCCTGGTTCGCGAGAATCGAGTTCACGTACCAGCCGGAGGCTTTCGCGCGAACCATCGAAACGTTCACGTGATGGCGCGTGAACGACGAGGTCTTGACGCGGATGCCCTTGGCGATGCCTTCCTCGCCCAGGTAAGCGCCCCAGGGCCACGCCGCGATGGCGACATGGATGGTATTGCCGCGTGCCGAGACGCCGAGCTTCTCCGAGCCGACCCAGACGATCGGTCGCACATAGGCCGATTCGAGTCCATTCGCGCGTACGACTTCGCATTGCGCGGCAGAAATCGTTTCACGGTCGAACGGTACGTCCATCTGGAAAATCTTCGCCGAATTGAAGAGGCGCTTCGTGTGCTCCTTCAGGCGGAAAATCGCGGTGCTGCCGTCGGCGGTCTTGTAGGCGCGCACGCCTTCGAAGACACCCATTCCGTAGTGCAGCGTATGAGTGAGGACGTGGATCGTCGCGTCGCGCCACTCGATCAGCTTGCCGTCCATCCAGATCTTGCCGTCGCGGTCGGCCATTGACATACGAATCTCCTAGCGCCCCTCAAGCGGGCTTTTTGCGATAAGGGCGCTATTTTAGCGTCTTTTTCAACGCGGCCCTAAGCCTCTCTCGCGTTTCGCCCGCGACTAAAACCGCGGCATCGGGCGTTCGGCCCCCGGTTTCGGCCGGGAAGTCCTGTTGGGCGAACTGTAATGGCTGAGCCGAGGGCCAGCGTATCGGTCAATCCGCCGCGGCGCCTCTATAATCCAGGGTCTGTTTGCATATTCGCGGCGTCGCGCGCCTCGCGAGCGGTCCTTCTCGTGGCAACGCACGCGCGTTCCATATGTAAACAGACCCTAGCTTGCCCCATTTCGCGGGAACGCCGGTGCGCCGATGCACGAGAGTGCGCCCTGCACACTTATTGCCGCCCCGCTGCGGGCGGCGCACTGCCGACATGTTCGCTCGCTTTTCGCCCACCGACCGCGCCGCTTTTCGAGATGGCCTGCGCGACTACTCCCCGTTTCTGATGGCGATTTCGTCGTGGGGGCTCGTGACGGGTGTCGCGATGAGCAAGTCCGTGCTGACCGTTCCCCAGGCGATCGTGATGTCGCTGCTCGTCTATGCCGGTTCGTCGCAGCTTGCCGTGCTGCCGCTCATCGCGGCGAAACTCCCCATTTGGACGGTGCTGCTCACGGCAACGATGGTGAATCTGCGGTTCCTGATCTTCAGCGCAGGTCTCGTTCCCCATTTTTCGTATCTTTCGTTCTGGCGGCGGCTCGGGCTCGGTTACTTCAACGGCGACGTCGTGTATTTGCTCTTTCAGAAGAAGTCGTTCGCGAATGGCTACGTGCCGGGCAAGGAAGGCTACTTCTGGGGCATGGCGGCCTCGAGCTGGGTGTCGTGGCAGGTTTCGTCGATCGCCGGAATCGTGCTGGCGAGTTTTGTGCCCGACGACTGGGGGCTTGGCCTTGCCGGCACGCTCGCGCTGGTGCCGCTCATCGTATCCGCGGTCGCAAATCGCTCGATGGCGGCCGCCGTCGTGGTGGCCGCCATCGTTGCACTCGCTGCGGCCGACTTGCCGTACCGGCTCGGTTTGCCGCTGGCGGTGCTGGCCGCGCTTGGGGCGGGCAGC
>CBJLAJ010000212.1:0-6167 GCA_966421005.1 uncultured Paraburkholderia sp.
TCACGAGGCGTCGCAACCGATGACATCCATTTCGAGGACCTGGGCGTGCTCTATCCGATGGAAGCAACACGTGTCGAGCGCATCGCACAGCGCGTCGGGCTGCCCGTTGCGCTACGCGCCGCATTGCACGGAGACTCGGCAGCGCTCGAGCGCTTCGCCCAGGCGGCACACTCGCTATAGTCGAGCCCAGCTCATCCCGACGCTCATGCCAGAGAAGGCTTCGCCTCACGGCCGGTCCGGCGCTGCGGTCGCAGCAACAAATAGAACGCGCCGATGTGGGTGATCATCAGCACCGGTACATAGACGATCGGAATCGCGTAAGTGGAACCCAACTCCCCGGCCAGCGGCGCAAGCGCCGACTGAAAGCCATGGTAATAGTCGACGAGGATGTCGACCGCCCCCACGATATTGAAAACAACGACGAACAACCAAAAAAGCGGGCGTATTCTCACGGTAAGCAGCGCCAACATCGCCAGCAGGCCGGTAGCGAAATCGCCGTAGGCCGCGAAAGCAGCGAAACTGGCTGGCAGGTTGGCGCCCACTACGCCAGGAACGAGGAAGACGAGCCCAAAAAACCGAAAGCTGTGCAGCGTCGCGATAGCGCGCTGCGCATCGACGCCGTCCATCGACTTTAGCTTGGGCCAGCCATATGCGCTAAAACAAAGTACCCATGGGAGATAACCCAGCAAAAGATGAATCTGGAAGATCGTTGCGGTGGACATTCGGGACCTCCGATCGTGTATCGATTAAACGGCCTCGAATACCGCGGTCAACACGCCGAGCCGGCCCTGCATGAGGTTCTTCCCCAGATTGGTGGCGAGCTCCGGAAAGTCCGGCCCCATCACCACGCCGAGATTCAGCTTAGGCGGCATCCCGGATGCACGTAACTCCATGATCCACACCTTGGCGGCCTCTGTGTCGTCCCGCCGCGTGAGCATGCGAAAACCTGCCGATTCGATGGCCTGGCATGTGGCATCGGCCGTCATCAAAAAGCTCGTTGCGGACGTTCTCGCCCACGGAACGGGGTAGTGCGGATCGCCGCTCTCCAGCACGACATCGAACGTCGCGAACTTGCCGCCCGGTTTCAGCACGCGCCGAATCCCGTCATAAAGCCGCGGCCGGTCCGCGACGTTCATCGCCACATGCTGCAGCAGCGCAGCATCGAATTGGCCGCGATCGAATGGAAGATCGAGCGCACTGCCCGTTTCGAACGATACCAATGCGCTTTGCCCCGTGCGTTCGGTCAGATAGCGTGCGGCCTCGACAAAGGGCTCGCTGAGATCGATGCCCACAACGTGGCAGCCATGGGTTGCGGCAAGAAAACGCGCCGGCCCGCCGATGCCCGAGCCGATATCGAGAACCCGCATGTCGGCGCGAATGCCGACCAACTCGCCCAGTTCGGCTGTCGCGGCAAGTCCGAGCGTATGGAACTGATCGAGCGAAGCGAGCTGTTGGGGCGCGAGAAGCTGATCGTCAGGCCCGAGCGCCGCCAGGGTGGCCTTCAGCCGCTCCGTCAGGCCTGTTGCGCGATAGTGGTTGCGCACGTCATTGAGTACCTCAGTCATTGCGAGCTCCTCTTTGGATGATGAGGTGTACCGTACGCTCGCAATGCTGTTCGATAAAGCGGCTGAATCTATACGCGTTGTAAAGCACAGCTACGTAATCGCATCAGCCGCGCCGCGCTTCGCATCAGCCGTCGCGGAAGATGAAGCTGTAGGCGCTCAACGCCGGCACGCCGCCCAGATGCGCATAGAGCACCTTGGAACCGGGCTCGAATTCGCCGCGACGCACCTTGTCGATCATGCCGTGCATCGATTTGCCTTCATAGACCGGGTCTGTCAGCACGCCTTCGAACCGCGCGCAAAGACGGATCGCCTCGAGCGTGCCCTCGTTCGGCAAGCCATATTCCGGGCCGGCATAGCGCGTGTCCAGGATCACGTCTTTCTCCGTGATGTTGCGCCCCAGATCGACCAGCTCGGCCGTGTGACGCGCAATGCGCGTGATTTGCGCATGGGTCTTTTCGGGTGTCGCGGAGGCGTCGATCCCGATGACGCGGTCCGCGCGCCCATCCGCCGCGAAACCGACAACCATCCCCGCCTGCGTGCTGCCCGTCACCGAGCAGACGACGATGTAGTCGAACTTGAAACCCAGCTCCGCCTCCTGTTGCCGCACTTCCTCTGCGAAGCCGACGAAACCAAGGCCGCCGAATGGATGCTCGGAGCATCCGGCGGGGATCGGATACGGTTTGCCGCCCGCCTTGCTCACGCTCTCGAGCGCCTCTTCCCAGCTCGGGCGAATGCCGATATCGAAGCCATCGGACACGAGCCTCACGTCGGCACCCATCATGCGCGACATCTGGATATTGCCGACGCGGTCGTAGACGGCGTCGGAGTAATTGACCCAGTTTTCCTGTACGAGGACGCATTTCATGCCGAGGTGCGCAGCCACGGCGGCTACTTGACGCGTCTGGTTCGATTGAATACCGCCGATCGAGACGAGCGTGTCGCAACCTTGCTCGATCGCATCGGGAATCAGGTATTCGAGCTTGCGCGTCTTGTTGCCGCCAAACGCCAGGCCGCTATTGCAGTCTTCGCGCTTCGCATACAACTCCACCTTGCCGCCCAGGTGAGCGCTCAAGCGCTTGAGCGGTTGAATCGGCGTGGGCCCGAACGTCAGGGGATAACGAGGAAAGCGTTTGAGGTTCATCGAATGTCTCCAGGAACATCGTGTATGCGGGCAAGGGATTCATAGGACGGGGCACGCCTGTCGCGCGCATCGCCATAGGGAAAATGATAAGTGTGCGGCCGCGAAATGAGCTTGCGAAATAAATGGCACTGCCCTACGTTATTGGACTGAAACCCGATTCCCGAGAACTTTCCGTTCGTGGAAAAAGGCTTATACGAAATGAAATTAAGCAACGACTCCGCCGCCGCCGCCGCCCAGCCGGCATTGGATCGCATCGACCGCGCCATCCTCAAACAGCTTCAGCAAGACGCATCGATCTCGAACGTGAGCCTCGCGGCCAAAGTGAAGCTGAGCGCGCCCGCTTGCCTGCGGCGCGTGGAACGACTGAAGGAAATGGGACTGATACGCGGGATCGTCGCGCTGCTCGACCCGAAAGCGCTGGGCGTGGGGATGCTCGTCGTCATCGGCTTCGTGCTCGATCGCTCGACGCCCGAAGCATTCACCGCGTTCGAGAAAGCCGCGCAGAAGGTATCGGGATGCGTGGAGTGCCACGTCGTGACGGGCGAATTCGATTACTTCATGCTGGTACGCACGAAGGACAACGAAAGCTTCAACCGGCTACATGCGGAACAGCTGCTCTACCTGCCGGGCGTGCGGCAGGTACGCAGTTTCATGGTGTTGAAGGAAATCCTGTCGACGCATGCGTTGCCGCTGTAACGCATGCATCGAGTAATCCGCAGGAATCGGCAGCGCCACCGGTTGCACTACCGCTGCCACGGCGCGAGGCCGGATGCTTTCCCGTAGCGCTCGCGCGCGGCTTGTACGAGGCCGATATCGAGTTCGCCATCGTCCGCAAGCGCTTTCAAGGCGGCAATCGCAATGCTGGCTCGATCGACTTCGAAAAAATCCCTGAGCGCCTGCCGCGTGTCGCTGCGGCCGAAGCCGTCGGTGCCGAGCGTGACATATCGGCGCGGTACATAGGCGCGGATCAACTCGGGCACCGCGCGCACGTAGTCGGTCGCGGCGATGACAGGCCCGCGCGAGGCGCCGAGCATGGCCGTGACGTACGGCGTGGCAGCGTGCGCATCGCCCAATCTCGACGCCCGTTCGGCCGCGATGCCATCGCGCTGCAACTCGGTGAAGCTCGTCACGCTCCACACCGCCGCATCGATGTTCCAATCCTCCTTCAACATGCGTTGTGCAGCCACCGCTTCACCGAGAATCGCGCCTGAGCCCAAAAGCTGCACTCGCGCTCTCTCATGCTGCATCGGCGTGAGCGGATAGAGACCTCGAAGAATGCCGTCACGCAATGCCAGCGGGTCGCCCACAGGGGCAGACGGTTGCGCGTGGTTCTCGTTCGTCACCGTCACGTAATAGAAAACGTCGCACTGTTGCTCAACCATTTCGCGCATTCCCGCATCGACGATCGTCGCCACTTCGTACGCGAACGAAGGATCGTACGCTCGACAGTTCGGGATCGTCGAGGCCGCAAGGTGGCTCGTGCCGTCCTGATGCTGCAGCCCTTCGCCGCCCAGTGTCGTACGGCCCGAGGTCGCCCCGATGAGAAAGCCCCTTGCGCGCTGATCGGCGGCGGCCCAGATCAGATCGCCGATGCGCTGAAAGCCGAACATCGAGTAGTAGATGTAAAACGGCAGCATCGGCAGGTCATGCACGCTGTAGGCTGTCGCCGCAGCAATCCATGACGAGATGGCCCCGGCTTCGGAAATCCCCTCCTCCAGAATCTGGCCGCGCGTGTCCTCGCGGTAATAGAGCATCGAACCGAGATCCTCCGGCTCGTAACGCTGCCCGAGCGGCGAATAAATCCCGACCTGCCGGAACATATTGGCCATGCCGAACGTGCGCGCTTCGTCAGCGACGATCGGCACCACGCGCGAACCGATCTCGCCATCCTTGAGCAACGCAGTCAGCATGCGAACGAGTGCCATCGTCGTCGACATCTCGCGTCCGCCCGCCTCGAGCGCGAACGCTCCCCAGGCAGGCATCGAAGGAACGGTCAGCCCCTTCGATGCCGCTCTCCGCCTTCTGGGCAGATAGCCTCCCAGGGCAGCCCGGCGCGCATGCAGGTACTGCATCTCCGGGCTGTCTTCCGCTGGCTTGTAAAAGGTCAACTGCTCGACGTCTTCGTCCGACAGCGGCAGCCGGAATCGATCGCGAAACGTCTTGAGATCGTCGACTTCGAGCTTCTTTTGTTGATGCGTCGTCATGCGGCCCTGCCCCGCCGCGCCCATGCCGAAGCCTTTCATCGTCTTGGCGAGAATCACCGTCGGCTGGTCTCGATGCGCAAGCGCTCGCGCATAGGCCGCGTGCAGTTTGCGTGCATCGTGGCCTCCGCGTCGCAGCCGATCGATTTCCGCATCCGTGAGTTGTGCGGCCAGCGCGGCCAGTGCCGGGTCCTGACTGAAGAAACGCGCGCGGTTATAGGCACCGTCGTTTGCCGAGAAAGTCTGGAACTGTCCATCGACGGTCTCGGCAAATGCGCGGGTCAGCGCGCCGGCATGATCGCGCGCGAAGAGCGGGTCCCAGTCCGAACCCCACAGTACCTTGATGACATTCCAGCCAGCGCCGGCAAAGAGCGCCTCGAGTTCGTCGATGACGCGGCCGTTGCCGCGCACGGGGCCGTCGAGCCGCTGAAGATTGCAGTTGATGACGAATACGAGATTGTCGAGCCCTTCGCGTGCGGCCAGCGAAAGCGCGCCGAGCGACTCGGGTTCGTCCATCTCGCCATCGCCGAAGAAACCCCAGACCGTGCGACCCTCTGTGCGCGCGAGCCCGCGGTTTTGCAGGTAGCGCATGAAGCGCGCCTGGTAGATCGCGTTGATCGGGCCGATACCCATCGAACCCGTCGGAAACTGCCAGAAGTCCGGCATCAGCCACGGATGCGGGTAAGAGCAGAGTCCCGGACCGGCGATTTCGCGACGGTAGTGCTTCAGGTGGTCCTCGGTCAGGAAGCCTTCGAGATAGGCGCGCGCATAGATGCCGGGTGACGAATGCGGCTGAAAGTAGACGAGGTCTCCAGCGTGGCTATCGCCGCCGCCTTGCTGCTGCGCTGCGCGGAAGAAGTGATTGAAACCGACCTCGAAGAGATCCGATGCCGACGCGTAGCTCGCGATGTGTCCGCCCAGCTCGCCGTAGGCGCGGTTCGCGCGCACGACCATGGCCAGCGCGTTCCAGCGCAGCGCGGCGGAGAGCCGCTCTTCGATGTCGAGATCGCCCGGATAAGGCGGCTGCTCGGCGAGCGGGATCGTGTTTGCGTAGGGCGTTGCACGCGGGCGGGCGGAGGTGAGACCGCTTGCGTGTGCGTGGGCGGTCAGACGATCGAGCAGGTATTGCGCGCGGTCCTTGCCGACATGGGCAACGACGGCATCGAGCGCCTCGAGCCATTCGGCCGTTTCCCCGGGATCGCTATCTTCCCGTGCGGCACTCGCGCGTTTCGTTTCCTCGATACCGCTCGAGAAGTCTGT
>CBJLAJ010000213.1:0-6060 GCA_966421005.1 uncultured Paraburkholderia sp.
GCCTTGCCCTGAGCCCCTACATTACGACCAATGGTCGCATGCGGTATGTGCGCTAGGATACGACCAATGGTCGTATTCGTCGACGAGCCCCGGGGGCTAACCGGTACTGAAACGCTCGGTTATCCCCCGGGGGATAACTGGCGCGAAAACCTCCAGTTAGCCCCCTGTGCATCGAGCGTGAACTGTGTTAGTGGGGATGCGCGGGCCAGGAATCGGCCCAGGGGCGGCCGGCGACGGTGGCGCGGGTATGGGCAAGGGGGAAGGGCGCGAGCCCGCCTAGCGGCGGTTAAGTTCGTTACGCTTCGACCAGACCAAACCAACCAAACTTAAACAGGTGTAATATGGGGTTCCGATCACCAGGGAGCCCCGCCATGAATCGCATCTCTACCGCGCGCCGCCCCGCCAAAGCGGGGAACCAAGCCCCAACGAGCGGGCCGCGCGTCTATTCCTACATCCGGTTTTCCAGTATGAAGCAAGCGACCGGCTCCAGTGGCGAGCGGCAGATGCAATACGCCGTCACCTGGGCCGCGCGGCATAAGCTCGCGCTCGATACGTCGCTCACGTTGCGCGACGAAGGGCTATCGGCTTGGAGCGGCGCGAACGTAGAAAAGGGCGCGCTCGGCGCGTTTTTGCAAGAGGTTGAGCGCGGCCGGATCGCGCCCGGCTCGGTGCTAGTAGTCGAGTCGCTAGATCGCCTCTCGCGCGCGACCGTTGATAAGGCGCTCTCCGTCCTGCTTCGCATCATCCACGCGGGCCTACGCGTGGTAACGGCCAACGACGACAAGGAATATAGCGAGGCATCAATCGCGAAAAGCCCGCTTGACCTCATGGTGTCGCTCACGATCATGATGCGGGCGAACGAGGAATCAAACACCAAGAGCGACCGCGTACAGCGCGCTTTGCGCGCCCGCTGCCAGGGATGGCTCGATGGCAAGTGGCGCGGCAACCTGCGCGCCGGCCGCGACCCCTCATGGGTGACGTGGACCGGCGAACGGTTCGAACTCAATACCGAAGTCGTGGCCGTCTTGCACGCAATGATCGAGTTGTACGAGCAAGGGTATGGGCCGCGCCGCATTAGCGACACGCTCACGGAGCGCGGCATTACGATTCCGTGGGGCATCGCCCAGCAAGGGCGCTTCTACGAAATCATGCGCAACCGCGCGTTGATCGGCGAGCGCTCGATCGACGTCATGGGCGAGACGTTCGTTTTGCCGGGCTACTACCCGGCCGCGCTCGATGCCGAGCAATTCGAGCGCATCCAATTCCTGATGAGCGGACGCGCGCGGCGCGGCGCGGGCGTCAAGGGCGCAATTCCGCCGCTCCTTACTGGTCTGCGCATGTGTACCTGCGGCCACTGCAATTGGGCTATGGCGGCGCAGAACATGATGAACCACCAGCGCGACGACGGCACCTTGCCGGATAGCCGGCGACGGCTGTATTGCAGCGGCGCATACAAGCCGCGCGGCTGCCGCGTCAACGTCAGTACGAGCGTCGTGCCGATCGAGCGCGCGATCCTCGAATTTTGCGCGGACCAGTTCAACCTCGATGCGCTACGCCAAAGCGCGGCGGGCGCGACCACTCTGGCGGCGCGCATCGCCAAGGCGCGTACCGAGCGCACGGCGATCGAGCGGCAGATTGCGAACATCACCGAGGCAATCGCCGAGGGTGGCAAGATGCTGCGCTCGCTTGCGGCCAAGCTGAACGAGCTAGAGGACCGGCGTGAATCGCTCGCCGCCGACATTATGGCGATGGAGCGCGAATACGCGGCCATTAGCGCCGCCGAGCACGCGGCAGATGCCGGCACTTGGCGCGCGCTGATCGCGCAATCCGAAGCGCTGGACTTCGACGCGCGCATGCACGTGCGCCGCCTCGTGTCCGAAACGTTTGACCGGATCGTGATTTACATCGATGGGGTCGGGCGCATGGCGCCGGGCTATGTCGATATCGAGCTCGTATCGCGCCAGGGCGTCTATCGGATCATCCGCGTCGACCGTGTAAGCGGCGAGTGGGAAGCGGGCGAACAGATTGACATGCTCGCGGTCCTGCCCACAGGGGATCAGGTGTGAACCGGAACCTTGCGCGCCGCCGTTGCGGGCGCTTCGCGCATTACGCCAAGCGCGCGAAGGTGCCGCCAGTAGGCATCGAGCGCCGCAATCCATACGTCGCGCGAAACCGCCTCACCGCTTTCGACAATGTGGCCCTCCGCGTCGGCAATGGCGAGCACGAGCGGCTTGCCGTCGTGGCCCGTCGCATATACCCCTTGCCATAACTTCGCGAACAGTACCGCGTCCGTTACCGTGGGCGGCGGCAGAAGTTTGCTGCTACGTACAGTTACCTTGCTCATGATCCATACTCCCTGTCGAACTCAGTCGCGCTTTATCGCGTCACGCCCGCGAGCATATGCAAAATCATCTTCACTTCGCAGCACGCATTGAACTCGACAATTTCGTCGACGACGCGCTCCAGGACGGCCCGCCGCTCGGTCTCGCTCGCGCAACGTTCGCGATACCCTTCACCGATCGCCATTAGCGCAATCGCGCCGCTATAGAACGCGTGTTGCAGAACCTCGCGCGAAGGCCGAGAAATTTCCTCGGGGATAACTCCGCGCTCGTATTCGGTCCATCCCTCACGAAGCGTTTCCATGCTCGCTCACTCCTCGTTGCAGCCATCGCGCCTCGGCCTCGGCGATGGCTTGGTTAGGATCGATGCGTCGTTTGTGGATCGCATCCTGTAGGCACTCGACGATCAAGGCGTGCCCCTGCGCGGCCTCATCCCATGAGGGATGGCGGACAACGCGGGATACCTGCGAGCCCGTGAAAATGGCCGTCTCGAACAGCATCGGCGCTTGCCCGTGGTAGCGCAGACCGTGCGGCGAGAACTCATGATCGATGCCGACGAACACGGTCGACACTTCCAAGTCATCGATGCACGTGAGCGCAACGCGGCGGTCGGCATTGGAAAACCAGTGCATCCACTCCAGCACCGAGCGCGCGCGGCGCGGCTCATGACCATCGAGCACATACAGATTGCGATTCATTACTACCCTTCGATTCAGGCGGTGGCCGGGATGACCTCGCCGTTGATCCATTGCGTGAGCCAGCGTTTGAGCTCCGTCACGCCCCCATTGCGATAGACGATATGCTCGTTGACCCGTCGCACGATGTCTTGATGCTTGTGCGAAATGAACTTCGTCATGAGCACGACCAGATCGGCGCCACGGGCCTTGTCTTCGAGGTTGTCCGCGTGCTCGACTCGCGCGTATTCGAGCGTCAACAATTCGCCGAGTGCGCGCTTGATGTCTTCTTCCTGCTGGCGCACGAGCCCGACGACGAGCACGCGCGGCTTTCGATTGCGCGGCGCCGCGTGCAGACGTGTCGCGCCCTCGGGTAGTGGCGACGGCAATGTGACGTTGCCGAGTGCCTCGGTTATCCGTTGCATGATCGAATCCTGTAATTGCTCACCGACAGAGCGCATGAGCATGCCGGCGATCTTCACGCCGATCGCCTCGATGAGCGTTGCAAAAGGCAGCGAAGCGGGATCGAGCGCTTTAGCCGCTTCGGCCTCGGCGCGCGCCGCTTCGGTTGCTCGTCGCGATTCCTCGGCCTGCCGTTCGAGCTCGGCCGCGCGCTCGCGGGCCTCGCGCTCGGCCTGCGTGGCGCGCTCGGCCTCATCGAGCGCTTTCCATTCGTCCTCGATCCAATCGGCGACTTTCTCAAATTTGTTGATATTGCGACGCCGCTCGGGCGGCAACGCATATTCGATGGCCTGTCGGATGGCATCGAGCCGGGTCATGCCGATGTTCGTCGATCGCAATCGTTTGCTCTCAAGCGCGATCAAGCGCTTGTCATCGGCCGTCCAGCGAACGTGGGTCTTGCGCTTGCCTTCGGATGCCGGCTTTTCTGGAAACGCTTGGCGCCAGGACGGCGGCGGCGTGTTCGGCAGAGTCGCTTCGAGCATTTGCTGTTGCTCGGCGCGCACCGTTTCGAGCGTCGGACGCCCGCGTTTGGGCTCTTCTCGTGGCGCCGCGAGCGATTCCTGTAGTGCGATCTCGCGTATCAGTGCGACGAGCTCGGTTATTTGCCGCTCTTGCGCGAGCACGCGTTGACGATCAACGGGGAGCGCTTCGTTTTGCGCGAGACGGGCCGCTTCGAGATTCGTCAGGCTCGGGTCTTTCGCGCGCAGTTCGCGCATGGCGCGCGCGACGATCATCTTTTCCTCGGTCGTCCAAAACACGGGCGTTTTGCGGGCAGTGCCGGGCGCGTCGTCTGTTTCGACCGATGGGGACGGCACGTCGACCAGCACGGCAGCGCCGTTTATTTTCCGGTCGCGGTTGTCTCTCGTCATCATGTACGGATGTCGCATGCTGCTCTCCTCTCAAAGAGCGCCATTCGGCGCGGATAGGGTTACGGCAAAAGCGGCTCGACGGCTTCGATCAGCCGTTCGAGCTCGGGTAAGGCGTTCTCTTTGGCGGCGTGCTCGCGCAGTATCGGCAAGCCTGAATCGAGCGACGCTTGCGCCTCTTCGCGCGTGGCGCGTCGGCCTTCGGCGTACCAAAGCGTCGCGCTCGGCTCGCCGAGACGAAAGAGCTCGCCGTCGGCGTGCCGCGATACCTTGTATTCGCGTGTGACCCAAACCAGCGCGACGCCAGGGTTACGCTTGATGAAAATGCCGGGCGGATCGCACGAGCCCTCGGGCATATGGGCTTCGCGCCGCTCGGCCTTCGGCAATATCAAAAACGGGCACGCATGCACGGCGAACAGTGCGCAATTCAGGTGACTCGGCGGCTCCGACGAGACGCGATTGACCGCGCACATTGGACCAATGACGAAGGCCCGATAGCGGCCAAGCGGCTCGCCGCAAACCCAACAGCGATGAAAGCGGATTGCCTTCGCCTTCTTCGCCGGATCGATGATCCGGAAATCGGGCTTGCCGTCGATCCAGGCGACGAACCACGGCACGGGATAGCCGCGCGCATCGATGGGCAGATTCATCATTTCGGGCGGCAACGTCGGCAGACCGTCGCGCAGCTTGTGCTCACTCATTTAGGGTTATCCCTCCTCGCATTCGACTTGATGGAGCTCGGTGCCGGGCGCCGGCTCGCCAGGGTCATACAGGTATTGCAGGCACGCCTCGACGTTGACATCGCCTTCTTCGTCCTGCAAATCCTCGATCGCCATTTTCGGATCGACATCGCGGTACTTGGCAAAGGCCGCGTTGTAGAGAACCTCGGTATCGTGGACGTACACGGTCAGCGTGACGGTGTAGCGTGAACTCAGGTGCATATCGATCGCTCCTTTACCAGTTGGCCGGGTCGATGCAATCCGCTTCGCCCCAGGTACAGACGCCGCACATATCGGACGCATAAACGACCTTGCCGTCTTTGACGCCCAGCACCGTCGGCGACTCGCCGCAGTTCAGGCACTTCGATTCATAGTCCGGCTCGAAACTGTCGACCATCATCACTTCGTCGACCGGGATCGTCTCGCGCTGTCGCTTGGCGTTCCTGCTCATCGCTTCGCACTCCGAAGAAAAAAAGGACCGCGCCCGGCGACGCAAAAGGCGTCGGGAGACCAACAGGCGCGGCTAGACGGGGTTCGGTTTATTGCAGGGGCGTCGCGTCGGGCGGCTTGCGCTTGGAGCGGCGCCGCATTTGCTCGACGACCGCGGCGCCATCGCTTAACGGCAGATCGCGCTGATCCGAGTCGCCCTTGACGTCATCGAGACCGCCCATATGCGCGGCGGCGTCCGTCACGACGACGAGGCACGCCTGACCGCGCGAGTCGGCCAGTTCGAGCCGGGCCGGATCGCGCGCGGCAATCGTAAAGACCGCTTCGATATGGTCGCCGAAAACGACCTTTTTTAAGTCGGCCGCGACCGTGACGCGCTTCTCGCTCGCGATCAGGCGCACGGCTTGCCGCACGTTGTCGCCGACGCGCTTGCGCACGCGGTCGATGATTTCGTTTTGCTCGGCCTCGGGCAGCTTCGGCCAGATATCCGGCAAGACTTTGAGCTCTTGCACGAGCGCGGCGAGCAGATCGCCCGCGACCGTCTCGCTTGCCA
>CBJLAJ010000214.1:0-6057 GCA_966421005.1 uncultured Paraburkholderia sp.
CGAAAAGCAGGTGCCACTCTAAGGTGAGTGTTTACGGGGGATGGAAAGGGTGAGCTTTTACGGGGCCCCGAGCTTTCCGATCCGCCAATTCGGTGTCCGTCACAAAAATCGGAAACGTGCGAAGATGGCAGGTTTGGACGTCGCATACGGCGTCGTTCCGACTTGACGCCGGGGCACTCGGCCCTGGCATCCCTGAGCTGAGGAGAGACTGACGATGGAGATCACCGGACACATGCTGATCGGGGGGCAGGCGGTGCGCGGCACGGCTGGCACGCTGCGCGCGTTCGACCCGGCGCGCAACGCCGAAATCGAGCCCGCGTTCGGCGCGGGCGATGCGAGCGACGTCGACCGTGCCTGCCGGCTCGCGCGCGAGGCGTTCGACGCGTTCCGCCAGGCACCGCTCGAACAGCGCGCCCGGTTCCTCGAGGCGATTGGCGACGAGATCATGGGATTGGGCGATGCGCTGATCGAACGCGCGCATATCGAGTCCGCACTGCCGAAGGCGCGGCTCGAAGGCGAGCGCGGTCGCACCGTCGGCCAGCTGAAGCTTTTCGCTGGGCTCGTGCGCGACGGGCGCTGGCTGGGCGCGACGCTCGACTCCGCACTACCCGAACGCAAGCCGCTGCCGCGTTCCGATTTGCGGTTGCAGAAGATTCCCGTGGGGCCGGTGGCCGTGTTCGGTGCAAGCAACTTCCCGTTGGCGTTCTCCGTGGCCGGCGGCGATACCGCATCGGCGTTCGCTGCCGGTTGCCCCGTCGTCGTCAAGGCGCATCCGGCCCATCTGGGCACCTCCGAGCTCGTCGCGCGCGCGATTGCGCGGGCCGCCGAGCAATGCGGCCTGCCGGCCGGCATCTTCTCGCTCGTGATCGGCGCGGGCAATGCCGTCGGCGAAGCACTGGTCGCGCATCCGGCCATCAAGGCCGTCGGCTTTACCGGTTCGCGCGGTGGCGGTATCGCGCTGATGAACATTGCGGCGCGGCGCCGCGAGCCGATTCCGGTCTATGCCGAAATGAGCAGTATCAATCCGACGTTCGTGCTGCCGGGCGCGCTTGCGTCGCGTGCCGAGCAAACGGCGAATGGCTTCGTCGAATCGTTGACGCTGGGCGTGGGTCAGTTCTGTACGAACCCGGGGCTCGTCGTGGTGCTCGAAGGGCCCGATACGCAGACGTTCATCGATGCGGCCGTGAAAGCGCTCGAAAAGAAAGGCGCGCAGACGATGCTGACGGCTGGCATTGCATCGGCGTATCGCGACGGCGTGACGCGCCGGGGCGAGGTCCAAGGCGTGAAGCGCCTGGGTGTCGGCGCGGCGAACGACGCGCAGAATGCGGCGCTGCCGGCGCTATTCGCGACGACGCAGTCGCAATTTCTGCAACAACCTCCGCTCGAAGACGAAATCTTCGGCCCGACGTCGCTGATCGTGACGTGCCGTGACATCGGCGAAATGATCGAGTTGGCGGAACATCTCGAAGGGCAACTGACGGCGACGCTGCATCTCGAGCAAGACGACCACGAGCTTGCGCGCAAATTGCTGCCGGTTCTCGAACGCAAGGCTGGGCGCATTCTCGCGAACGGCTATCCGACAGGCGTGGAAGTCGCACATGCGATGGTCCACGGCGGGCCGTTCCCGGCTACGTCGGACCCGCGTTCGACCTCCGTCGGTGCGCTCGCGATCGAGCGCTTCCTGCGGCCTGTCTGCTATCAGGACCTGCCGAGCGCACTGTTGCCCCAGGCGGTACAGGATGAGAACCCGCTTGGGCTCTGGCGTTTGCGGGACGGTGCGTTCGAGCGTCGTTGAGTTTCGTCGGGTCTCGACGCGCGGCAGCTGGCCGGCCTCAGTGATGGGGCCGGCGCTGGCTGCGCGCCGGCGTTTGCGGTGAACCGGTCAACCACCCACGCGATAAACGCGTCCGGTCTGGGCACCTTCGACACTGCGGCTGTACGCCACCGCCACGCGCTTTGCGCTGACGGTTTCGAAGCCCCTGAAAAACGCGCCGTATGCCTCGGCCGATTCTTCGAGCAGCGTCGGACTGACGATGTTGATCCGTATGCCGCGCGGCAGCTCGATCGCGGCGCCGCGCACGAAGCCCTCGAGCGCGAGGTTCGCGGTCGTCGCGTTGACACCGCCCCGGATCGGTTCTTCGGAGAGGATGCCGCTCGTCAGTGTGAACGAGCCGCCGTCGTTGATGTGATGCTGGGCGGCCAGTACGACGTTGACTTGTCCCATCAGCTTGTTGCGCAGGCCGATCCAGAACTGATCGGCCGTCATTTCGGCGAGCGGGCCGAAATGGACTTCCCCCATCGTCGTGACGACGGCATCCACGCGGCCGAGCTCATGAAAAAGGCGCTCGACGCTGTGCAGATCGGTTGCATCCACATGGAACTCGCCGCGCGTCGCGCCGACTTCGACGATTTCGTGACGTTGTTTGAGTTCTGCGCAGACGGCGCGGCCGATCGTGCCGGATGCTCCGATCACAACGATTTTCATGTCGATCTCCTTTGAAAGATTCGGTTCACGCGCCGCGCCGGCACGTTTATTGTGCTGCATCCATCGTAGCCCAGCGCCGCGCAACTTCAAGCGCCGCGCGAGTATGGCAGCTTGTAAAAAGATCGGTCTTTACGATGCCTATCCGAACAGAGGCGAACGAATGGGGGCCGACTGGGAGCAAGTGTCGTTCCGGGTTCGGCTCACGCTCGCGTTGCGATGCGTTTGCCGCAACACGCGGTAACGCGGCCGCCCTGGACCGATTTATTTCCGATAGAAGAGGCGTTTTCGAGGGAGTATGATTCCTATCCTGCGAGCTGGCCGCCACGCCAAAGCATGGTTGCTCGCCCGCTTCGCCGCCGCGCCGGGCCTATGCGACCCGCTGGCGAGCAGTATATAAAAATGGGTATCGGAGGCAGGCGAGCCATGCATTCTGACGCTGCATTCACGCATCGCGGATATTTGCTGAACTGCGCTCCCGCGCGGACCGGGGATGGCGCGTACCAGCCATACGTCGTGATTTCCCGTTCGAGCGATGGCGAGCTCGTGGCGAACCGTTTTTTTCCGGCGGAGCTGCGCTTTGGCGACGAAGCCGCGGCGATCGCGCATGCGCGCGATTGGGCGGTGCGATGGATCGACGCCAGCAGTCTGACGGTTTGACCGCCGACGCCGGCAGGCCCGGCCGCCCGCCTTTGCGCAAAACGCGGTAATCTCTCTCGGAAGTGTCACTACCCGGCCGCACCGCAGGCGGCGTCCGCTCATATCATGTCCACTCCGTCCTCCCGTCACTGGGGGCTCGAGCAGATCGTCGCCGAGCTTCGTGCTTCGCGCGAAGAGCTGCATCGCACGCGCCATCCTCGCGGCATTCGCGAATTGCCATCGCGCGAGGCGATCGTCGGTATCGTCAACGGCTTGCGCGCGGCAATGTTCCCCACGCACTACGGCGCGCCCGACCTGACAGACGAAACGGTCGACTACTATGTCGGCCATACGCTGGAAACCACGTTGCGTTTGCTTTGCGAGCAAGTGCGTCGGGCGTTGCGGTTCCTGCCTGAGCACGCGCAGACCGCGGAGCTCGAGCTGGCTCAGCGCGCGTTCGAGATCACGCGCTCGCTGGGCACCGAGCTGCCAGGCATTCGCGCATTGCTCGTCAGCGATATCCAAGCCGCCTTCGCAGGGGACCCCGCGGCGCAGCATATTACGGAGATTCTGCTTTGCTATCCGGGCGTGCTGGCGGTCATGCATCATCGGCTCGCACATGCGTTGCATCGGCTCGGCGTGCCGCTGCTCGCGCGCTTCATCAATGAGATCGCACACTCGGCGACGGGCATCGACATTCACCCGGGCGCGCAAATCGGTCCAAGTTTTTTCATCGATCACGGCACTGGCGTCGTGATTGGCGAAACCGCGGTAATCGGGGAGCGCGTACGCCTTTATCAAGCGGTGACGCTCGGTGCGAAGAGCTTTCCGTCGGGTAGCGACGGTGCGCTCGTCAAGGGGCATGCCCGGCATCCTATCGTCGAGGACGATGTCGTCATCTATGCGGGCGCAACGATACTCGGACGCGTGACGATCGGCCGCGGAGCTGTCATTGGCGGAAATGTCTGGCTGACGCATAGCGTTGCGCCGGGCGCCAGCATTTCTCAGGGCAGCGTGCGCGAAGGCGGTGCCGGCGCGGACCCCGACACGGGCAAGCGCGCGCGCAAATGAAACGGAAAAACGGCGCGCGCGTGCTGATGTATCGCTCCTCGATCGATGGAGTCGAGGCCACGTCGGCCGATACGACGCAAACGTTTGCGCGCCACTCGCACGAGCGGTTCGGTATGGGGCTCGTGGTGCTTGGCGGACAGCATTCGGCGAGCGGCCGGGGACCTGTCGAGGCCCGCGCGGGGGACGCCATTACGGTCAATCCGGGGGAAGTGCATGACGGCAGCCCGCTCGACGAACGAGGCCGTGCATGGCGCATGCTCTACATTTCGCCTGACCTGATGTACGACGTTGCAAGGGACCTGGAAGTTGGCGGGAACGCCTCGTTCGAAATCGAGCGGCCTGTGTTGCGCGATGCGCGCTTCGCCGCATTGTTCGAAAGGGCGTTTTACCGTGCGCTCGCGCGTGACATGCCCGTCGCGCAGCTGGCGGGCGAAGAGGCGGTCTTCGCCTTGCTTGCCGATGTCATCGCGCGGCATACCACCGTTTGCGTGCGCTCGCGATCCACGATGCGCGCGCATGCGGCGACGCACGCGGTAGCGCGTGCGCGCATGTGCATCGACGACGATCCGACGAGCGCGCTGACTCTCACGGCGCTCGCGGCCGACGCCGGATTGAGCCGCTTTCAATTGCTGCGCGAATTTACGCGCGAGACGGGTCTGCCTCCGCATGCCTATCTGATCCAGCGGCGCGTCGCGCTCGCGCGTCGACTGATTGAAACGGGCTCGGTGCTTGCGGATGCGGCGGCCGGCGCCGGATTTGCCGACCAGAGCCATATGACTCGCGCGTTCGTTCGTCTATATGGCATCACGCCGGCGAATTTCGCCGCGGCCGTTCGCTGATCGGCTCATAAGCGAAGCCTCTGCAATTTCGTTCAAGACTGCTCCCCGGTGCGTATCTAAGCTGCGTCCCATCCAGGTAGATAAACGGAGTGGCGCAGATGGATTCGCGTTGGGTGGGGTACCTCTTTTGCACGTTGGCGATGGTTGGCGTCGGCAGTACGGTCGTTGCCAGCAAATTGATCGCGCGTGGCCTGCCGCCGTTCACGGCCACGGCGTTGCGCTTCGCGCTCGCTTTTCCGATATTCGTGCTGGCGATGCGGCTGACCGGCCAGCGGTGGCCGAGGCTCGATGGGCGAGAAATGTTGCTGCTGGTCGTGCAGGCCGCGTCCGGCAGTGTGGGCTATACCGTGCTTCTGTTGAGCGGAATGCGCATGACGTCCGCGACGGACGCCGGGGTCATCGCCGGCGCCATGCCGGTGGTCGCGGCCCTCGTGGCGGTGTTCGCTTTACGGGAGCGGCCGGGGCCCATGACGATCGCGGCCGTTGCGCTTGCAACGGTAGGTGTTTTCGTTTGCACCGCTGGTGTCCCAGGCGCATCCGGCGCGCCGGGCGGCGCATCGCCTGCTGCGCGAGATGCTGTTTCCGCGTTGCTTGGCAATCTCCTTGTGATTGCCGCGGTGTTTTGCGAGGGTTTCTTCATTCTGCTCAACAAGCGTTTGCGTACGCCAGTGTCGCCGCTGCAGTTATCGACGCTAATGTCGGGCATCGGGCTCGCGCTTTCGATCGTTCCGGCGTTATTCGAGAGGCATTCGGCGAGCAGCGTCGATGCCGCGGCGATTGCGGGCGTCGTGTACTACGCGCTCGTGCCGACGGTGGCGGGCTTCATGCTGTGGTTTGCGGGCGCCCAGCGCATCGACGGCGCGCAAGCGAGCGCGTTGACGGCGGTCGTGCCGATTTCGGCGGCGGGTTTGGCCGCTTTTGTGCTGCATGAGTCGATCGGCGCGGCGCAGTGGTGGGGGATGGCGTGTGTACTCGGCGCGGTGGCGTTGATAGCCGGCGATGGTTCTAGACGA
The DNA here is from genome assembly GCA_966421005.1 of uncultured Paraburkholderia sp. Classification (GTDB taxonomy): domain Bacteria; phylum Pseudomonadota; class Gammaproteobacteria; order Burkholderiales; family Burkholderiaceae; genus Trinickia. The sequence continues at coordinate 6,045 of CBJLAJ010000214.1, forward strand.
CTCGGGATTGATC
>CBJLAJ010000215.1:0-6030 GCA_966421005.1 uncultured Paraburkholderia sp.
TACGAGGGGGATAAGAGGCAGATTGGGCGTGCGTGGCTTACAAGCGGCATAGCCCCGTAGGGTGCGGGGCGATGATTGCGTCTTGGCACCGCCGGCACAGGTTGTTATGGTTCCTACGTCTTCGCAGGAGCCGGCGCCGCCCCCCGGACGCCCGCACGGTGACCCGCGACCATCTCCGAGAGCCAGTTCACGACGAGGGCGGTATACGCCCGCTGGCTGGCGTCGTCCGATAGCCCGTGATCCGCGCCTTCGATGATCCGGTACGTGAGCGAGTGCGCATTCAAAAAAGCCTGCAGATAGCTGGCGACAGCGGCGTGCGGCACGATCTCGTCATGCTCCGATTCGACGAGCAGCACGTCGCCGCCAAAACGGGCAGCCGCGCGCAACGCACGATTGTCCGACGACGGCACGATGCGTTTGCGATACGCGACGAGATCATGTTCGACATGCAGCGCGCGCTTCGGTGTATTCCAGCCTTCGTCGAGGTAGAGCGCCGGCACGCGCAGACCCAGCCAGCGCACAGGGCGTAACTCCGTCAGGATCGCCGCGAGATAACCGCCGTAGCTGCTCCCCACCACGGCGACTGCATCGTGGTCGATCGACGGATGCGCGACGAGCGCATCGTATGCCGCAAGCAGGTCCTGCAAGTTGGTTTCTCTGGTCACGTTTTGTTGTTCGGCCCGCGTGCGCCCATGTCCCGTCAGGTCGAAGGTCAGGCAAATGCACCCGAGTGCCGCGGCCTGCCGCGCGCGCTCGAGATACTGTTCTTGATTGCCGCCCCAACCATGCACGAAAAGAACGCCAGGCACGGCTGCCTTGGGCGCGAGAAAGGTACCGTCGAGGAAGCCCTGTTTCACCTTGATCTGCACGCCATAACGTTCCGCTGTCATCTGTTGCCGCTCCGTTGCAAGGTATGAGGATCCACGGTGTAGTACTTCGTGATGGCGCCTGCTTTGGCATCGACGCCTCGATAGATAAGGCAGGCGCCCTCGGGTATCTGCGCGTCTGCGCCATAAAGCTCGCGCGTCGAGGCGAGCACCGCATACGCCTGGGGGTGCGCCCTGAACGTGCGCAATGCGCCAATTTCGGCGCCCGTTGCTCCTCCCACCCGCCACGACTGATCGAGCACGCCGCAACGGCGTACGCCTTGTGCGTCGATGCCCCAGGCAACGTCGTAATTGCGCCGCGAAGCGAAGAATCCAGCGTAGTCGTTTTGCACAGCGGCATCGAACGCGCGCGCCTTGACTATCGCCTCATGAATGTCGCTCGTGACATCGAGCCGCTCGAGCATGTCGAAGCCGCCGCGTATGACGACCAGGTCGGTGCCGCCATATACATGGTGGCAATGGTTGTTGACGGTCAGATGCTGCACGCCGTAGTAACTTGCCACCATGTCGTCAAGCATGACCTGGCCGACGCTCAGCGTTTCAATTGGATCAAGATGCCGCTCGACGACGATGCCTTCGGCTCGCAACGCCGCGTCGCCGAGCGCACCGAGCTCCGCTTCGAGTTCATCCATATCCGCAACCAGTGATTGTCCCGCTCCGCCAATTCCGTATGCGCGCTTGATCCGTACCGGGCCTTCCTGCGAAAGCACGCGTGCCGCGTGACGGGCATCGTCCCGCGAGAACGCGGAGTAGCCCGGCAGAACCAGCGAAGCAGTGTGCTCGCCGAATACCTGGGACCACCCGGGCGGCGAAGCCTGCGCGTCATCGGGCAAGCGATGTGCGATCAGCTTCGTCGCAACAAACGGAAACGGCACGGCGCCGCCAAAGAGATCGCGCTCCGAATGCACACCAAGCTTGTGCGCCTCTGCAAGCGTCAGCGTGTCGCCAGGCACCAGGTAACCATAGGGGGGATATGCGTGCATGGCATTGAACTCGCCCGCAAGCCTTGTGCCCTTGAGGTCAGCGATCTGCCGGGCGAGCTCCCATAGTGTCTCGACCTCGTGACCAGTACGAACTGCCGTGCGCCCTCCAGGATAGACGAGGACAACAGGCAGCACCGGCATCGCAGGGGATGGACGCACCGATGGTCCCATGTCTTCCTCCTTCGCGCCGGGGCGCGATAGTCACGGGTGTCGCCGGGCAAGCGCGGGCATACTCGATGGAGCCGCTCTTTGCTTTCAGAAAGAACGCAAAGTCCATGCCGTTGCCTGCCTTTCAATGGGAGGTTGGGGAGGCGTTTCCGCGTATCTATTCTATGATTTGACATAATCTAAATTATCAACGTTATCGATGTTAGGGCTTTTTAGTAATGTCCGCTTCTGGCTACTTAGAAATGTCCGCTTTCGAGCAGCGTAAGCTATCCGGCAGCCGATTCCGGCGCCGGAGGCTTCGATGGCTGCGATAGGTTCCGACATCGCGCCTTCGGGATATTGCATCGCGTCATTTCATGCCGCACGAAGTGCCGCGAATCCGCCTGGAAACGGCGGAATCTTGTTTTTTGGCGTAACCAATTCGGCGTAGTCGCGAAGTCGTTGGCGTGTAAATTTCATGTACCGACATCGCTATCGGTGCTTGCCTGAAGCCGCTTGCGGCAAGCCCTCATTCAAAAGTCCCAGATTTGTCACTCATCGAGATTGAAGACATGATCGACTTCGAGCCGAAATTCATCACGTTCGATTGCTACGGCACCCTCGTCAACTTTCGCATGGCCGACATGGCGCGAGAAATCTACGGAGATCGACTCCGCGGCGATACGCTGGAGCGTTTCGTCAAGCTGTTCGCCGCCTATCGCCGTGACGAAGTGCTCGGCGCATGGAAGCCCTACCGCGACGTCGTCATCAACTCCGTGCGCCGCGCCTGCGAACGCATCGGCGTGCCCTTCATTGAACGCGAGGCAGAAAAGTTCTATCTGGCCGTGCCGACGTGGGGCCCGCATCCGGATGTGCCCGAGGGCCTCTCGCGCCTTGCGAAGAAATACAAGCTGGTTGGCCTGAGCAACGCGGACAACTCGCAGATCATGAGCAATATTGAAAAGCTCGGCGCGCCGTTTCATGCCGTCATCACCGCAGAAGACGCCGGCGCCTATAAACCGCGGATGTTGGCCTTCGAATATATGTTCAAGAAGCTTGACGTACAGCCTCACGAAATCCTGCATGTCTCATCCAGTCCGCGCTATGACCTGATGACCGCCCACGATCTGGGCATCGTCCATAAGGCCCACGTGCTGCGCGGCCATGAACCGGAAGCGCCGGAATACGGTTACACGCCGGTCAAGAGCGTCATCGAGCTGGCCGAACAACTTGGCCTGTGAGCGATATCCGCCACCGTGGCCGCCCGTTGAACGGCGGCCGCGCACCGCCATCGTGCTCTGGCCATGACGCCTATCCTCAAGCGGACGGCACGTTGCAAATGTGCCGCAATACTGTCGCCCACACCTCTCGCGCTGGCTCGCCCATGCTCACACACAGCACATCCGGAAGCCCATGTTGCACGCCCCCCGTTGCCCTCGAAACGCTATTGGCCAGCGGGCTGTCGGTCAGTTTTCCACGTCTGGACAATCTAGATGCGATAGCAATCATGCGCAGCGTTTATGGCATCGATGGCGCAGCGACAAGGTTTTCCACGGAGAAGGATGACACCTTTCGTATCGACGCCAGCGATGGCGCGCAATACGTCCTGAAAGTCTCCAACCCCGGGGAGACGGATGAGGAACTCGATTTACAGGTCGCCGCCATGCGGCACATCGCCGACGTCGCGCCGCGCTTGCCGGTGCCGCGCGTGCTACCAAGTATCGACGGACGGTTTGTGGTACCCGTGGCGTCGTCCACACAACCGTACCGTACCGCTCGGCTCTACAGCTACCTCGAAGGCGTGCCGCTCGACGTCCTGCACGCCAGCGCGGTCAATCATTACGAGGTCGGCGAGGTGCTGGCGCGGCTACAACTGGCCCTGGCCAGCTTTCGCCATCCGCACGAGCATCGGGTACTGGCTTGGGACGTGAAGCACTTAGGGAGTCTGGCGGGGTTGCAGGCGCATATCAAAGATCCTTTGCATTGCTTGCTGATCGAGCAGGCTTTCGTGCGCTTCGCAGCGATCGAACCGGCCCTGCGATGCTGTCCGACACAGGTCGTGCACAACGACTTCAATCGTTCGAACATCGTCGCCAACCCGGGCGGCGCGAACTTCGTCAGCGGGATCATCGACTTTGGCGACACGGTGCATACGGCGGTCGCCATCGACGTCGCGACGGCTGTCATGAACCAGTTTCCGCTCGACTTCGACGCCGACGGCCCGCACGATCTTTTCATTCAGGCGCGCGAACTTGTGCGCGGCTATCTCGCGCATGCCCGCCTGAGCGCCGACGAACTCATGCTGATTCCGCATCTCGCCATGGCGCGCGTAGCGACCCGCGCCTTACTCACGTCATGGCGAGCGATGCTGTTTCCGGAAAACGAAGCCTACATCCTGCGCTTCACGCGGCCCGGATGGGAGCATCTGCGCTGGTTCATGCAACGCGACCATGAGACCGTTTCCCGCGCCCTGCTTTAGCGCTTTCGCCGCCCCGCCCCGCTCAACTGCCTTTACAGACCACTTATGGACACCACTCAAACGTCGCAGTCGAAACCGCTGACTGATCCCGTCGCCACGACACCTCCGCATGCACTGCGAGGCGACATGCCGAACGGATTCAATCCGTCGGCAATCTCCCACCTCGACGCCCACGCGCAACAGCATATTGCGCGCCGGCTGCAGCTGCTCAGCCCGTCGTATCGACTGTTCTACGCCGACCCCGTAAAGATCGTGCGCGGCGAGAAGGTCTATCTGTATGACGATCAGGGCAACGACTATCTCGATGCCTACAACAATGTCGTCTGCGTCGGGCACGCCAATGCGCGCGTTATCGATGCCGTAACCCGTCAGCTCTCGACGCTCTGCACCCACACCCGTTACATGCAGGACCCGATTCTCGACTATGCGGAGGACCTGCGCGCGACGTTCAACACGTCGATCCGCGAAGGCCAGATGATGTTCACCTGCACGGGTTCCGAGGCCAATGATCTGGCTATGCGTATCGCGATGCATCACACCGGCAAAACGGGCGTGATCGTGACCAGCGAGGCATATCACGGCAATTCGCACCTCACATCGAGCTTTTCGCCGTCACTCGGTCGCAAGGCCTTGCTCGGCCCTTACGTACGAACGGTGCCCGCCCCCGACTCGTATCGCATGACGCCGTCGGAGATCGGCCAGCGCATGGCCGAGCACGTCGCGTTCCAAATCGAGGACATCCGCCGTCACGGCGGCGGCCTGGCGGCGTTCATCGCCGATTCGTTCTTCTCGTCGGATGGCGTATTCGCTAACCCGACCGATGTCCTCGCGCCGGTGGCCGAGGTGGTACGCCGCGCGGGCGGCTTGTTCATCGCAGATGAGGTGCAGTCGGGCTTCGGTCGCAGCGGAACACATATGTGGGGGCACGATCGTCACGGCGTCGCCCCCGATATCGTGACGCTGGGTAAGCCGATGGGTAATGGTTATCCGGTGGCGGGACTGGTCGTGCGCCCCGAGGTCGTCGCTGGCTTCGGTCAGGACATGCGCTACTTCAACACGTTCGGCGGCAATTCGGTGGCGATCGCTGCCGCGCAGGCCACGCTCGACGTGCTGCGCGACGAGAACGTGTTGGACAACGCGCAACGGGTCGGCGCGATCTTGCTCGAGGGATTGAACGCGCTGGCAAAGAAATACGAATGCATCGGCGATGTGCGCGGTTCGGGCCTGTATTTCGGCGTTGAGATGGTGCGTGATCGCGCGAAGAAGGACACCGACATCGCGACTGCCCTCAAGGTCGTCAACGGATTGCGTCAGCGGCGCGTGCTGATTTCGGCGACAGGCCCAGATGCGAGCGTGCTGAAGATCCGACCGCCGCTGGTATTCGGAGCGAACGATGCCGACCGCCTGCTGACGGAGCTGAATACCGTGCTCGCCGCGCTGTGATCAACGATGACTGCGCCCCGCGATGTACGTCCGCAACCCCCCTCCTCTTCTCGAATAATCACCTTGCAAATGGGAGGCGACCATATATGAA
>CBJLAJ010000216.1:0-6016 GCA_966421005.1 uncultured Paraburkholderia sp.
GAGATCGTGCGGAACAATTCTGCGCTCAACTCGCTGTTCCACTGGTGGAGCCCGAGCGCCTGGGCGTCGTCTGTCGCACCGAAGAAGCTGCGGTAGTTGCTCAACCGCGCGTGCGACAAGGCCTGAACGAATGCCAGATTCCCGGCCGGGTTGACTTTGATCTGTTTTAGCATGCGTGCTATAGTTGCGCTGTAAGCGCTTGGGTTAAATTGCTTTGCAGCTCCCTCTTCGGATGGACGCCGGGCTCCAAGACGCAAAAGAGGAGGCGGCCGCGCAAGCGGCCGTTTTCCTTTGTGCTAGTCATCTCGATCTCCTCCATCGCAGCTTTCACCTTGGTCTCCGTCAACTCGATCTCGAGTTGAGTGCGTTTCGCTCGCAGCACCTCCAGATTTGCCGCCCGATGAATACAGTCATCACCACGGCCAGGCGCTCAGCAGTGAGATTTTAAGCGTCGCCTCAATGATGTTTTGACTGGGTGCCTAGTTTCCGCCTCAAGGATTCCCGGACATGCGAAACACATGCCATTCGCAAGCTCATTCGTCGCCGATGTCCTCGCGTCATAGCACGTGCTCGCGGTATGTCTGAAGGGCTCGCCGCGCAAACGTCAGAACGGAGCACTCAAGTTCGCGCACTTTATTCCGTAAACAAGCTAACTGCCTTAGGCAGTGAATATCGAAGGTGAGAAGGTCAAGCAAGCCGGCGACATCGAGCCTGTGAAATTTCCGGCGTGGGGCAACATCCATGAGGTTGGGACCGGCTCGATTCGCGTCGATATCGCTGATATGCGTCGCGGCAATCGCCTTCATCGCGCCCGATGCGCGCGCACAGGACCAGCCTTCAATGTTTGCCCTCAGTGGTTTTGGCACCTTCGGCGCCACCTATTCGAGCCTGTCCACGGCGGACTTTACCTCCACGCAGTTCCAGCCCTCGGGCGCCGGCGCAAGCCGCAATCTCGATTTCGGGAACGATTCGAAACTCGGCTTGCAGCTGCAAGCCCATTTCACGAAAAAAATCTCGGCGTTGGTGCAAGTCGTTGCGCACGAGGATTATGCCTCCCGGTTTCGACCCGCCCTGGTATGGGCCAATGTCAACTACGCGTTTACGCCGGATTTCAACGTCCGCGTTGGCCGCGTCGAGATGCCGAATTTTCTGGCCGCGGACTATAGCGAAGTCGGCTACGCCCTGCCGTGGGTCCGCGTGCCGCGAGCGTTGTACAACCTCGAACCCGTCACGAACAGCGATGGGATCGACGTCTCGTACCGGATGCACTTCGGCAGCGTAACCGATACGGTTCGTTTGATCGCCGGCGCCACCACTTTCCGCGTGCCCGGCCCCTATCGCGTGCGGGCAACAGGTGTCCTCGGACTATTCGATACGGTCGAGCGCGGGCCTTTTACCTGGCGTGTCGCTTACATGCACGCGCATCTGCAACTGCCCTTCGCCCCGCAATCGTCCTCCACGGTGTACACGACGGGCGCGAGCCTCGATATGTCCAAGTGGTTCGTGCAAGCGGAGATCGCTCGTCAAACCGCCACGGGTCTTTCGCCTGGGTATATCGGCGGCTATGCGACAGCGGGCATACGCGTCGCGCGATTGACGCCCTATGTCACCTACGCGCAAGCACATTCGCTCGACCATCCGACGTCCGTCATGAACATGAATTTCGGCGAGCGGGATCTGTCAGCGGGCGTGCGATGGGACTTCGCCAAGAACGTCGATCTGAAAGTGCAGTACGACCATGTGTCCGCGCCGGCCAACTCCACCGGGTGGTTCACGAATTTCACGCCGGATTTTCGACTGGGTCCAAGCGCCAATGTCGTGACGGCGACGCTCGACTTCGTATTCTGAGGCCCAGCGATGCGCGCCCCAAGAATGCGACGATTTCAAACCCTGGTGCTCAATGCACTATTCGGGTTGTGCGGTTCGTTGGCAGTGACGCCACCGTCCGAGGCTCACCTCGTCGTCATCGTTTCGAACAAAAGCCCCGTTACGACGCTCACGAAATCCGAAGTCGCCGATATCTATCTGGCTCGCACGGCACAACTGCCCGGCGGCGCCGAGGCCATTCCGCTCGATCAAGCGGACACCGGTGCGAACCGCGGTGAATTCTATGAGATCGTGACGGGCAAGTCGCCCGCGCAATTGCGCGCGTATTGGTCGAAGCTGATCTTCACGGGCAGCGCACAGCCGCCGCGCGTATTCAACGATGTGGCTACGATCAAGCGATTCGTAGCGGATCACCCCAACGCCCTGGGCTATATCGACGAGCATGAACTCGATTCCAGCGTGAAGGCCGTGCTGTTGTTGCGCTAAGACCTGGCAAACACATGAGCGAGCAACATCCCCCCGCTAAGGTCCGCTGCGACGGTGCATCGCATCCCGCGCGCCCGGGCTCGCGCATGGGCGGCATCGCGGCGTACCTGCGTCGGCGGATAGCCGAGGATTATGTGCTGTTCCCGCTTTTTGCACTCGTGCTGATCGCTTCAGCATGGATCGGCGCGCTGCATTTGCTCGATCATGAACGCGATGCCACGGCGCAAACCGCGGTGCAACTCGCGCGCGGATTGGCGGATGCGTATGAGGCGCAGGTCGTCCGCAGCCTCGAAGCGATCGATCAGACTTTGAAGACCGTCGCTTATGCGTACGCCATGTCCGGCGATGCGGCGCTCGCGCAATTGCAAGATCGCGCCATGCTGCCCTCGCCGATCGTATTTCGCATGGCCATCACCGACGCTCGCGGCAATATCGTCGCAAGCACGCAGCAAGACAAGGGCGTCAATGTGGCGGCACAGCCGTATTTTCTGCGGTGTCGGAATGGCAACTCCGATCAGCTATATGTCGGTCGCACTGAACGCAATCCCCGCACCGGGACGGCGGAGATCATCTTCAGTCGATCGCTGCAGGACATATCCGGCCATTTCGCTGGCATCGCAATCCTCGCCGTCGATCCTTCCTACTTTACGAGCGGCTACGATTTCGCGCGAATCGGCAACGACGGCGTGCTCGCGTTGCTGGGCAAGGACGGCACCATGCGCGTCGCGCAGCATGGCGAGGCGGTGGCCTGGGGTCAAACGATTCCGCAATCGATGCTCAGCGCGCGGTCGACCGCATCGCTCGGCATTCAACCCTGGGATGCCGGATCGAAGCGTTTCACAGACGTCCGCGTGCTGCGCGGCTTCCCGCTCATTGCGATAGTCGGTCTCTCGCAATCGGAACAATTCGAACGCTATGGGCGCGAGCGCAGCAATCAGCTGCGTGCACTGGCTGTGGTTAGTGCGCTCGTGCTACTGCTGTCGGCCATTCTCAGTTTGAAGAGCCGACAGCTCGCCAAAAGCCGCAGCCGCGCGCGGCGCGTGCAGCAGACTTATCTGGTAGCGTCCGAAGCCAGTCTCGATGCGTTCTTCGTTTGGGATCTCGTTGCTCGAATTCCGCATGACAGTACCCGCTCCCATGGGTCTTCGGCCGAGCTGAGCTTCGTACTTCGCGAAGTCAACGGGCGCGGGCTCGAGCTCATCGGAAAGCGTCGGGAATATGCGCTGGGTGCTTCGCCCGAAACGTTGTTCACGGGCGCAGACGCACGGCGCATTCGCGAAGAATTCTCGGCCGTCTATCGTGGCGACACGTTCGAAGAGCATGAATGGATGCAGACGCGCGAGAACGGCACGCGTCTTTGGTTACACCGCCGAGTCGTGCGCGTTGACGACGGACTCGTTGCCATCGTGCGGGACGTCACGTCGCGCAAGCATGCCGAGGTGCGACGCGCCGAGCAGATCCGCGTGCTCGAAATGATCGCGACAAGCGCACCGCTCGAAGACGTCCTCGATTCGATCGTGCGGGTGCTTCAATCGCAGATTTCGCGGTGCGCCGGCGCGATTGTGCTGCGCGATGACGACGGCATACACGCGCGGCTCGGTGCCGCCCCTACGCTGCCACCCGCTTTTTCCGCGCTCGTCGATGGGGAGCCGATCGGGCCCGACGCAAGCCCCGCTACGCTGCCCGTCTACTCGTGCGAACCCGTGAATCGAAGTCTCAGCGACGCTGGAATCGCGGGAGCGTTCGCTGGCTCGGCGCTGAGTTTCACGCATTGCCGTGCGCTCCCGATTCTGGGCCACGACGGGCGTGCTATCGGTTCCCTTGCGTTGTTCACGTATGGCGATGCCGAGCCCGTCGATAGCAAAGCGCAAGCGGCGGAGCTCGCCGTTCGCCTTGCCGGTATTGCCATCGAGCGCACCGCCTCCGAGAAACGCATCCACCACATGGCGACTCACGATGCGTTGACGGGACTGCCGAATCGCACACTGCTGCCCGATCGGCTCGGACAGATGATCTTGCAGGCGCAGCGTTATGACCGCAGCGTGGCCGTGGTGTTCGTCGACCTCGACAATTTCAAGCTCATCAACGATAGCCTGGGACATAGCGCCGGCGACGATCTGCTCAAGGAAACCGCGGCGCGGATGGCGCGATGCGTGCGCTCGACGGATACGGTGGTGAGGCTGGGCGGTGACGAGTTCGTTCTCGTCATCGATTGCGATCGCAACGATGTGCAGGCGATCGAGACCGCCGCCAAGCGCTTGCGCGAAACGATACTGGAACCGGTGGAGCTGGCCGGACAGTGTTATCACGTGACGTGCAGCATGGGGGTTGCAATGTATCCGGCCGATGGCGATTCGGCCGATACGCTTTTGCAGAATGCCGACGCAGCGATGTATCGCGCGAAGGAGCTCGGTCGGAATAATTATCAGCTCTATGCGCCAGAGATGAATCACAATGTTCGGGAGCGGCTGATTCATCAGGCTCAGTTGGGCGAAGCACTGGCTCGGGGTGAGTTGCGGCTGACTTATCAGCCGCAGATCGATGCGCAAAATGGTCGGATGTTTGGTGTCGAGGCGTTGTTGCGCTGGGATCATCCGACCGATGGGACGATTCTTCCCGCGGAGTTCATCCCGCTTGCCGAAGAGTCCGGGTTGATCATCCCTATCGGCGATTGGGTGCTGCGTGAAGCGTGCCTGCAAAACCGGCGCTGGCAGGACGCAGGGCTGCCGCCCGTCACGATGTCCGTGAATGTCTCGGCTCGGCAATTCATGCAGATGGGTTGGGTCGAAGCGGTGTCGAGCGCACTCGCCGATACGGGGTTGGCGCCGGAATATCTGGAGCTCGAGTTGACCGAGAGCTTGTTGATGCAGAACCTCGAGCATTCCATCGAGACGATGGAGCGGTTGGAGAAGATGGGTGTCAAGCTCGCGATCGATGATTTTGGAACGGGCTATGCCAGTCTTAGCGCGCTCAAGCATCTACCCGTGGCTAGATTGAAGATCGATCAGTCATTCGTGCGTGAGTTGCCGAACGATGCCAATGATCGGGCTATTGCTGCGGCGATTATTGCGCTAGGGCAACGGTTGAAGATGCATGTGATCGCGGAAGGGGTCGAGACGCCGGAACAGGTGGATTTTCTGAGAGAAACGGGGTGCCACGAGTTTCAAGGGTTTCATTTCAGCACGCCGGTGTCGCCTGGTGAGATTACTACTTGGCTCGCGCTTGGGTTGGATCATGGGGCGTGGGCTCGCGCGGGGAGCGGCACAGCCTCCGACGGATCGCCTGTTGCGGCCGATGATTGCGAAGCGCCGATGTAGTATTGAGAAGCCGACTCGCCTCGTATGTCACCACTTTGTACCCTGGAATCGGGCAACGTTCGTCCGCGTCGTGGATGCAGTTGCTGTGACTGCGTTCATCGCGGTGGCAAGGCCGATTGCTGGACTGGTCAGCGGCTTGCGCCCGTTCTCTACCAACTCTGCGGCGTCGGTCATTGAAGCTTGAGCCAACGGACGTGCCTCGGCAGTTGAACTGGCCCGTCGCGGTGCAAAGGTCGTGGTTGCAGCCCGCCGCAAGGAAGAACTCGATCGAGTGGTCAAGCAAATCGTTGACGCGAACGGTGAAGCGGCTGCGATCGCGGCGGACTTCTCCCACCAAGGAAATTCGTCACAACGCAACGACGCGTTTTGGCGACGCAGCCGTTTCG
>CBJLAJ010000217.1:0-5999 GCA_966421005.1 uncultured Paraburkholderia sp.
CCGTGCAGGCGATGAACCCGACGCCGCGTCTCGTCTATCGGACGCCGCCGCGCGCCTATACGGTGATGGCCGCGCTGCGGCTCGCGAAGCTGATCAAGTCGATCCGTGAGAAGCAGGCCGACGCGCCGATCACGGTCGTGTGTCACAGCCAGGGCAACATGGTGGGGATGGCGGCGGCGTTCCTTGGCGAACGGATGTCGGATGTGACCGATCCTTTTGGTATGACGGGAAGGTGCGTGGCGGACAGCTATGTGCTGGCGAACCCGCCGTACAGCCTGGTCGAAAAGCTGGGCATGGACAACTGGACGCAGCGCGTGTCGCGCGATGCGCAGGGGAACCGGGGCCGGGCAACGTTCACCGCTCGCGCCGAGACGCTGAAGAACTTCTTCGAGATTCTGCGCCAGCGCGCGCAGTGCGAGCAGGACGTGGGCGAGATCGACGAGGAGATGGGCAATACGCGCACGGCCGAAGGCGGCAAGCCGTATAGCGCCGCACAGGACCGAACCGATCACGGGCTGAACGGCCATACGTATGGTCGGGTGACGCTGTACTGCTGCCCGCACGATCAGGTGATTTCGGCGACGACGGTGCAGGGCATCGGCTGGCGCGGATTGAGCGCCGAGGAGATCGAGCAGACGGGCGGTCACGGCGTGTTCACGCAGCGCGTGTTCGCGACGGGCTACGCGGTGGGCCAGACGCTGGGCGGCGCATACGATTACTGGAAAAACGACTGGCGCGCGAGCGTGAACCAGCAAAAGGGCTTCTGGTATCCGGCCTCGCCGGATGCGAAATTTGGGCTGTCGAGAGCATTGCGCGCCAATGACAACCCACTCGGGCAGATCGGCACGTTGACGAGTGCGCCGCTGCTTTATTTCGCGACACTGCTGATCAAGCTGCCGGTCAATGCGGACCCACCGCCCCAGTGGACGGTGCCGGTGACGGCGCCGAAGCTGGACGAGCCGTTCGAGCCGGTGGCGCTGCGGTATGGCAAGCCGGTGAAGGTCGAGGTGGACGGACTCGTGAGCCACTTCAACGAGAGTTACGACCCGCCGTCGGCGGCGCGCAATACGCATAAGGCATCGACCGATGCGAAGGCGGACGATCCATACGACTCGTTTGTGCCGGCGGCGGCAGACCTGAAGGGCAAGCCTGTCACGCTGAGCGACACGGAGGCGCAGGGCACGTGGGAGAGCGAGGCGGCGCAGCGCTACGAGGACCATGCGATGTTGCGGCAGGAGGCGCGTCGCGATGCCGAACGCGGCTTCCGATCGGGTTGGGTGGATGCCGACGGCAAGGTGACGGGCGAGGACGATCCGGCGAATGCGCCGGCCGGTTATCGCGAGTGGCACAACGGTCGGATCAACAAGATCCTGAGCGAGGGCATGACCAACAACCCGACGAATCATTCCACGACGCTCAGCAATCCGATGCATGCGGAGAAGGCGCTCGCGTATGACGTGGCGGTTGGGCTGTGCTACTTGTCGGAAGAGGACTGGTGGAAGCTTCGCATCGAAGCGGACTGGCGGTTCGGTGATGGTATGGACAAGGCCGATCCACACAAGAGGTATTCAGAGTATTTCCTGACCGGAAAGTATCGAGACCAGCTTCTTCACGACTGGGCTCATGATGATGATCCGGAGGCTGCGATACCCGACAAGATCGTGGATCAGCGCGAGGGCAACCTGTTCCTGAAGTTCGGGGAGGCGATATGAACGCGCTGATCGGAACGCGGCCGCGGAGACTAGCGTTCGCCGTTGTTGTGATGGCGCTCAGTGCCGTGTTGATGCTGATGTTGACGCTGCATGTCAGTCGGACACCGCATGAACTGTTGACGACGGGAGACTGGATGAAACGATTGGTTCTTGCTCCGCTAGGGATTGCTTTCGGCGCGTTGTTGCTGATATCGGGGTTGGCGCCCGCGCAAGCCGTCACGTCAAGCGCGGCCACCTCACGGGAGGCAGCGTCGGACAATGCCGGTAAGCCATTTGTTGTCCAGGTGGTCGGGCTTGAATGGCTCAATCCACTACAGCGTCGCGATTACCCGACCGAGTGGCAGATTCTCTGGACGATGGGGCTCGTGAAGCCGAATCGCAACGACGATATGGTGCGGACCGATCCCAAGAGCTTCATAACCCTTCAATCCGTCGCAGGAATTGCTTATGGTAACCACGGGCGTGAAACCTTCGATGGCTTCTACGAAAAATATGTTGACCGACTGCTTCTGCTGTTCGCCGACCGATACGTCATGAACGGCAAGTACTTCTATACAGTGCAGCCAGAAGATAAGCGGTTATGGCGCGAACTCGCGGGCGTCCACGTCGAATATGCCATCCCCGCCGATCGTCTTGACCCGACCGAAGCGCAGACCTATCTGCGCGACCGCATGAAGATGTTCTTCGAGATCGGCAGCAAGTCGTCCCCCGATCTTTGGAGCAAGGACACGCCACCTGACATCCACATCACACAGGGCGGCCCCAACGCGGGCTTCACGTCGCTGAACCGCGCGCTCGACTATCTGCAAGCGAACCCCGACAAGAGCGTGTGGGTCATGAACTGGGATGCACCAAGCTTTCCGCCGAAGGACAGCCAGATCAACGAAAACATGGCGCTGCTGATCCTCGCGGGCCCCGACATGAAAACTGAGCGCGCGCCGCTCGCATGGATCGGCAAAGCGGCGACCGGCAACGTGCAGGACTATGAACTGAAGGTGGGGACGACGCGCGCGGTCCGGGCGTGGAAGGCCACCATCGAAGCTGCGGCCCGCAATGCCAACGTCACGACGATGGATATCCGCTACACGATCCACGACGCGGGCAAGGGCAGCGACGCAGCGTCGTCGCGCATCGGCACGGTAGGCCGCACGCTGACCGAAACGCTGCCGGAGTTCGATTTCATGAAACAGACCTTCAACACGCCGGGGCTGCTTGGCGAGATGGGGGCGGGCACGGCGCTCACGAACGTCGTATTGGCAATCGGCCGGGCGAACCACCTGGGCGAGAACGTGCTCGTGGCAGGAACAACCGATCCGGAACATCCGGTCGCAGTCGTGGTGACGCCACCGCCTCAAGTCGTGCCGATCGATCCGGATGCGGACTGGTTCCGGGCGCGCGGCGAAAACAACGCCTACCTACCCTGGTGGGGACGCCGCCACGACTCGACATATAGGCAGCAAGGCTGGTCATGGTGATAGCGCAGTGGCCTCGTCGGAAATCGGCAGCAGCAATGCCGCTATTGCAGACGGTCCAGCCGCAGGCTTTCCGTGAACCGGCCCGGCAACGGTCCAAGTCGCTCCTCATTTCCCAGCGCATGGTTATTCGCTTCGATGCTGTAGCGGCTCAGAGCCGGCGCCCCTCCCCAGTAGTGATACTCGTCGAGTTGGGCATCGGTTCGCTCGAACAGAACGAGACGCGAACGCATCTTGCCGTCGGGATCGGCGCCACGCGTCAGCGCCGGCAGTGCATCGGTCCACGGCATGCCGAGCGTGCCGATATGCAGCGGTGCCGAGAACCGCTGCCCCGGGCCTCCCGCCGCGATGGTCCAAACATCGGTCTTGGCGCGACCGTCGGGTGACGGTGCGTGCGCTTCAAGCAGCGCGAGACCGGCGAGTCCGCTCGAATCGACCGGGCCCGCCGCGATCCGCGTGAACGCGGGATCGAAGGCGGCCGGCAAAGTAACGCGATCGTGCAGCGAAAATGCCTGCCCCGAGCTTGTCCATTGGGCGAGCGCAAGCGAACGGTCGCTGCGTTGCGCGGCGATCAGGCTCGCGCGCGGCGAGCCTGGAACGCGTAGCGCAAAGAACTGCGTTGCTGGCGCGAGCGACACGCCCGTCAGCCATCGCGACGGCGCGTTACCCGTTACGCCACGGCTTGTCAGCAACCAGAAGTCGAAGCCCCGGCCATCGGCGCTGCGTTGCGCCGCCAGGACATCGGCGTGGCCATCTCCGTCGAAATCGCCCGCCACATACTGTTGCGCGCGCGCGGGTGCAAGCGTTGCGTCGCTGCGGTACCAGAGGGTTGGCGCGGCGAATGCGCTGCCGGTACTCGCGAAACGCCAGAAGGCCGTGCCTCCGTTAGCGTCGGGTGCAATCGCCATGAGATCGGCGCGGCCGGTGCCGGCGAAATCGCCGAGCACGAAGCGCGTGCTGTCAAAGCACAGCGCGTCGCCGTCGCAGCTCGGCACGATCGCATCGGCGTCGAACCGTACCGCGTTCGCATACCAGCGTACAGCCCGTACGCCCGGAACGAGCGGTGCGACCCAGATATCGAAGCCGGGACCGTCCGTCCGGCGTTCGATGTAGACCGCGCTCGGCTTGCCCGTGCCCGAGACGTCGCCGTAGAGCGCCCCGTCCAGGCGCAGATCCCGCCATGGCGCAGCGGACCCGGACGTCCACCGATAAGCGGTTGTGCGCTGCCCGCAGGCAGCGAGTGCGGGCGTGTCGCCGTTTGCGCCGAGGCAGTGGCCGAGCGGCGTGCGGATGATGCCGAAATCCCAGGGCGTGAAGCGCTGCGCGAGCGCTTCGTTGTCACAGGGTTCGTCGACAAGCCGCCCCGCGCGCTCCGCGACGCAGCGGCCGCTCGCCACGCTCACGAGCGCCGCGTTGTGCGGCGTGCCGGGGTAGCTCGGCAGCGCGCGCCATCGCCAGGCGCGCAGAGGCTTGCCGTCGCAGGTTGCGAGGGTGAGCGTACCGGCGCTCGACGGGGCGCTCCCCATATTCGTATCGGGGCTGCTCAAGCATCGGCTCGAGCGCACATTGACGAGATCGAACGCGGGCAGCATCGCACCAGGCGAGGAAGGCAGGGGCGACGATAGCGGCGGTGGGCCGGAAGATGCGCCCGAAGACAGGTCCGGAGATGGGGCTGCGAACCGCGAGTCGGCCGATACAGCCGACATCGACAATCCAACCCCTCCCGGCGCGTCGAACGCATAGCGCCGCGCGACCCAATTGCCGTTCCATTCGTATTCGCCGAAAACCTGTGCGATATCGCCGCCGTCCATGGCGAAATAGGTGGCGACCTGATCGCGCTTTGCCTGCGTTGCCGGAGCGGACAAGTTCGCCGGCATGCCGGCGCTCACGTAGGTGAGGTGATAGCTGATCGGTATATGCGGGTCGGCGGCGCGTGCGGCTTCGCGTGTCGCGCGTGCCGCATAGATGTGATCGGGGTGCTCCAGAAACGGAACGGTATCCGGATTCAGCGTGTAGATGCGCGTCGCATGCGCGAGTATGGCGCCGAGCGTTGCCGTCAGCGCCGCGCGATCGTAGCGAACCGCACCGCGGCCGTCGGCCCCCATGGGGTAGCTCGAAACGGATGCGCCTTCGTCCCACAACAGCGCGAGCGGCGCTCGCCCGCCGCGCACCTGCGCGCCCGGCAGCCGCAGCTCGTAAAGCGCCACGTGCGGCATCGCGTCCAGCACCATGCGATGCACCGGCTTGCCGGCAATCGACACCGTCGATTCGGTCCATGCGTTGCGCACCCCCGCCATACGCGCATAAGTCCGCCGGATGGCCCGCTCGCGTGTGAGCACGTAATCGAACTTCGAATTGTCGGCGCCACCAATCAAATGCACGGTGACGATGCACCATCCGGCGCGCAGCTTATCGGCGATTCCGGGATTGACGAAGAGCAAGTCGTCGTCGAGATGGGCGACAACGGTCACGAGCGTGCCGGCGCTGCATCCGGCAGGCAGGACCATTGCGGCTTGCGCGATCGACGCGCGGGTGATGACGGTCGCGGCCGGATGTACGGCCCCGCGCACGGCAGCAAGGCCCGCCGCAACGGCTATCGCGGCGGCGGCAACGAAGACGGCGAGGATGGAACGCGCCGGAGAACCCGGTCGCCAGGCGTGTCGCATGCGTTTCTCCTGGCAGCGGTGCGGCCCGCCGCCAGGGTGCAGGTTACAGGGGGAGGGCGCCGCGGGGGGAGGCCCCAGCCCCCCCCCCACGTCCACCCCCGCTCCCCACGAACGCGCCCTGACGGGGACGGCCGCGCGAGGATGCGTGA
>CBJLAJ010000218.1:0-5610 GCA_966421005.1 uncultured Paraburkholderia sp.
CGGACGCAGCGTCGCACCGAAGCTCAAGACCATGTAATGCGAGGACGAGGAGAACGTTATGTCGCTTCGTGAACAGATATCCGGCCAATTCGTCAAATCGTTCGGCGAGCGCAATGGCGCGCCGGGTGGCATGGCGCGCACCGCGTACCAGACGCTCAAGCGCGATGTGCATCAGGCGGTGCTCGACCGTGTCGAACTCGAACGCCTTTCGCGTCTGCCCGTCGATCAGGTGCGGGACGAGATCTCCGCGCTGATCGCACGGATACTCGACGAAGATAGGGTGCCAGCCAATGACCAAGAGCGCAAACAACTCGTCATCGACGTCTACGACGAAATGTTCGGCTTCGGTCCGCTCGAATCGCTGTTGCGGGACCCGACCGTCTCCGACATTCTCGTCAACACATCGAAACAGACCTATGTCGAGCGCAAGGGACGCCTTGAATTGACTGACGTGACGTTCTACGACGACGCTCACCTGATGAAGGTGATCGAGAAGATCGTCTCGCGCGTTGGCCGGCGCATCGACGAATCGAGTCCGATGGTCGACGCCCGGTTGCCCGACGGTTCGCGCGTCAATGCCATCATTCCGCCATCCGCCATCGACGGTCCACTGGTTTCGATCAGGCGTTTTTCCGTCAACCCGCTCCAGATATCGGACCTGATTCAATTGCAGACGCTCACGCCGCCAATGGCCGAGATGCTCGACGCACTCGCTCGCGCGAAGGTCAACATCCTCGTGTCGGGCGGCACCGGCAGCGGCAAGACGACGCTGCTCAATATCCTCTCCGGTTTCATTCCCGAAGAGGAACGCATCGTCACCATCGAAGACGCGGCCGAACTCCAGTTGAGGCAACCGCACGTGCTTCGCCTTGAAACACGACCCCCAAATATCGAAGGTCGCGGCGAAATCACGCAGCGCACCCTTGTGCGCAATGCCCTGCGTATGCGCCCCGATCGCATCATCCTCGGCGAAGTGCGCGGGGCGGAGGCGCTCGACATGCTGGCCGCGATGAACACCGGTCACGAAGGCTCGCTCGCTACCATCCACGCAAATACCCCGCGCGACGCGCTGACGCGCCTCGAAAACATGATCAGCCTGGCTGGCATGGGGCTACCGCCCAAAACGATGCGCCAACAAATCGCTTCCGCGATTTCGGTCGTCATTCAAGCCACGCGCCTCACCGACGGCCGGCGCAAGATCGTCAGCATTCAGGAATTGACGGGCATGGAGGGCGAAGTCATCAACATGCAAGAAATTTTTGCGTTCAAGCGATCGGGAGTCGACAAGAACGGCGCGGTGCGCGGCCACTTCTGTGCAACCGGCGTGCGACCCAAGTTCGCAGAGCGACTGCAGGCATTCGGCATCAGTCTGCCCGACGAACTCTACGATCCGTCGCGCCGCTACGAGACGACCTGACCCGCTCACGAGGAGCCCAAGATGGACCCGATTTTCTATGCGTTTATCGTCTTTCTGTTCGTGGCCGTGGTGCTTGCGATCGAAGGCGGATATCTCTGGTGGAACAGCCATCATGGGCCAGCGGCGCGGCGCATCGAGTCGCGTATCCGCGCCTTGTCGGCGGGCGGCCAACTGCAAAAGGAACGCCTGTCGATCTTGAAGGACCGCATGCTGCGGGAATCGAATGCGATCGAAAAGCTTCTCATGCAGTTGCCGCGCGTGCAAAGCTTCGACCTGCTCATCCAGCAATCGGGGCTCGACTGGTCCGCCTCCCGGCTGGTGGCGATGAGTACCGCCCTGCCCGTGTTCGCTTTGGGTATCGGGATGATGCTTCCGGTATCGGTCTTCCTGGTGATTCCGGCGGCGCTCTCCACAGCGATACTGCCATATTTATACGTCAGTCGCCGCCGTTCAAAACGGCTCGCACGCATCGAAAAGCAGTTGCCTGACGCGGCCGATACGATCAGCCGCGCCTTACGCGCCGGGCACTCGTTTCCAAGCGCAATAGGCATGGTTGCCACCGAATTTGCCGAACCGACGTCCGGAGAATTCCGCATCACGTTCGACGAGATCAACTACGGTGTACCGCTGAACGATGCACTGATGAACCTCGCCAAGCGCGTGCCGGTCCAGGATCTGCGCTACTTCGTCATCGCCGTGCTGATTCAACGGGAGACCGGCGGCAACCTCGCGGAAGTCCTCGACAGCATCTCTTTCCTGATCCGCGAGCGATTCAAGCTCTTCGACAAAGTCCGCGTTCTGGCGGCCGAAGGAAAGATGTCGGCCTGGGTGCTCGGCCTACTGCCTTTTATCACAGCTGGCGCAATGCTCCTCATCAATCCCGACTTTCTGAAAGTGCTCTGGACCGATCCTGCAGGCATCAACGTCATCTACACAATGCTTGGCATGATGGCGAGCGGCATCTACTCGATGCGTCGCATCATCCGCATTCGCGTTTGATGACACCGGCTCTTTCGTACTTGGTTCAGGACCGCAAGGAGGCTCCAACATGCAATCGCCCAATTCCGTGACCGTACTGCTATTGATCGGCTTGTTCGCCTTTGTGTTTGCCGGTGTGCTAGGCGCCATGTTGATCATGTCGCCCCGCGACATGAAGAAGCGCATCGAGCAGGCGGGCGGGATGTCACCGTCAGCCGCATCCGCACAAGGGGAGACGACCACCGGCATCTGGCTGCAGAAGATCGCTGACATTTCGCAGCCCATCGCGAAGCTTTCTATTCCGAAGGAAGGATGGGAAAACTCCGTTCTTCGAGTTCAGCTGATGAATGCCGGCTGGCGTTCGCCGAATGCCGCGCCCGTCTACTTTGCTGCGAAGACAGTGCTCGCGCTGCTGCTGCCGCTCGCCGCGCTGCCGTGGCTTGCGGGCTCCTCATTCGCGGGCGAGCCGACCGAATTGGCCGGAGTGCTTGTTGTGCTCGGTGCCGTCGGCTACTACTTGCCGAACGTCATTCTCAAGCGCCGAGTGAAATGGCGCAAGCGCACCATTTTCGAGGACTTTCCCGATGCGCTCGATCTACTGACAGTCTGTATCGAAGCCGGTCTCAGTCTCGACGCGGGGCTCATGAAGGTCTGCGAGGAAATCAAGATACGCAGCATGATCGTCGCGAGCGAGCTCGAACTGATGCTGCTGGAAATGCGCTCCGGATTCACGCGTGAAAAGGCGTTGCGTAATCTGGCGCTGCGCACCGGTGTCGACGATATCGATTCGTTTTCGACGATGCTCATTCAGGCCGAACGTTTCGGTACGAGCATCGCGGATTCGCTACGCGTGCTCTCCGATACGCTGCGCACGCGCAGGCGCATGCGCGCCGAAGAGCAGGCTGCCAAGATTGCACTGAAGCTCCTGCTCCCGCTCGCGTTCTGCATCTTCCCGGCGTTGCTGACCGTATTGCTGGGACCGGCGTTCATTCACGTCTACCGGATCCTCTTGCCGACCATGACGGGCTCGGGAAGTTGAACCGCATCGAGTGAACGACAAACGGCAAGCCACAAACTGCGAACGCACACTCCCAGCCACCCGAGCGTCCAGATCAGAAACGACTTGGCTCCTCGCCGCACGACATGGTAAACACACATTCAAACCATACGTGCATCGAAGGAGCCAGCCGTGATACGCAAAACGCTCAATGCTTCCCGCCTGCAAGACGAAGTGTCCCGTCGGCTCCATCGCATCCACGAAATCGTCGAAGACGGCGTCAAGATCAGCGTGCCGCGGCCGCAAAAGCAGGAGCCCGATGCGTCGGGCTGCAATTGGACGATGAAGCATTTCGGCAATGCGGTCGGTTACGAACGGGTCGTCGCGGAGGTACTCAACGCCGTGCGCTCCGAATACAACCTGTCCGATGGCGGCGATGCCAAAGCCGCCAGCGACCCGTTCGCGGGTTAGCCGCGCGCCTGCCTCGATTCAACCGCCCTGGCCGGGGCTGACGGCGCGTGCAATTCGCGCGTGGTCGAGGCATCCCCGTCCGAGGGATCGATGGTGGTCTTGGAGCGTTCGCGGCGCGTCCACCGACGAATATCGGGAGCCGGTGTCCGCATGAAGGCTTGCAAAAGCAGCTTCGCGGCCGCCCGAATCTGCCCGATCCGATGCCGGTAGGTCAGCGCGCGCCACAAGCGGGCGGGGTCGAATTCGGCATAGCGCGCTTCGTGTTCGATGAGCGCCTTGCTGCCCGGCAAATGCAAAAACGCGCATCGGCTGAACCAATGGAGGTTGCGGTGGGTGTTGCCCGGCCAATGCCGGCCAACCGCCTGATACGCGCCGACTTCGACGATCGGCTGGCCATCTTCCACGAGCAAACAGATCGCCGCTGAGATAAATGCTTCGTCCCCATGATGGTTCAGCTGGCGGATTTCGTCGATATAACGGCTGAAGCAGGGTCTCGCCTGCGCGACGAGCCGCTCGAGGAACCCCCGCGTACAGAGTAAGAATTCCCCGCCGTACCAGCGCGGATTGACGAGCGGCCGGCCCGCCGATATTTCCAGATCCGCGATCACGCGTGCACTGCCGTATGCGGGGAAGACCTGATCGGAAATATCGAAGACGCCCGCGCCGAGCCGTGCCGCGCGCTCGACGATCGCACGATCGGGTGGCCGCAACGCCACCATATCCGTATCGAGCAGCAAAAACAGCGCATCGGGCGAAATGCACTTTGCGGCTTGCGCCATCAAATCGAGCTTGAAATGCGCCGCATAAAACGGTGTGCTTTTCGGTAGGGTTGTCGGCGTCACGACGAGCTCGTGCACAATCGGCCGAGCGTCTTCAGCGACCTCCGCAAGAATGACCGCTACCGCGTCGACGGCGTTCGTGTAGATGTTCAAGCGCGGCATGCCGGCCCGGAGCAACGATCTGTTGAGGCATACGGCTTGGCGCACGTAGGTGCTCGGGTCCTTGCCGCCCCAGTTCGGGCTCGCGGCCGCGTCCCCGTCGAGATAGACGAGCGAGCACGGCACGATAGTTCGTGGTGCCACGGGTGGCACATCCGCCATGCGCCAACGATCGGAGATATGTTTGGTCATTTGCGGTATCCGCCGCCCTGAAACACGACGCCGACCGCAAGCCACGTGCCCGCTGATCGCGGTACATGTGCCTCCGACGGCGCGGCCCCGTACCGGATGCGTCCGACCGCGGCCCGGAAATCATTCCGGGCGCAGCCGGTTCGTCCCACCATTATGTTCATTTTCGTCCTCCCATTTTCGCCATGTTTGCGTCACTGAGCGCCCAATGGTGTGAGGCGCCGAACGTTCGGGCATAGATATTTCTATTCCGTCGTTCAAAGAGCGGCGCCTTGGCGATTTAGGTCACAATGACGAAACCGGCATCAACCTTCCTGTCCTTTTCCAATCATGTCGCCGTCCACATTTGCACCGTTTGTGCCCGGTACCCTCTGGAATTCGATCGTGCGCCGATCGCAACACGCAATCGAATCGGGGGCGCTGCATTCGATCGATACCGTCGCGACGACAATCGAATCCGACGGCGTTCCTTTCGTGGTACGCCAAGTCTCCAGTGTCTCGCGCAAGACGCGCGAGCGCAGCGGTGACGGCGCGCGTCAAGTACCTTCCGCCGATCCGTTCCTGCCTTACGAACGCGACCTATTCGTTGCGAATGTGTCCGCAACGCATATCGCGCTGCT
>CBJLAJ010000219.1:0-5336 GCA_966421005.1 uncultured Paraburkholderia sp.
AAACCCCGCGAGACCTTGATCTAGCGGGGTTTCTCGGAACACATCGGCACAACCCGGAACATATCCATGGTGCCCGGGACCGGACTCGAACCGGCAAGCCGTGAGGCGGCGGATTTTCGTCACACTGCGTCTTTCGACGCCGGCATTACAGCCAAGTGCTGCATCACCGTTCGTGCGCTGGACTATGCCTTCGCCATCGCGGGGCCCATCCATTATCGATGTGCCACGTCGCATTAGGCGCCCCCCGTCTAGTCTCTACACCTTCCACAGCGCGTGTCGGTAGACACGCACAGGGCTTGGCTCGGCGTTGCCTCGGCCATCGCGCACCCGACGAACGGGATGCGGCACACCAGGGGTTTCGCCGAATTTGAAGGGTTCTGCACCGACCGTTTCCAGCCGGGCACTCAATGCTTTAAGTCCGCTATGTTTACCAATTTCATCACCCGGGCAGGGCGGACGCGATTCTACCATTGGCTTAGCCCGACGCACGCGTTCGCGCGCAGCGTTAAAATGGTCGCCCTCGAAAATCGATCCGCCGATGAAAAACGACCGAATCGCGCCGCTCGCCTCGCTACTACTCGTCGTGCCGTTTCTGGCAGGGGGCTGTACGCTCTATAAAAATCCAAGCGCGTGCGAAACGCGAATGCGCAGCGAGCTTGCCCAGGCATCCCCCCAGGCTCGTCTCAAGATTTCGACCGTAGGCGTGGGTCTCGGTGGTTCGCGCGTCGTCGTCGAAGGCACACTCCAGGCACCGGCTGCGGCTAGCAATGTTTCAGCCGCATCCGCCGCATCCGGTACAGCACCAACGGCCAGCGCACCGCCTCGCAAAACGCTCACCAGGCCCGCGGCGCTCGAATGCACGTTCAACGGCGACACCCTGGTCTCGACGCATTGGCTCGCGCCGACAGAGATGACAAAGCCGGCAAGCACCGACGACGAGGCAGACCCCACCAACGGTTGAAGAGCCCGGTGCAAGTCCGGCGCGGCAAGTGCTACGATCGTCGAACGCCTGCGCGATGAAGGAGGCTGAAATGGATGGATTCGTGACCCATCGGATCGAGGGCGTCGATGTCGATATCGAAGTGGTGCCCGCGCCCGCCGCGAAGCAAGGCTTCACGGCCCGCTTCAGGGTAGGCGGCAATCGTACGGATGAAACGGAGCGGCATGTCGTCCACGTGACGCACGGCCCGTTTGCGACCGAAGCCGAGGCGGAGGAAGCGGCAAAATCGGCTGCGCTGGGCTGGATTCTCTCGCACGGCGAACCGCGACACTGACCACCGCGACGCACGACCTCCGAACGAAAAAAAACGCAAACAACAGGGCGTGCAGCGCCAGTTTTACACACGGCCGTCCGGGACCGGTAAAATGCGCGGCTGATCCACGGAAATACCCGTGGCGAAAGCGCAAGGATTTCCCGAATATGACTGATCTTCGTTTTACCTCGCGGTTCGCAGCTCTCGTTTTGGCCGGCGGCCTCGTTGCCGGTTGCAGTTCCCCGTCGCCGACCCAGGTCGACTACCGGAGCGATTCGAAATCGAAGCAGGCATCCCTTGCCATTCCGCCCAATCTGCTCGAAGAGACTTCCGATCAGCGTTCATTGCCGCCTCTTGGCGGGCAGACTTCGCTTTCCTCGCTGCGTCAGGTCCAAAAGGCCGCGCCGTCCGAAGCAGCGGTCGTTCCGCCCGTCGCCGGCATGCATATCCAGCGCGACGGCACAGCGAGCTGGCTCGTGATCGACGGCAAAACGCCGGATCAGGTGTGGCCGCAAGTGCGGCGCTTCTGGCAGGAACAGGGCTTCCTGCTCGTCGTCGATCAGCGCGACAAGCACGTCATGGAAACGGATTGGAACGAGACGCGCCCTGAAGTGAACCAGGGTCTCATTCGCAATACGCTGTCCAAGGCAATGGGCAACTCGTATGTCGCAGCCGAGCGCAACAAGTACCGGACGCGCCTCGATGCGTCGCCCAACGGCGGCACCTACGTGTTCGTCAGTCAGAAGGGCATGCGCGAAGCGCTCGAAGGCGTTCATAACGATACGAGCACCTGGCAGCCCAAGCCGAACGATCCGGCGCTCGAGGCCGAGTATCTGAAGCGTCTCATGGCAACGCTCGCGCGGGTCGATACGCGCGGCGCGAGTCCGCTGGGCGCGGAACCCGCTGAAGAGGTGGATGCAGCCAAGACAGGTAAGGCCAAGTCCGATGCTGCCGCGATCGCGGCGCAAAACGCCGCCTTCACGGCACAATCCAGCAAGCGCGAGCAAGCGGCGAGCAGCGAGCAGACAACGCCCGACGTGACGCTCGACGAAGGCTACGACAACGCCTGGATTCGCGTGGGCATCGCGCTTGACCGAAGCAACTTTACGGTGGATGACAAAGATCGCACACGCGGCCTCTATTACATCCGCTACGTCGATCCTAAAGATTTGAGCGCGGACAAGCAGGGCTTCTGGAATCAGGTCTTCCACGGCAAGAAGGAAAAGATCGCCAAGCAATACCGCATCAATGTGCGGGCGCTGACGCCAACGCAAACTCGCGTTGCTGTCGTCGACGACAAGGGCGACGTGGAATCGACGCCGCAAGCCCTTCAAATCATGGGATTGTTGGAAGACCAGTTGCACTGACTGTCAACCGCGCGCCATAACGCGATCCTGCACAACCCGCCGCAAGGCGGGTTTTTTTATGCAGCGCCCGTCCAAGCGATGCAATCAACCCAATTGTCGCAATCGACGCGGGGCCGGCTTCATGTCACCTGCGTTGTCACGTGACGTTACGCCGTAACATCGCGTCCGTATCTCCGCCCTGGGCGTTGCCGCCGCAATTTATCGATGTGAATCAGCGACTTGCCGGTTGCTGCGCAACTGGCATGCTAGCTGCTCTCCAGAGCCGGCAGCCGCGCACTAGCCATATGCGTGCGGCGCGATATCGATTGGCGAGAGCATGGCCGGCGCGGGGAAGGTGCCGGACACGATGGCCCCGTCGCCCATCCTCGTAGGGCGACGGTTTCACCCGCGTTCTTCGGAACGCGGGTCTTTTTCATGCGCCCAGCATGGGCGCATGCCTGCGGGCTAAGTCCCGCCAAGCCCAATCCAACGTCAACTCAATGCGAGGTATTCGGTACGTCGAGAATCAGGATGATGGTCCAATCGGCTTCGCCGTCATGATGGTATTGACGCTCGACGACGATGAACGGCTGTTGTTTGCCCGCGGGTCCGAGAAAAAGTACGTCACCTTCCATGGGGAGGCATTCGATCGGCGGCAACGCGAGAAATGAATCTTGCGAGCCGCGCGGCATCAGTTTCTCGATCTTGCGCGACGCGGCCTCGGTCCATTCGATGTCCAACTGGATGTTGCTCATGCTTTTCCTCCGCACCGGGGTGCGTCGACAGTATTGGCAAAAAAATATCGGAGCGCGACTTTAGCATAGCGAGGCCGGCCGTTGCCGCCATAAAAAAAGCCGAGACCGGCGAGGCCGGTTCGGCTTTCGTTGCGTCTCGCGCGGTGCTGGCCGCGCAATCCCTTTACTCGCTGGCCGCTTCCGGCGCGGCAGCCTTCTTGTGCTTCATTCCCTTCTTGTGATGACGCATGGGCTTGTTATGTTCCATCGGCATCATTTCGTGCGACTGCATATCCTGCGGCTGCGACTGAAGCGCCTGCGCGCGCTGCTCGACCTCGGCGGCCTTTGCCGGGTCCGTGCTCATTTGGACGCTGTCCGTCTGCGCGTAGGCCGCGCCGGTCAGCATCGAAAGAGAAACGAGGACAGTCAGGGACGCTTTCTTCATTATTTGCCTCCGTGCGAAAAAGGTGGATCGGTGATGGTCGAGATGCTGCCCGTCCTGCGGGACACTGCATTCTAGCGAGCATATTCGGAGCCAGACTCCTTTGTAAGGTAAAAGCGACGCTCCGTTACGTCTCGTTACATGTAATTGCTGCATTGCTTCCATTCTAGTTGCGTTGTCAGAACCACCCCAACGTCCGATAAACATGGAATTGCGCGATGCCGATCAGCTCATGCAGCGCAATATTGGCATTTACGAGGTTCGACAAGCGTGGCAGCCAGCCGCATCGTGCCTCCCGTGTATTCGAAATGACAGGTTGCGGGGCAAGTCCAAAGCGATCGAAATCGAGCAGCGCGCGAGGCATCTGATAAGCCGATGTGACGAGTATCAGCGAATCGTAATGTCGGTCGTGCAGCATGCGTGCTACATACTTTGCGTTCTCATAGGTATTGCGGCTCGCGTTTTCGAGTGCGATGTCCGCACGGGCGACATGCAGGCGAAGAAGGTACGGCGCATAGGTATCGGCTTCGCTAGCTTCATGCCGTTGCGGATTGCCGCCGCTCACGAGGACATTGCATTCGCCTTGGGGTACGGCCGTTTTGCATTCGGCGTACACCGATGCGGCTTTCACGATGCGAGCCGACGCGTCCTTTTTCGGTATGAGCCGATCCTGAGCGTCGTATTCGGTGCCGCTGCCGAGTACGACGATGACCGTATGCGGACCGAACCGTATGTTGGATGAGCTGGGGGCGCTCGCCTGCGCCGCGTGGAGCAAAGGAGCGGCAAGCCAACCGGCCGCCAGTAGCCATAGCAGAAGGGGGATCGTCAGGCCGACGATGAGGCGTGCGCGGCGCCACACTATGAAAACTGCAAAAAAAAGCGCGAAGAAAGTGAATATGATCAATTCGAATGCGGTAACGTATGGGTTCGGGATCCACGAGTGAGCTGGCGGTTCATCCAGCCGCGGCGCATCGGCGACGCCGATGTCATGGGGCGCCGCCCCCAAAATGGGGCTCGTAATCACGGACAGTATCGATGATACGGCGACGCCGGATGTTCCGGACCATCGCTCCCGAATCGGCAAGGCGCACGCGGTGCGTGCTTGCCGTGCGGCGCATGCTCCGGCATGAATTTGCGATGGCCGGATTTGAAAAAGAGTCGAGATGGCCACGTTTTCAAATGAAGCGGTGCTCGAAGCGCTAAGGCGGGTCCAATACCGTCAGGTTCCATGGGCCAGGCGCCCGGGTGTTTTCGAATATCTGCGAGGACTCGGCTTGATGGAGACGGTACGCCAACGTACCGTCGCCCCCGGCGCGGGCTTTCATGCGCCGGTTGATATTGCCGTCCTTACCGACAGAGGGCGCGCCGAGTTCACGCGCCTCGCCCGCGAGGAGCGCGCGCTCGATTGGGATGCGCGCCGCGCCGACGATTACGTATTCAAGATGGCCGCGGCCGTCGACGTCGCGCGCTGACACCGACAAAAAAAGCACGTATCACGAGGATACGGGCTACCGGTGTATTTCTGCTGCCGCGATGTGCTCATGGCATTCACTCGGACCAC
>CBJLAJ010000220.1:0-5281 GCA_966421005.1 uncultured Paraburkholderia sp.
GGAGGCATGATGACAACGGCCAGGAAGGCGCCGGTCAAACGCGGCGCAACAGTGAAGCGCGCGTTGAAGGATGTATCGAACGCAGCGGCAAAGCCGAAGGCTTCCGCGGCACGCGGCACGCGCGCGAAGCCTAACGGTGCGTTGACGGAAGAGGCCGGCGTTCAGGCTTTCGAGCGTGGCGCCGGCGAAGGCGAAGTCGTGCGCAAGACACGTGCGGGCGCTAGCGCGGAGGCGTCCGTGCCGGTTCAAATCGGCGGCCTCGAGCCCGCCGTGACGCGGCCCGCGTATTGGGATCGTGCGTGCGCCGATCTCGTCAAGCGCGATCGAATTCTGAAGCGCTTGATTCCGCAATTCGGCCCCGTGCATTTGATCAACGGCAGCGATCCGTTCGTGACGCTCGCGCGCGCCGTGGTGGGGCAGCAGATCTCGGTGCCCGCCGCTCAAGCGGTGTGGCAGCGCATCGAGGTGGCATGCCCGAAACTCGCGCCGCAACAGTTCACTCGGCTCGGGCACGAAAAGCTGACCGGATGCGGCCTCTCGAAGCGCAAGTCCGAGTATCTGATCGATCTTGCGCGGCATTTCGTCTCCGGTGCACTCCACGTCGACAAATGGATGTCGATGGAAGACGAAGCGGTCATCGCGGAACTCACGCAGATTCGCGGCATCGGTCGCTGGACGGCCGAGATGTTTCTCATCTTCAATCTGTCGCGGCCCGACGTTTTGCCGCTCGACGATATGGGACTCATTCGCGCAATCAGCGTCAATTACTTCAGCGGCGAGCCGGTCACGCGCAGCGAGGCGCGCGAAGTGGCGGCCAATTGGGAGCCGTGGCGTACCGTTGCCACCTGGTACATGTGGCGCAGCCTTGACGCTACGCCCGAGTCATAAAACTATCGATAAAGTTTTGCGATAGATTCGAACGATTTTGACGCGGTCGGTGGCGGTTAGAATACGCGCTGCCGAAAGCCCCCAGGATTGAGACCTATGAAAACGACGTTTCTGGATTTCGAACAGCCCATTGCAGAGCTCGAAGCCAAGATTGAAGAGTTGCGTTTCGTGCAGGACGATTCGGCCGTCGATATCTCGGAAGAAATCGACCGGCTCTCGAAGAAGAGCCAGCAACTGACCAAAGACCTCTACGCCAATCTGACACCCTGGCAGGTTTCGCAAATCGCGCGGCATCCGCAGCGTCCTTACACGCTCGATTACGTGAGCGAGCTTTTCACCGATTTTCACGAACTGCACGGCGATCGGGCGTTCGCGGACGACCAATCGATTGTCGGCGGCCTTGCACGTTTCAACGGTCATCCGTGCATGATCATTGGCCATCAGAAGGGGCGCGACACGAAGGAGCGCGCCGGACGCAATTTCGGCATGCCGCGGCCCGAAGGCTATCGCAAGGCCGAACGATTGATGCGTCTCGCGGAGAAGTTCGGACTGCCGATCTTCACGTTCATCGATACGCCGGGCGCCTATCCCGGTGTCGGTGCCGAGGAGCGTGGCCAGTCCGAAGCGATCGGCCGCAATCTGTATGTGATGGCGGAACTGAAGGTGCCCGTGATCGCGACGGTGATCGGGGAAGGTGGCTCGGGCGGCGCGTTGGCGATCGCCGTTGCCGACAGCGTACTTATGTTGCAGTTTTCGACCTATTCCGTGATTTCGCCGGAAGGTTGCGCATCGATTCTTTGGAAAAGCGCGGCGAAGGCGCCCGAGGCGGCCGAGGCGCTGGGCTTGACCGCGCACCGGCTCAAAGCACTCGGGCTCATCGACAAGATCGTCAACGAGCCGCTCGGCGGCGCGCATCGCGATGTGAAGGGCATGGCGGCATTTCTGCGCCGCGCGCTCGCGGATTCGCTGCGTCAGTTTCAGGGTATGAGCGTTCAGGACCTGCGCGAGCGGCGATACGACCGGCTCATGGCCTACGGTAAATTCAAGGAGACGACGCCCGGCGTTTGAGTCGCGCATCGTCATGACCTCCCGTCTCGCGCGCGTGTCAGGCGCGCGCCTTCCCGACTGAGCCCGTGACCTCTCTCGTCGATCCCGCCGCCGAGCGCATCGTTCTCGATGCGCTCGGCGGTGTGCTTTCGAGCATGCCGAGCGAGGCGTTGATCGGTATTGCGTTCAGCGGCGGTCTCGATTCGAGCGTGCTGTTGGACGCGGCCGTGCGCGTGGCGGGTGCCGAGCGCTGCATTGCGCTGCACATTCATCACGGCCTGAGCCCGAATGCCGGCCGCTGGCTTGCGCATTGCGAGAGTACCGCGCATGCGCTCGGGGCCGGTTTCGACGCCGCTTACGTCGAAGTGCGCCGGCGGCCCGGTGAGAGCATCGAAGCGGCCGCGCGCGACGCCCGCTATCGCGCGCTCGACGCCTTATGCGCCCAGCACGGCGTGTCGACGCTCTGGCTCGCGCATCACGCGGACGACCAAGCCGAGACCGTACTGCTGCAATTGCTGCGGGGCGCGGGGGTGGCCGGACTGGCGGCCATGGCGCCGCATCGCGTGGAAGGGACGGCGACGATCGGGCGTGCGCGTCCATTCCTTGCATTGTTGCGCGCGCAGCTCGAGCGCTATGCGCGCTCGCGCGAGCTGCGCTGGGTCGAAGATGAATCGAATGCGGACACACGCTACGCGCGCAATGCCTTGCGTCACGATGTCATCCCGGCGCTGATCGTTCATTTCCCCGGCTTTCGCGATGCGCTCGCGAGAACGGCTTCGCATGCGGCGAGCGCCCAGCGCCTGCTGGACGATCTTGCGCAGATCGATTTGAAGTCGATCGAAAAGGACGGCGGGCATTCGCTCTCGCGGCGTGCGTTGCTGGCGCTCGACGGTGCGCGGGCGGCCAATGCGATGCGTTGGTGGATGCGCGCGAGCGGACTGCCGGTGCCCTCGGCGGCGCGGCTGACTGAAATGCTGCGGCAATTGCGTGAGGCGCGCGCCGAGCACACGCTGCGCATCGACCACGCTGGGGCGCGGCTGCGGCTTTACCGCGATGCGATTTATTGGGAAAGCAGCGAGCCGGCCGCCAACGTGGAGGGCCAGGCGAGTGCATCCATCAAAGCGGCATGCGAGCTCGTCTGGCGAAACGATGAAGTCTGGCGTTTGCCGCAGTGGCGGGGCTCGCTGGTTTTTGCTCCGGTTTCGCCGCAAGAGCGTGGCATGGATACCGTGCCGGAGGCATTGCTCGCCAGTGCGACGTTGACGGCCCGGCCCCGCACGGGTGGGGAGCGCATGCGCCGCGCACCGGGCGCGCCCGCCCGCACGCTCAAGAATCTTTTTCAGGAAGCGGGCGTCCCGGCGTGGCAACGCGATGTACCGCTCATTTATCTTGGCGAACGCCTGTTGTTCGTGCCGAATCTGGGCGTCAACGGCGCGTTTTCGACCGTGCCGGGCCCGTCGACGCACGAGGAGGGCGGGCCGCACAGGCGGCTCGAATGGCGCCCCGATTTGCTCGTCGCCTAAGCGTCGCGCGGATTTCCGTCGTCCGCCCGCGCTTGTCTTTTTCGCCCCGATCGAGTACGCTCGAACGCTTGTCCGTCCCGCTTTTGCACCCGCTTTTTGCAGTCATACGCGCTTTTACGGCGAACGCTGCACATTGCCGTGCGGCGGCGCGCGCGGCGCGTTGTGCACCCCATGTGCATCGCGGGTCTGTCGCGCGACCCGGCGTACAACAACGCCACTTCCCACCGCCATCTTTCGTCGTCGTCCAGCGCTCACGAGGCCGCGTGACCGAACGGCATTTCCGCGGTTGCATTTTGGGGCGCGTCGGCGCGGTTACTCTTCTAGTTCAGAACGACAATGGCACTCATCGTACATAAATACGGCGGCACTTCGATGGGCTCGGTGGAGCGCATCAAGAACGTTGCCAAGCGCGTCGCGAAATGGCGGCAGGCGGGCCACAAGTTGGTCGTCGTGCCCTCGGCCATGTCCGGCGAAACGAACCGGCTGCTTGGGCTTGCGAAGGAAATCTCGAGCCAGCCCGATCCGCGCGAGCTCGACGTCATCGCCGCGACAGGCGAGCAAGTCAGCGTGGGATTGCTGTCGATCGCGCTTCAGGAAGCCGGTGTCGAAGCCGTCAGCTATGC
Organism: uncultured Paraburkholderia sp.; assembly: GCA_966421005.1. GTDB lineage: Bacteria > Pseudomonadota > Gammaproteobacteria > Burkholderiales > Burkholderiaceae > Trinickia. The sequence continues at coordinate 4,082 of CBJLAJ010000220.1, forward strand.
CGGCTGGCAGGTCCCGGTCAGAACGGACAGTTCGTTCACGAAGGCACGCATCAGCGAGATCGATAGCGAGCGCATCATGCGCGATCTCGACGCGGGTAAAGTGGTCGTGATCACCGGCTTTCAGGGTGTCGATCCCGAAGGTCACATCACGACGCTCGGTCGTGGCGGTTCGGACACGTCGGCGGTGGCGATCGCCGCGGCGCTCAAAGCTGACGAGTGCCTGATTTTCACGGACGTGGACGGCGTCTATACGACGGATCCGCGCGTGGTCGAAGAGGCGCGCCGTCTCGATCGCGTGACGTTCGAAGAAATGCTGGAAATGGCAAGCCTGGGTTCGAAGGTGCTGCAGATCCGCTCGGTCGAGTTTGCCGGCAAGTACCGTGTGAAGACGCGGGTGCTGTCGAGCCTGACCGATCCGATGATCGCGCTCGACGTGGAAATGAACTCAGGCACGCTGATTACTTTTGAAGAAGACGAGACCATGGAAAAAGCAGTCATCTCCGGAATCGCGTTTCAGCGCGACGAGGCCCGCATTGCGGTGAGGGGTGTGCCCGACAAGCCGGGCATCGCGTATCAGATTCTCGGCCCGGTGGCGGATGCGAATATCGACGTCGACATGATCATCCAGAACCAGAGCGTATCGGGCAAGACCGACTTTACGTTCACGGTGCCGCGCAACGACTATCAACGCGCGATGGAGATCCTCTCCGACAACGTGAAGGGGCATGTGAACGCCGAGGACGTGTTGGGCGATCCCAAGGTGTCGAAGGTTTCCGTGGTGGGTGTGGGCATGCGCTCGCACGTCGGCATTGCGAGCAAGATGTTCCGCACGCTGGCTGAAGAGGGCATTAATATCCAGATGATCGCGACGTCCGAGATCAAGATCTCGGTGCTCATCGACGAGAAGTACATGGAACTCGCCGTGCGCGCGCTGCACAAGGCTTTCGAGCTCGATCAAGCCTGAACGGTGTTGCATGAGTGAACCCGGTTGCGGCCGGGCGGCGATGCGTCACGGCATCGTCATGTGGGGCGGCGGGATGAGGCGGTGATTCGATGTGGCAAAAAAAGCATCGGAAGAATTGACCTGTGTCGCCGTTCCCGCTATTATCTTGGACTCGTTGCGCTGCCTCCCGGCGCATACGAACAGTTTGGGAGACGTGGCCGAGAGGTCGAAGGCACTCCCCTGCTAAGGGAGCATCT
>CBJLAJ010000221.1:0-5264 GCA_966421005.1 uncultured Paraburkholderia sp.
GCCATCGCCGCAAAATTGCCGACAACCGTCAGGGTGAAGACGATCGACACCCATCGGTGAAACCGGCGAATTCCAGTGCCCGTGCTCACGTCGCCCCTCGGGCGGCTTCGATCATTTTCCAGCCATTGCCGGCGGGGTCCCGAAATCCGGCATCGACGCTACCATAGCGATCCACCGGTTCTTGCGTAAATTCCACACCGAGGGCTTTGAGCCGGGCGCAGGTGGCTCGACAGTCGGCCACGGAAAGGACGAGGGGCGGCATGGCTCCCTTGGCGACCATCGCACGCAAGGTCTGCGCGGTGGCTTCGTCATGGATGGGGGGCCCCGGCCTGAAGAGACCGAGCTGGAACGAGGGCTGGTCCGGGTGCTGGACGGTGAGCCAGCGGTAAGGACCATTACGCACGTCCGTGTGGACATGGAATCCCAGTTTGCCGACGTAGAACGCGAGTGCTTCATCCTGATCGTCGACGTACAAGCCTACGACGTTGATACCTTCGTGCATTTTGCCTCCTTGGTTGATGGCCGAACTGTATCTTTGGCCATGCGGCGGCGCTTCTCCAAAACTGCGATCGTCAGATCGGGGCGCTGCGCTGCCTTCAGCACGCAAGCCGGTACGCGGCCAATCTCGAGCATGTCCGCCCGGGCCTCGCGGCGCATGGCGCTCGGGCTTTGGCCCGTCACGTCGCGGAATGTGCGGCCGAAGGTACCCAGGCTTTCCCAGCCGGTTGCGAAGGCGATTTCCGTGATGCTGAGGTCGGTGTCGCGCAGCAGCGTAAAAGCCTGTTCGATTCGCCGTGTCAGCAGGTAGCGGTGCGGCGGCAGGCCGAAAGCCCTCTTGAAGGAGTGGGCGAAGTGGCTTTCGGAGACGCCGCTGGCCTCGGCCAGACGCTTGACTGGCCAAGCCTCGTGCGAAGCGGCGTCCATACGGTCTTTTGCACGTAACAGTCGGCGCAGCAGGGCCGGGTCTTCCAAGGCATCAGTGTCGGCTGGCGACGGAGGCGACATACATGACATGGCTCGAGAGCGTTCGCGGGGAGGCATGGGCTCGAATCACGCGTGCAGCCGAGGTTTCTGTAGCTCGGCAGCGATAAAGTCGACAAAAGCCCGGATACGGGTCGACATCTGATGTCGCGGCGAATACACCGCGTAGATGTCCGCGTTGGGCGTTTCATACTCGGGAAGCACCGCGACGAGCTGGCCGTCTTCCAGATAGTCGCTGATGTCCCATTCCGCGCGCATCAATATGCCGTGCCCCTCCAGCGCCCATTTCACCGCGATTTCTCCATCGTTCGTCGTCAGGTTGCCGTGAATCCGGACCGTCTCGGTCTTGCGCGACGCGCCGCGGCCGGACGTCAGACGCCATACGCCATAGGCTTCATCGCCTTGCCGGATACCGATGCAGTTATGGCGGGAAAGCTCGCGTGCATTCGCCGGCATCCCGTAGCGTGCAATATAAGCCGGCGCGGCAACGAGCAGCCGGCGGTTGGCGGCGAGCCTTCGCGCGACGACGCGCGTATCGGGCGGCTCGCCGAAACGGATGCAGACATCGAAAGCGTCATCGGTCAGTGGAGGCGGCGTGACCGAGAGCTGCAACTGAACCGCGACCTGCGGATAGCGGGCGACGAAGCGTGAAATGGCGGGGCCGACATGGCTGCGCCCGAAGCCGAGCGTGGCATTCACGCGCAACAGCCCCTTGGGATTTTTCTTCGCACTGCCAAGCAATTGCGCGAGTTCGTCGATTTCATCGAGTATCCGCCGCGCACGTTCGAGATACAGCTCGCCCTCGGGCGTGAGCATCATCCGGCGCGTCGTCCGGTTGACGAGCGGTACGCCCGCGCGCTGCTCCATCTGCGTCAGCCGTTTGCTGACGGCGGCTGGGGTCAGCCCCAACTCGCGTGCGGCGGCGCTCAGGCTGCCGGCGGACGAAAGCGTCGAAAAGAATGCGAGATCGGCGGGCTGCACGGCGTTCGTCACGACGGCACTCGGTTGTGAATTGAAGTTAAAAGTGCTTTGAGTTTAGCACCGGTTATGGCGTTTTCAGTTATGTACAGTGGGCCCTATGCCAACGACGGCAAGGAAAGGAGACATGAAGACTTATCGCATCGCGACGATTCCGGGCGACGGCATCGGCAAGGAGGTCATACCGGCGGGCAAGCAGGTGCTCGAGGCGCTGGCCAAGGCAACGACCGAATTCGCGTTCGAATTCGAGGATTTCGAATGGGGCGCGGATTACTACCGCAAGCATGGCGTGATGATGCCCGCAAACGGGCTCGATGCGATTCGCGGCAAAGACGCGATCTTGTTCGGCTCGGCGGGCGACCCCGACGTCCCCGATCACATTACGCTCTGGGGCCTGCGTCTGAAGATCTGCCAAGGGTTCGACCAGTATGCGAACGTTCGGCCCACGCGCATTCTTCCCGGCATCGACGTGCCGCTCAAGCGCTGCAAGCCCGAGGATCTCGACTGGATCATCGTGCGCGAGAACTCGGAGGGCGAGTATGCCGGCGTGGGCGGGCGGGTGCACCAGGGGCGTCCGATCGAAGCGGCAACCGACGTGTCGATCCTCACGCGCGCGGGCGTCGAGCGCATCATGCGCTTCGCGTTTCGCCTTGCGCAGTCGCGGCCGCGCAAACAGCTGACTGTCATTACGAAGAGCAATGCCCAGCGGCACGCAATGGTGATGTGGGACGAGATCGCGCTGCAGGTGTCGAAAGAGTTTCCCGATGTCAGTTGGGACAAGGAGCTCGTCGATGCATCGACGGCGCGGATGATCAACCGGCCGGCATCGCTCGACACCATCGTCGCCACGAATCTGCATGCCGACATCCTCAGCGATCTGGCCGCCGCGCTGGCGGGCAGTCTCGGCATCGCCCCGACGGGGAACATCGATCCCGAGCGTCGTTATCCGTCGATGTTCGAACCCATCCACGGGTCGGCGTTCGACATCATGGGCAAAGGCCTGGCGAATCCGATCGGCACGTTCTGGTCGATCGTCATGATGCTCGAGCATCTCGGCGAAATGGCCGCCGCGCGCCGCGTGATGCGAGCGATCGAGACGGTGACCGCCGATTCGGCGCTGCATACGGGCGATCTCGGCGGGAAAGCCACCACGCGGCAAGTGACGTCGGCTCTCTGCGCATTGCTGGAGACGGCCGAAACGAAAACCCGGCGTTCCTGAGTCGAGAGCTGATCGACTTCTTTGGCGGAGCGGCTCCAGGCCATTGAATCGATCCGCCAGTCACTGGCGAAGATAGGGAAAACCCGTAGGTATTTCCGATATAATGGCGAACGATCCCGTTTCCAGTGTCGATTCGCCAGATGAAAGCCTTTGAAAAATTCGCCTTTTCGGTGGTTACCTTGTTCGGCTTGATGTGTTTTGCCGTGGTGGTGTATGGCCGAAGCCCGGAAGCGCGCGACGCCGTGCATGAGATCGTCAGGGCTGGCACAGCATGGCCGTTGGGCGCTTGTTCGATGGCTCCCGAGGACCCTTGCACGATTTATTGGTTGAATTGAAAAAAGGGAGCGCCGCATTGTTCGGCGCTCCCTTTTGTTTCTCCGTTTAGCGGAAGTACGGCAATGGGCGCGGTAGCGCCCGTTTCTTATTCGTTGTCGTCCTTCAACTGCGGCAATGCCGACGCCTCGCCCGGGGTGAGCAGGCCGACTTGCGAGTAGATCCGCAGTTTCTCGCGCGTATCGGTGATATCGAGGTTGCGCATCGTCAGTTGGCCGATCCGGTCGCGTGGCGAGAACGTCGATTGCACCTTCTCCATCGAAAGCCGCTCCGGCTGATACGTCAGGTTCGGCGATTTCGTGCTGAGAATCGAATAATCGTTGCCTCGGCGCAGTTCGATCTTGACTTCGCCCGTCACGGCGCGCGCCACCCAGTGCTGGGCCGTTTCGCGCAGCATGATGGCCTGCGGGTCGAACCAGCGGCCCTGATAGAGCAGACGGCCCAGGCGGCGGCCGTTTTCGCGATATTGCTCGATCGTGTCTTCGTTGTGAATGCCGGTCACGAGGCGCTCATAGGCGATATAGAGCAACGCCAGCCCCGGGGCTTCGTAGATGCCGCGGCTCTTGGCTTCGATGATCCGGTTTTCGATCTGATCGCTCATCCCGAGGCCATGGCGCCCACCGATCCGATTCGCTTCGAGCATCAGCTCCACCGCATCCGCGAATTCGACACCGTTCAGTGCGACAGGACGGCCTTGCTCGAAACGGACCGTGACTTCTTCCTTGGCGATTTGCACATCATCGCGCCAGAACGCGACGCCCATGATCGGATTGACGATCTTGATGCCGCTTTCGAGGCTCTCGAGATCCTTGGCCTCATGTGTGGCGCCAAGCAGATTCGAATCGGTCGAATAAGCCTTTTCCGCCGACATTTTGTATTCGAAGCCGGCTTGCCGCATGAACTCCGACATTTCGGCGCGACCGCCGAGTTCGTCGATGAACTGCTGATCGAGCCACGGCTTGTAGATCTTGAGATCGGGATTCACCAGCAGACCGTACCGGTAAAAGCGCTCGATATCGTTGCCCTTGTAGGTGCTGCCGTCGCCCCAGATGTTGACGCCGTCTTCCTTCATTGCGGCGACGAGCATCGTGCCCGTCACGGCGCGGCCGATCGGCGTGGTGTTGAAGTACGTCACGCCTGCCGTCGAAATGTGGAAAGCGCCGCATTGCAGGGCGGCCAAACCTTCGGCGACGAGCTGCGCGCGGCAATCGACGAGGCGCGCGCCTTCGGCGCCGTATTGCGTCGCGCGGCGCGGGATCGAATCGTAATCGTCCTCGTCGGGCTGGCCGAGGTTCGCCGTGTAGGCATAGGGGACCGCCCCCTTGATGCGCATCCAATGCAGCGCGGCGCTCGTGTCAAGGCCGCCGGAGAAGGCGATGCCGACCTTTTGGCCGGTCGGAAGACTCTCGAGAATTGTGCTCATGAGGAAAACCGTTGATTCGGGGTAGGAGAGGTATCGCGAGATTGTAACGCCAGGCAGTCCGCCATTATGACGCAACTCGCGGAAAAGCCGCCGCATCGCTTGAACCCCATGGTTCGCGCTGGCTTGACTGGTTCGTTGGCTTGCCACGAGGATACGGTGTCGGAAGATGCTCTACACTCTCCCGCTTCAGTCGAAAATCCGCGCCCAATACCTCGAAGGCCGCGCCGCGTCGGGCGGCTGCGGCGAAACTCATGACAGTGCAAACGCCGCAACCCGTGGAATCTCTCGAATCTCCCCAAAGCGCAATACATCACGGCGCCTTTCGGCGCT
>CBJLAJ010000222.1:0-5228 GCA_966421005.1 uncultured Paraburkholderia sp.
TCGCGCAGTTCCGGTGTCGGCAGCTCGATATCCTGCAGCGCCTGCGGGTGGCTGATGGGGTGATTCCGATAGAAGCCGATCGCTTTCATAGACGTGATCTCCAAGGGTTGTTGGAGCTCATGTTATCTTTCGTCGATATGCGGATAAATACGCGTATTAACCAAACACTTTCGTCGTTTCAATGAAAATGATCCGACTCGATGACGTTCAGATCTTCGTGCACACGGCGGAGTGCGGCAGCTTCTCGGAGGCGGCCCGCCAGCTGAACATCGCGCCCGCACACGCGAGCGCGTCAGTGCAGCGGCTCGAAAAGGCGCTGGACACGCGGCTGTTCACGCGTTCGACGCGCAGCATGCAACTGTCGGAGGCTGGCGAGCGCTACCTGCCGCATGCGCGGATGATGATCGGTGCACTGGAGCAAGGCGAGCAGGCGCTGGCAAACGGACGGGGTGCGCTGTCCGGCCCGCTGCGGCTGTCCGCTCCGTCTGACTTTGGTCGAAACTTGCTGTTGCCGTGGCTGGATGAATTTCAACATCAGCACCCGGGCTTGTCGCTGCACGTGAAAATGAGCGACCGCGCGGCCGACCTCGTTCGCCAACCGCTGGATGCAGTCGTGCGCTATGGAACGCTGCCCGATTCGTCTCTTCTCGCCATGAAACTGGTCGAGAACAATCGACGCGCACTATGCGCCGCGCCGTCATACCTCGAACGGCATGGCGCGCCCACCAAAGTAGACGACCTGCGGCGACACAATTGCCTTCGCTACGTCTGGAGCGAGCAGATACATGAGCGCTGGCGCTTTACCCCACCTGCGGGCGAGCGCACCGTGGCAGTCACGGGCAATCGCATCAGCGACGATGCCGATGCCGTGCGTCGCTGGGCGATAGCCGGGGAAGGTCTCGTCTATAAGTCGCGACTGGATCTTATCGAGGATTTGAAGGCCGGCCGGCTGGTGGAGTTATTTCCGCCGGAGTATTGCGAGCCTGCGCCCTTGCACCTGATTTGCGCTCACCGTGCGCAACTGACGCCCGCGATTAGCGAGTTGCATGTCTTCCTGCGCGAGCGTTGCGCTGCGTTGCAGGCCAGCTACCCCTCGGGGGTTGCTCGGTCCGCGTAAAGAAATAGGCCCCTTCCGTATAAAATATCATACAATCCCCTCATCGACGTATGATATTTTAGACGGATATTGGAAAAATCGCTGTGGATAGGCGTATGATTACTCATAACTCCGGCCGCAGAAAGTATGAAATGTCATTCGTCGACCAAGTGAGGGCGCTTCTAGCACGCCGCGGTATGTCCGTCACCGAATTGAGTGACCTGACGGGCATCGCTCGCCCCAACCTATCCGCGACCTTGGCGGGCAGGCACGACGCCCGGAGCAACACGCTGGATGCGCTCGCGGCAGGTTTGGACGCGCAATGGGTGCTCGTGCCAAAGGAGCACGTCGCAGCGGTTCGCCAAGTGCTGACCGGGAAGGGTACCGGGCCTGATCTCCAGGCGCCGAGCGCGGCGGAGATGTTTCTGAAGGGGCGCCAATGACCGACGCAATCCATCCGCGCTACCTGGAGGTACGGCTCTACGGTGAGATCTGTGGCTACCTCTGCGAGCTTGCTGGAAACTGCCGCTTCGTGCCGTCCGAATCGTTCAAGGCTGCCAATGGCGTGCCGACGCTCACCTTGTCGATGGCGATCCCAGGCAGTCCCGCGATCGCGGCCGACATCTTTTCAAACGCTTTTCACCCCGCGCTCTACAACACGGGCGGCAAGCTTCCGCCATTCTTTGCGGGGCTCCTCCCAGAGAGCGATTTGCGCAAGCGGCTGGAAGCGACTCGCCACAATCCGGACGACCGAGATGACTTCGGCGTGCTGGCCGCCGCCGGCGAAGACCTGCCAGGCGCAGTTGTGGTTCAGCCGCCCGCCGACGCCCGAAGCATTCCCGAGTATGCGCGAACATTCGGTGTCACTGGCGGCGCCGACAATCTCGAAATGAGCGTAACTGAGGGCGCCACCGACGGCGCCGCCTCCATCTCCGGCGTCCAGAATAAGCTCGCGCTTTCGACCTTGAACAGAGGCAAGCGGTACACGATGCCGGGACACGGGAAGCTTTCCGATGTCATCGCAAAGCTCCCCGCCAAAAACGACGACTCGCAGATCTTCAACGAGTACGTTGCCATGCAGCTTGCCAAGGCGGCCGGTGTCAACGTTGCGTCATGCGAGCCAATGAATCTCTCGGTCATCGAAATCGACGGACTTCAGGCCGTTGCAGGAACAGCAACGTCGTTTCTCGCAGTCGAGCGCTACGATCGACAGGGCAACGAGCGCATCCACGTAGAAGATGCTTGCCAGATGCTGGGACGCATGCCGGCTGCCAAGTATGGGAAAGTGGAGCAGTTCCATCTGCTGCTGAGATTGCTCAACGCCCTGAGTCCGCGCGGCGTGAGGGATGTCCGTGAATTCTTTGTGCGGCAAGCGGTCAACACGCTTATCGGCAACAGCGATGCGCACCTCAAGAATTTTTCCGTCCTCTATGCGGACAAGGTTCACCCGCAGCTGACCCCGGCATACGACATTGTTTGCGTCGCCGCATTGCCGGGGTTCTCCTCGTACGGGATGAACGTCGCAATCGATCGCATGCAGCGCGCTCAGACGCTCGATACCTACGCGGAACTGGCTAAGGCCGCAGGCATTGCTCAACGTATCGCGACCGCCGCGGTGAAAGCAGCCGTATCTGCCGCTCAGGACACGTGGCCAAGGATGCTCGACGAGCTTCCGACGCCGCAAGGCATGAAGGAGGTGATCCTTGATCGCCTTAAAACGTTGTCGTTGGTGTCACTCTAATCAGCCTTCAGGTGACGTCGATCATGAACCCCAAACATAAGAGGTGACGCAATGGCGACCAGCGCGCATTTCAGTCCTAGCATGGACGGCGGAATCAGCGGCGCGTCCGAGCCGCGCATGCACGCTCAGATTCCAGCCATCGCACCGTCGCGAACCGCGCTTATCGTCATGCACTATCAGACCGACATCCTCGGACTGTTTCCATCCGTTGCCCCTACCTTGCTTGCCAATACGCGCAAGCTATGCGATGCGGCGCGGGCGAAAGGCCTCCATGTCTATTTTGCTAATCTCCGGTTCGCTCCAGGCTATCCGGAAGTCAGCCCGTTGAACAAGAACGGGCAGGGAATCAAGCAACTCGGTCTGTTTATCGACGACCAGCCTTCGCCGGAATTAGGCAAACAGCCCAGCGAACCGCTCATCATCGCGCATCGCGCCAGCGTGTTCTTTGGCACCGATCTGGAGGAGCGGCTCGCCGCACAGGGTGTCGATTCGTTGATCTTGGTTGGCATTGCGTCGACCGGTGTCGTGCTATCGACGGTCGCCTATGCGAGCGACGCGGACTTTCGCTTATATACAGTCAAGGATTGCTGCTACGACCCGGATCAGATCGTTCATGACCATCTGTTCTCCACTGCATTCGATTCGCGCACGACGGTGCTGTCGCTCGCGGATGCCCTACGGCTGCTCGCCTAGAGCGCAGCAAGGGTTTTGGATTGCCGTCGCCGGGCGGCGATTCGATGCACACGCTTGCCCGAAGACAGATTGACCGCTTCGGTATCGAGCAGAATCTCTGCATCGCCAAGACCGATCATGACTTGCGCGGTATCGAATGCGGCGTACAGCCGGCCGGCGGAATCGCGAGTAGAAGCCGCTTGGGCGACTCGCCAACTCAGATACAGCGTACCCCCCGGCTTGAGAATTTCAACGAGGCTGGCACAGGCTGCAGTCACCTCATCCTGTGGCAAATGCATGATGACGGTCTCGCATAGTACGTTGTCATACGTGCCTCTCGTGATGGAGCCCAAGGTGGGAAGCGCGGCGCGCTTGAAAACCAGCGACGGAAAGTCCGCTTGCGCTTGCGCCAGCAATCCCTCGGCGGCGTCATAACCTACTGCGGGAAACCCATGCTCGTTGAGCCACGCGACGTCGCGGCCAGCGCCACAACCGATATCGGCCGTGCTACCTCCCGGGGTGAAGTAACGCTGCAACACCGCATACATGTCATTCGGCGGCGGTTGGTCGCGCCACTCCGCCGCGAATCGGCTCGCGGCTGTCGAGTAGGTTTCAACGGTCGATTCATCCACGGTAAGTACCCTCGGTCAAATAACGATCGTCTCGGCGGACACGAATCACCTGCGCACTAACGCCCGAAGCGCATGACCGTGCTGGTATTCGCCAGCACATGATTTTTGATCGCCGCATGCAGCGCATCGCGGGTCAGCCCGGCGGTGAGCGCATCGGGGGCGAGGTCCAGCGCATAAATCTGCACCACATAGTGATGCGGAATCTCTCCGACTGGCGGGCACGGTCCGCGATAGGCCGCCTGCCCGCTCACATTGAGCCCCTCGTGGGCGCCGGCTGGTGGTTCGCCACCCGCCGTCAGCGAGTTCGTCGAAGCCGGGATGCCGTACATGACCCAATGCACGACGCCGAGGCCCTTGGCGCCGTCGGGATCGAAGATCGTGACCGCGAAACTGCGCGTGCTGGCGGGCGCATTGCGCCATTGCAGTGCCGGCGAGACGTTCCCGCCGCCGCAATTGTTCTGATTGCCAGCATGAATCGCAGGGAGCACGCCGCCATCGGGCACGCCGGGCGAGGACAGTTCGAATGCGTCGGCGGCATATGCGGCAGCGCCGTGCAGCAGCAGCGCGCACACACTTGTGCCGAGCATGTGCCGTATCCCACTCGCTTTACTTTTCATTCGCCGTCTCCTTGCGCGGACAGGCGCGTCCCGGCAGCGTGCAATTCGCTGCCGCGCGCCCTAGGCGCAAACGTATCACTGCTTCGGTTTATTCCGGGAGAACAAATAATTTATTCGTGTAGGGGACGCCAGGCGCGTCCATCGCGAGCAAGCAGCGCATCGGCCTCAGCGGGCCCCTCGCTGCCCGCTGCGTATCCGCGCACCGGCAACCGCCCCTGCTCCGGGTGGAGCACGCGATCGACCGCAGCCCAGGCCGCTTCGATACTATCGGCGCGTTGGAACAGCATCGCATCCCCAAGCATGCAGTCATACAGCAGCGTTTCATACCCCACGTTCGGACTTGGCGGGAAGAAGTCGCCATAGTCGAACGACGACCGGGCCGCGCCGATGAGCATCGTCGGCCCCGGCACTTTCACGTTGAAATCGAAGCTCGTGCCATGCGAGGGATCGATGCGCAGCGTCAATACGTT
>CBJLAJ010000223.1:0-5221 GCA_966421005.1 uncultured Paraburkholderia sp.
CGCAACAGTGGCCGACCGACCTCAATACGCACGGCCAAGAAGTCATGTGGCCGCCGGCGTACATGCAGCCGGCGTACCCGCAGCCGGCCTATCCCAGCACGCCCAGTTGGGAAGTCACCGGTTCGCCGGGGCCCGCATTGAGTGCAGACTCATCGCTCCTCGGCTCGCATTTCGCACAGTGGCCGGCCCCTCCGGGCACGCCGGGTCAGGATGTCATGGGCCCGCCAGGATCGCCACTGCCTGCCGACTCCAATACCACCTTCGGCAATCTGAGTTCGATTGCCTCCTACAGATCCCGCGACACCGCACAAATAGACCTGAATGCGGACGCGGACGAGGACGCGGACGAAGTAGAAGTCACGGGCCCCGAAGCGTTTGCACAGCCCGCCGCTTCGGATACGACTTTCCGCAGTCTCGGATCGTTGGGTGCATCGACGATGCCCTACGGCGGCAGCTATGGTTACGGCTACGATCCCTACGCCGCGACCCCGTCCCATTGGCCGCAGCAAGCATCGCCGGCGCACGAACAGGGCCTCGCGCTCTCTCATCTACCTACAGGGCTATTAGCCGGCGTAACGCGCGAGTCGTTTCTTACGCAGGTCAATGCAGAGATGGGCTATGCCAGCGCCCAGGGGCTGAACTGCCTGCTCGATTCGCTACTGCAACTCGTCCATGGCTCACGGCGCTGGCTCAACTACGAGCCGCCAGGGATCGCCCAGGAAGTGGCAGCTTTGCGCAGAAGCCTCGTGGTTAGCGGCGAGGCAGATCGGCATGGGCACATCGACGCCGAAGGCGCCAATCTCCTCGCCGTGACGCTGGCCGCCAATTACGGCGTGCGCATTCAATTCATCGAGGAAGACGAGGATCAAGCATTGGCCGTGCATCCCGTCTACGGCAATCATGGCCCCCTCCTTCATATCCTGCACACCCCGGGACATTTCCAGCCCCTGTGGCCTAAGAACTGAGGGCGGGCTAAGCGTTCACGCATACGCCCAGGCCCGTTAGCGCCAACGTCAGCGCAGTCGTGCCGGGCCGAATTTCAACCGGCCCGGCCTCGACAAGGCCGCAACCACGATCCGCGCACTCGCTGCGCGCATTCGAACGAAAGAGTAAGAAAGGATGGAATTCAACCGATGGGGCCGCGAACAATTCGATCGACACTACGGCGCACAGCCGATAGACGAATCGCATGGCGACGTTCCCCCGCCCGGCGCCGATGCCTCGGAAACCCGTGATGAACAGTCGTCGCACTTGATGGAACACCTGAGCGACCTGCGAACCAGACGCGGTAACGCCACCGGCCAAACGGCGCCGGCAGTGCCGCGAACCGCACGCCCAGGCGGCTCGCCTCGCTTCGAGCCGTCTATTCCTCGAGTATCCGCAGAAGCTCGCCCCGGTCCGTCGCAATCGATGCAAATGACGAGCCGACACGGGGGACGCATCACCCGGTTCGAGTATGCGCAGTTCCTGAGCGCGGTCCGCGCATGGGGCACGGGTCAAAGCCGGGAAGTGGCGGCGCAGGGGGCGTCGATGCGCGGCAACACTCTGCGCGCTTACCTGGACGACAACGGACTGACGAACAAAGGCGAGTCTTACTTGCAAGAGCTGTCGCCGACGCAGCAGAGCGAAGTACGCGCTGCAATCGCTCAACGGTCCGCCTCCGGTCGCGGCGCAATAGGCGGAGCATTCTCTTCTTCGTTACCGGCCCATTACACGGAGATCATGAGCACGCTCCCCAGTTACGCACAAGGCGTCCCGCTTCGAGAACTGCAAAAACAGATCGATGCCACGGATGCGCGCTTGCAGCTCGGCGCCTGTTTTTCGCCATCGGGCACTCGCCCCACCCGTTCTGCAAATGAACAGAGCCACCATCGCGCTGGCGCCTATCGCGGGGCGCAACGCACGCTACGGTCCGGCCAAGGCGAAACTACCGTTCGGCCGCAAGCGAGGAGAAATTCTGTCAAAGCTGAAGCGCCGTCGACCAGCGCAGCGCCCGTGCAAACGCTCATCGACGACGGTTCCGTCGAAAAAACGCTCGTCAGCGGCGGCTTCGTCAACGCTTCCAACGCATTCTTGCGAGCCAACGCCAGCATGGCCGCTGTCGCTGGCTCAGCCGGCGTCGGCGAAGAGGCGCTACGCGCTTTCCTGACGGTGGATGGCCTCACCCGAAAAGGCGCAGAATTACTCAGTCGGTGCGATGTGTCCACGCAGGCGGCTGTGCTTTGGAACGTCCAGCAAGGCCTGAACCGCCGCGACGAAGCGCGCGGTCATGCAGCGCAGCCGACCTATCCCGGCATGTCCAATTGGGAGCTCACCGGTTCGCCGGAGCCCGCATTGAGTGCAGACTCATCGCTTATCGGCTCGCGTATCGCACAGTGGCCGGCCCCTCCGGGGACACCGAGCCAGGATGTCATGGGCCCGCTAGGAATCGACCTGAACGCGGAACCGGAAGAAGTCACGGGCCCCGAAGCGTTTGCGCAGCCCGCCGCTTCGGATACGACTTTCCGCAGTTTCGGATCGTTGGGCACATCGACGTTGCGCGGCGATCTGCAAGACGACGCAGACAGCAATGCCTGGTGGGGCCTCAACCAGGCGACGACGATGCCCTACGGCGGCAGCCACGGCTACGGCTACGGCTACGATTCTTACGCCTCGACATCGTTCCATTGGCCGCAGCAAGCATCGCCGGCGCACGAACAGGGCCTCGCGCTCTCTCATCTACCTACAGGGCTATTAGCCGGCGTAACGCGCGAGTCGTTTCTTACGCAGGTCAATGCAGAGATGGGCTATGCCAGCGCCCAGGGGCTGAACTGCCTGCTCGATTCGCTACTGCAACTCGTCCATGGTTCACGACGCTGGTCAAACTACGATCCGCCAGGGCTCGCCCAGGAAGTGGCCGCTTTGCGCAGACGCCTCGTGATGCGCGGCGAGGCAGCTCCGCATGGGCACATCGACGCCGAAGGCGCCAACCTCCTGGCCGTGACGCTTGCCGCCAACTATCGCGTGCGCATTCAATTCATCGAGGAAGACGAAGATCGAGCATTGGCCGTGCATCCCGTCTTCGGCAACGAAGGCCCCCTCCTTCATATCCTGCACACCCCGGGACATTTCCAGCCCCTGTGGCCTAAGAACTGAGGAAGGCTAAGCGTTCACGCATACGACTAGATCCGTCAGCGCCCGCGTCAGCCCAATGCTACCGGGCCGAATCTCAATTGGCCCGACGTCACCAAAATGCGCACTCGCTGCGCGCATTCGAATGAAAGAGTAAGAAAAGATGGAATTCAACCGATGGGGCCGCGAGCTACTCGATCGACACTACGGCGCACAGCCGATAGACGAATCGCATGGCGACGTTCCCCCACCCGGCGCCGATGCGTCGCGAACCGGTGGTAAACAGCCGTCGCACTTGACGGAACAGCTGAGCGACCTGAGAACCGGACGCGGTAACGCCACCGGCCGAATCGCGCCCGCAGCGCCTCGAACCGCACGCCTAGGCGGCTCGGCTCGCTTCGAGCCGTCTTCTTACCGTCACGACGATGGCGTTCAGAGCACGCACCACGGCAGCTATGCCCGGCACATGGGCTCAGCGCCTCCGGGCGACATTCCGATCTACGAGACATCCGACGCGCCGCCCGATGCCTCGGTAACCCACCACGATTCGTCGTCCCCATGGGCAGGAAGCGTCGATCCATCGCGCCAAGCAAGCACCTCGGAAGTTCCTGGGGTACCCATCGAGGCACGCCCCGGTCCATCGCAGTCGATGCAAATGACGAGCCGACACGGGAGACGCATCGCCCGGTTCGATTATGCGCAGTTCCTGAGCGCGGTCAGCGCATGGGGCACAGGTAAAAGCCGGGAAGTGGCGGCGCAGGGGGCGTCGATGCGCGGCAACACTCTGCGCACTTACCTGGATGACAACGGACTGACGGACAAAGGCGAGGCTTGCTTGCGAAAGTTGTCGCCGGCGCAGCAGAGCGAAGTGCGCGCTGCAATCGCACAGCGGTCCGCCTCCGGTCACGACGGAATGGTCAGCACGTCGGGGCGCAGTCTGGGCATCATCGGATCGAGCAGCCAAACCGCGCAGCCGGCCGGTCATCCGCCTATCGCAGAAAAAGCGCCAGTGGCGCTCGATCGCGAACGATCCGGCAGATGGTGGAGCGCCGATGCCGATGCCGGAGCCAGCAGCGCCGCTGTCGAAGAAGTCACCGCCCCCCCTTCGTTACCGGCCCATTACAAGGAGATCATGAGCGTGGTGCCCGGTTACGAACGAGGCGTTCCTCTTTCAGACCTGCAAACACAGATCAATGACATGGGTGCGACCTTCCAGATCAGCACCTATTTCTCGCATTCGGGCACTTATCAAAAGACCGGAGAGAAGTTCCGAAACCAACTGCTCCCGCACGAACAGGACCGTTTAGATGCCGCACTCAACTGCCGTGCCTTGCTACATCAGTCCATACCGTCGCGCTACGACGAGATCATGGGGGAGCGGGGCTTCCTCCGCGACTTTGGGCTTGGGATCAGGCTGCAAGACCTGGTTAGGCGCGGCCACGACTTTGTCAATCAATGGTTCAGGGCGGACGGTTCGCTGCAGCCGCAGGGACAAAGCTTTCGCGACTCCCTCGGCGAGGACGATGGGGCCCTATTCGATGCAGCCTGCGACCAACGGAAAACGCTCGCCAAAGCTTTCAAGAGGATCGGTGGCAACGGCTTCAAGACAATCGCGAAGTCATTAGCAACAGCGGGCACACGCGGCGTGTTGGACAAAGCCGCCGAGCAAGCGGGCGCAGACGTCAAAGACATCCGCATGTTCCTGACCGACGATGGCCTGACGCCCGCAGGGGAAGTGTGGGTGCCTCAGCTTGTCAGTCGTGTGCGAACGTCCGTTCAAAAGGCGCTCGATCAATGGATCGAACAACGCCAACAGCAGCGCATGGCGCAACCTCCCGAAAGCGCCCGCCCTTCCGCTTCGCTTCGACCCAAACGTTCTCCAAGAAAAGAAGGTCAACATCGCGCTGGCGCCGATCGCGGGACGAAGCGCACGCGCCTGTCCGGCCAAAGCGAAAATGCTGCCCAGCCGCGAGCGAGGACGAATCCCGCCAGAGCTGAAGGGCCCTCGATCAGCGCAACACCTGAGCAAACGCTCATCAACGGCGGCTTCGTCAGAGCATCCACCGCATTCTTGCAACCGAACGCCAGCATGGCCGATGTCGCTGCCTCA
>CBJLAJ010000224.1:0-5028 GCA_966421005.1 uncultured Paraburkholderia sp.
GGCTATACGATCGATGGCGGCTATGCGGAGCAGACGCTCGCCGATAGCCGCTATTGCTTCCATTTGCCCGAGCGTTATTCCGACATAGAAGCGGCGCCACTGCTCTGCGCGGGGCTGATCGGATACCGCACCCTTCGAATGGCGGGTGATGCCCGCCGCATCGGCATCTATGGGTTCGGTGCCGCCGCCCACATCGTTGCGCAGATTGCACGGCATCAAGGGCGTGCGGTTTATGCGTTTACACGCAGCGGTGACATCGCGGCCCAGCAACTCGCCCTGCGGCTCGGTGCTCAGTGGGCCGGCAGCAGCGAAGAGGGCGCCCCCGACGAACTCGATGCCGCGCTCATTTTCGCGCCGGTCGGCGCGTTGATCCCGGTCGCATTGAAAGCGGTGGCGAAGGGCGGAACCGTCGTATGCGGCGGCATTCATATGAGCGACGTACCGTCCTTCCCCTATGCGTTTCTTTGGGGCGAACGGCGTGTTGTCTCGGTCGCCAACCTCACGCGCGAAGATGGCCATGAGTTCATGCGGCTCGCCCAAGAAATCCCGATCGAGATTTCCGCTACGCCCTATCCATTGCGAGAGGCCAACCGTGCCTTGGCGGACCTGCGCGAAGGTCGGGTCGCTGGAGCGGCTGTTTTGACGATGGGCGCGTGAGTCTCCAGCTTTCGTGACGATGCGAGTCGATCTACGTCAATAGGTGGCCGCGCTCCTGCGAGCCGTACCACTTTGAAATCGCTTCCCAGATCTCGTTGGCGGATTCCGCGAACGTCAGTAATTCTGCGTCGCCCGCGGCGATCATTCCCTCGTCGATGAGGAAATCGAAATCGATCGCACGCCGCCAATACCGTTCGCCGACGAGCACAACAGGCAGCGACGCGATTTTGCGCGTCTGCAGCAACGTCAGCACCTCGAAGAGTTCGTCGCAAGTCCCGTAACCGCCGGGAAAGAAGACCGCGGCCTTGGCTCGCTCGAGCAGATGCATCTTGCGAATGGCGAAGTAGTGCAGCTTGAAGCAGAGGTCGGGACTGATATACGGATTCGGGAGCTGTTCGCGCGGCAAGGAGATGTTCAAACCGATGCTTGGCGCTCCCGATTCGAATGCGCCGCGATTGGCCGCTTCCATGATGCCCGGCCCGCCACCCGTCACGACGGCCAGTTTCGGCACACCGTCAGTGGCGCCCTGGCTCGCGACGATGTGGCCGAATTCACGTGCGATCGTGTAATAGCGGCTGTTGTCGAGCAATCGCTTCGCTATGTCGGCGGCACGAGCATGGCCGGCATTGAAAGGCGCGTTCGCCAGTGCGTGCCGCGCCGCGCTCAGACGTTGCTCGGCCACTTGCGGCTCGATCAATCGGGTGCTGCCGTAGACCACCACCGTATGCTGGATTCCATGGCGCTGCAGGATCTCCTCGGTCTTCCAGAAATCCAGCTGCAGGCGGACGCCGCACATCTCGGGCCGCAGGAGAAAAGCTTTGTCCTCGTCGGCCTGCTTGTAGCTGGGGCTCGCAACGAGTCTGCGTACGCGCTCGCGCGCTTCAGCATCACGGTCGCAGTCGGCACGCTCATTCATCAGGCGCCTCGAGAGTTGAGAAAGCATCGGATGGCACAGTCGCCCTAGGTTTGATCATCGTTCGGACGACGATTTCCGTTGCTGATCCAGATCAACGATTCGAGGTTGTTAAGAAGCCGTCATTGCACCCGCAGACGGTAGGACGAGATTGCTTGAGGCGGCAAGTCGACATGAAGCATGTCGAGCAGCTGCCCCATGCCTGCGAAGACTTTATAAGCGCTCGCCGCCTGCGCATACTGACCGCTGATGTAGTCGATGCGCGCACTGTAGTACTCGCTTTCGGCGTTGAGTAGATCGAGCAATGACCGCTGCCCAATGCCAAATTGCAATCCATATGCTTCGCGTGTCGAAGCGCTCGAGGTTACATACTGCTGGAGAACGACGGTACGGTCACGGGCGGTGCGGTATGCATTGAATGCGAGCGAGACAGTTTCTTGCACGGCGCGGCGTGTATTGTCGCGCTGCTCCTCGGCTTCGCGGATCTGCGCCGCAGCTTCGCCGACGCGTGCCTTGTCAGCGCCGCCATTAAAAATATTGAAGCGGAGTTGCAGCATCACGCGGCGATCCGTGGTGGGCCCCAGCATGCTCTCCCGTTCATGGGCAGTGCTGACTTCAAGATTGAGGCGTGGCCACAGGGCTGATTTCGCGACGTTGTATTGGGCGCGTGCCTGATCGACATCGGCGTCGGCTCCGCCAAGCGACGGGTGACGCGCCAGCGCGGCGTCCACAGCCAGTTGTTCGACAGGCGGTATGGCCTCTTCCTGCACGACGGGCTTCATCAGCGCGGAGGGCGGCATGCCGACCAGACGTGTGTATGCAATTTCGGCATCTTTTAAACTGCTTTGCTCGGAGCGCAAATTGTCGCTGGCCAACGCCAGACGAGTTTCCGCCTGATAAAGATCGGCGCGTCGTCCTACGCCGCGATCGCTACGCAACTTGATCTGGTCATAAATATGGCGATGCGCCTCGATATTATCTTCGGCCGCAGCCGTCGTTTCTTTTCGGCGCAATACTTCGAGGTAGGCGCCCACGACACGCAACGCCACATCTTGCGCCGTTGTCGTCACCCCATAGCCTGAAGATTCGATGCGCGCTTTCTGGCGCGCGACTTCGTTTTTTACGCCAAAACCGTCGAACAGCATTTGCGTCAGCGTAACGTTGGCGGTGCGATGCGTGAACGTGGTTCGGTTCAAACCAAGAAGGCGGGTTTCGGCGTCGTCGCGCCGCTCCCGGCCAATGGCAGCGTCGGCATCGACACGTGGCAAGTAGCCGGCCTGCGCTTCCTTCAGGGCTTGATCTGCTGCGTCGCGATGATAATCCGTCGCAAGAACTTCGGGATTAGTCGTGATTGCCTGTTCGACCGCCTCCTGGAGGGTCTGTGCGCTAGCGAGTGGGGGATCGACGGTTATCGTTGCCAGCAATAAGAGTATTGCAAGCCATGGCCTCTTTTTATTCATCGCGCATTTCCTGTTACCCAAGACCGCTATCTCGTGATGCCAGGCAAAAACTACCGCCCCCGGTGCCTGGCATCAATCGATGATTTATTTTGTTCGAGATACGTTGCGCCTTCAATCAGGAGAATCCCGTTGAACCGATTCGATAAAGGGGTCGTTAGTACTCCTGCACAGGCGGCAATGGTGGAGCGATATACGTGATCTGCGTCCCGCTACCCTGATCGTGCGTGAGTTGGAATTGTCCGCTCGACAAATTGCCTTGCATCGCAATTTGAGCCGTGTGAACGCCATCGCTGACGGTCAGCGTGCCACCGGTTCCTGCGCTGTTTGCCGCGAAGCTGATCGTCGTATGGTCGCTATACAGTACGTCCGCCAGATCCAGCTTGTCGCCGGCTGTAAAGCCCGAGACGGAACCGCTGAAGCTTTCGGCGTGATCGAGCTTGAGCGTGCCGGCGGCGCCGTCGGCGAACACCGTATTGCCTGTCGATGCCGCTCCCAATTCGAGCGTTGCGGCACCGCTGATCGTGGCGGTTCCGTTGCCTGTCACATCGCCATGTATCGTCAGGTTTCCGCCATTGGCCCAGAGATTGCCCGTGTTGAGTACGTCACCTTTGATTTCGAGGCCACCGACGCCGGTCGCTTCGAGCGTGCCCGTATTGCTGACAGTATTACTGCCTGTGTCGATCACCAAAGCATTCGTGCCGTTGGCGACGATCGTGCCGCCGTTCGTGAACGTTAGTTGGCCGGCGCCAATCTGGCCCGCGCCGGTGATTGTATTGTCGACATTGACCAGCGTCGCATCGGCAGCACCCCCGAAGATGATGTTGTGGCTGTCGTCGGAAAGCTGAACTTGGCCACCGCCTTCGAGCGTTGCGTTTTTGACGAGGACCTCGAGGTTGGTTTCGTCACCGGTCGAAACAAGCGCGATCGTCCCCGTATTGTCGATGGTTCCGCCGATGGGCAGCATAGCGCCATCGTTGACCGTCAGGACGCCTGAATTGGTGGTCAGCGGTTCCTGGTCGAACACGAAGTTGCTGGCTGTCAGGTCCGCAGAGTGTACGCCCACGACAGTGATGCTTTGGTCGGTACCCAATGTGATCACGGCGTTGCCGTTGGCGTCGTCGCTCATGTGTGTCTGGATATCGCTGAAGCTGCTGATGCCGGTAAACCCGACGAGATCGATCTTGTCGGCGGCGACGTCGAGGTTGTGGACCGTATCGTTACCTATCGGTTGTGCAAATACGAAGAGGTCGCTTGCGCTCGATCCGCTCAAATTGTCATAGCCAGACCACGCGAAAACGGGGGAGTTGGCCGCATAGGCCTCGACGTTATCTGAAACCGTGAGCGATGCGTGGCTGCCATCGGCGTTGGTCCAGTTTTCCGTCACCGTCAGTACCGTCGCACCGGTGAAAGAAGCGGCTGGCGTAACGGAGAGCCCGCTCAAATCGTGGGGCGACACGAGCCAGGAGCCATTGCCGAGGTCGGTCCCGGCGTTCAGTTTCCAGTCGGCCGGTATGCCCGATATCGTTACGGTGAGATCGGCCGCACCGTTAGACGGGTCGGCCAGCGCGAGATTGATTTCAGACCCGGCGATTCCGGCCGGAGCCGTGTGTTGTGATGATTTTGTGTTTCCTGCGAGGTCCCATTCGGTAACGGTAACCGAGTCTTTGTTGAGATTGACAGCCGAGTTCGAGTAGCTCCATGTTCCCGCGCTTTGCTGCGTTGCCTGGTAGTTGGTGTTCGTTGTGTTGTCGTGAATCGTGACTTGCCAGACGTTCGACGTATCGGTGTTGGCTGTCAGCGTATGGCCGTTATATTGCCAGCTCAGCACGGAGGGCGGCGTGGTGTCCAGTGTGAAGCTGAAGCTGGTGGCGTTCGACACATTTCCGGCGATGTCGGTTTGACGGACTTCGACGTTATTCACGCCTTCGACGGCGCTGAAGCTGCTGGTCCAATGAGCGCCGCCATCGATGCTGTATTGAACCGTGGCGCCGCTTTCAA
>CBJLAJ010000225.1:0-5023 GCA_966421005.1 uncultured Paraburkholderia sp.
CCGGTCCGGTCGATTGCGTCCAGTGCCTCGAGCACTTCGAACGAGAGCTTCATCTAGAGAATTCCTGTTTCCAATAAGGCGCACCGGTGAAGAACCGGCGTGCATGTCGCCAAGGTCAGCGTCCGTCGTGGAGTACCCGTTCGCGAATCTCATCAGGAGGATTCAGGCGCGTTCAGGACATTGGCTGACAGCTCGCCAAGTCTATCCGGGTATTCGGGGCTTGTCGGTTGGCGCGATTTCCTCCACGCATGCGGAGAGGTCCCGACCGCATGTGAAAAGACGCGTGTGAAATGGCTCTGATCGGCGAAACCGCAGAGGGCTGCGATGTCGGACAGCGGCAGCGTTGTCCGTGTCAACAGATCCCGTGCCGTTTCGAAGCGTCGCCGCACCAGCCATTGATGAGGAGAAAGGCCCGTGGATTTCCGGAAAGCGCGGGAGAAGTACGCCGGCGACAGCTGGCATGCGGCAGCCAGTTCCAGTATCGATAGCCCGTTCCCGAGATGCGCATCGATCATGGCCTTCGCGTGCGCCAGCTGCCAGGGTGCGAGAGAGCCGGTGCGATGCCGGTCGATCATGCGCACCTGTGCGTAGCGGGTCGCGAGATGGCTATGAAGCGCAATCAATAGGCCGTCGATGAACAGGCGAGGGGCATGGCCGCCGGCGAGGGCAGGTAGGAGCAACTGCCCAATCGATGCGACGAATGGGTCTTGTACGCCATGAGGGATGGCCAGTTCGCGAATCGCCGAGCATGCTTCTGCATCGGCGAGCCGTTGCAGGGTGGCCTGTGGCAGGTAGAACTGCAAGCAGTCGAATTCGGTAGGCAGAAACGCTGTGGGCTTTGCGGCGAGATCGGCCACTGACAGGGCGCCGCTTGCATAGGGCGTCACTCGCTCCGGTTTGCCGTCGAACCACAACTCGTGCTTCGGCAGCGGCTGCAGTTGCAGACAGACGACAAACGCGTTTTCCGCGGGGATCGGCGTGGTCAGGTTGACGGTTTCGGGAGGCGAGGTCAATCGCGTGATCGTGACGTCGGCGGTCTGAAGTGCCGTGCTTTGCAACACCGGTGTTTTCGGCAGATTGAAATACTTGGTGCTGTCCTTGCCATAGTTCGCGGCCATGTTTGTCTGTCGCCTGTCTTTCCAAAAACGATGATGACGCGGTATCGTCAGCGCCCGGTGCCGCAGCGCGAACGTCGCCACACGTCTGGGCTGGTGCCGGTCAGTTTGATAAATACATCGGTAAGATGACTTTGATCTGAAAACCCGCAGGCCGTTGCAATATCGTCGAGCGAAGCCTCGTTTTTGACGAGCATGTCCTTGGCGCGATCGATGCGCCGCTCCTGTAGCCATTGCATCGGTGTTTTTCCTGTCGTCCGTTTGAGCGCCCGCGAGCACTGGGCGACCGTGAGCGCCGATGCCGCGGCGAGATCGGCCAGGGTGAGGCTGCTCGACAGATGTCTTTCGACATAATCGATCAATTCGAGGTATTGCCCCTCTGTCATGCCGCGTACATGCGGTTCAGCTTCGAATGCGATGCCGCGCTCGGCGGCTCGGTGAGCTTCCACGGCGATCAGCAGCCCCCGAACGAGGCTTGGCGAGAGAGGATGAGCCGATTCGGTCGCGTCTCGCAACAACACGCCGAGTTGTGCGCACACGTGGTCTTCGGATGCCAACTCGCCAGCAAGCCGCTGAATGTCGTGGACCAGCGCAGGTGCAATGTGTTCGGTGGAATCGGAGTCCGCAAGCTGGGCAAGCAGCGAGGGCGCGAGCGATGTTTCCGGCGCACTGCCCTTGAGTCTTGTCATACGAGATAACCAGGTCCGGGTAGTTGAATGGAGAACTCCTTAGTAAGCCGAGTAAAGTGGCGATGTCAAGCAACTGTCTGCAAAGCGGCACTCGTATGATCAAATTCGGACACATCGAAATCGACGTCGAAGGGCGTGCCCTGCGCAAAAACGGCGAGACCGTTCAGATCGGAGCGCGCGCTTTCGATATCCTGGCCCGGCTTGCGTCTGCCAACGGCGAACTGGTGACGAAGGATGAATTGATGAACGCCGTATGGCCCGATACGGTCGTCGAAGAGAACAATATTCAGGTGCATCTTTCTGTTTTGCGCAAGGCACTTGGAGACGAGCGCGAGCGCATCGTCACGGTTCCGGGGCGCGGTTATCGTTTGGTGCAGCGCCGGTCCTTTGACCCTCCGCTCGCATCGAATGTGCAACGCCTGGCCCGGCGCAGCATGCCTCGGAGGCTAACCGAGCTGCTCGGCCGCGATGAAGCCGTCGAGCAAATATGTACCGCGCTCAGGCAACATTCCGTTCTCACGCTGACAGGGGCGGGCGGCATCGGCAAGACGGCCCTGTCCATAGCCGTCGCGCATCGTCTTGCAGACGCGCAACCGGATAGCGTCGCTTTCGTGGAACTCGCCGCACTGACCGATAAGCAGGCGGTCGTTGCCGCGATCGCGCAATGCTGTGCGATGCCGGCCGGAAGCGAATCGCCCTCGATCGAGGAGGTCGCGGCGACGCTCGCGGACGCCGAGCAAGTGTTTGTGCTGGATAACGCGGAACATTTGATCGCCGTGGTGGCCGAGATCGTCGATACCCTCGTTGCGCGCAATCCACGTCTGCGCGTTCTCGTAACGAGCCGGGAGCCTTTGCGCATTACGCAGGAAGCCGTGTTTCGTGTCGCTCCGCTCGATGTCCCCCCGCACGGCGCCAGCGAGGACGAGACGTTGGCACGCTCGGCCGTGCGCCTGTTCCTCGCGCGCGTCAAAGCGCTGAAAGGGCAAGAAGGCGAAGGGTGTGACGGCGGGCAGGTGCGGGTTGCCGGCGCGATCTGCCGACGGCTCGATGGCATTCCGCTGGCGATCGAACTGGCTGCGGCGCGCGTGAGCTCGTTCGGCATCGAAGGCGTATACCGCCGTCTTGACGACCGGATGTCGATACTGACATCCGGTTATCGGACCGCTTTACCGCGCCACAAGACGCTTCGCGCAACGTTCGACTGGAGTTTTGCGCTGCTCGACCCAGCCGCGCAGATGCTGTTCCGGCGGCTCGCGATGTTCGGCGGTGTCTTTACGTTGGAGGCGTTGTGTGCTGTCGTTTGCGATACGCGCGTAACCATCGGCACGGTGATCGACAGTATCGGCGAGCTCGTCGAGAAGTCGATGTTGAACATCGAATTCGACGGTCCGGTGGCCAAGTACCGATTGAGCGAATCGACGCGAGCCTACGCGCTCGAGCACCTTCAGGCACAAGGCGAAGCGCCCGAAATGGCATCGCGCATGGCGAGATACCTGGCGTCGCGCTTCGAGACCGGCGGCACGTCCGGTTCCGGGCCGATCGGCCCATCGTCCGATGTTCGTCAATCGCTGGGGTACGCACGCAGCGCGTGCGACTGGGCGTTGTCCGCTGACGGCGATTCACTGCTGGCAGTGAAACTGACTTCCACGATGGTCAGTATGTTGCTGGAATGCTGCTTGATCGACGAGTGCGGCAGACGGGCCGCGCGTGCGCTGTCGGTGCTTGACGAACTGCCAGCTCGATCGGTCGATGCGTTGACGGAAATGCGGATTCGAGCGGCACTCGCAGCCGCACTGCCGAACCTCACCGGCCCTATCGAGCGGTCCGGGCAGCTCTGGCAGGAGGTCCTCGATCTCGCTGTGGCGTCGGACAACGACGAATTCCAGGCGCGAGCATTCTGGGGGCTGTGGAATGCAGCGTTGTACGGCGGCAAGGTGCACGAGGCATTCGAGCTTGCAATTCGCTTTCAAAAGTTCGGGCAGCACCGCGGGCATTCGTGGCAGGTGACGCTGGCTACGCAGCTTGCGGCGGTCGCACAGCATTGCCGCGGCGAGCATGCGGACGCGAAACTGCAAATCGAATCGACGATGCTGCATCTCGCAGCCAACCCCGACGAGGCGCAGCGGATCGGCAGATTGGCGGTCGATCCATTGGCCATTTGTTACAGCACCCTCGCACGCATCGTCTGCTTGCAGGGCGATCAGGAGCTGGCGATAGCGTATGTCGACAAATTGGTGAATCTGATCAAGCCGGAGACGATGGAGCCGTGGCTGACCCATGTGCTCGGTGTAGTCGCTGTGCCCATTGCGCTGATTGCAGCGGATATGCGGCGTGCGAATCATTATCTCGAGATCATGCGTTCGCAGGCGGCGTTGCATGATTTCACGATCTGGCAGGAATACAGCGATTGTCTCGCGGGCTATCGGGATCTGCTTGCGGGCAAGACGGATGCGGGGCTCTCCATGCTCGAGACATCGCTCGATCCGCTGATGGCGCGCGGCTTCAGGCGGCTCATCACGCCGCTCACGGTAGCGCGCGCCGAAGCTTTGATTGGCGCCGGCCGCCTTGAAGAGGCGTCGGTACGATTGCACGACGAACTGGATTTTTGCCGGCGAAACGGAAAGATGTTTTTCGTGCCGGAAGTTTTCCGGGCACTCGGACTGCTCGCGCTTGCACAGGCGGATCTCGCGCCGCATACGAGCGCCGCCCGGCATGATGCCTTGTCTCGAGCGAAGGCGAACTTCATCGATGCAATGCAGATGGCGCAAGCCCACGGCGCTCGAATGTTGGAACTGCGCGCGACGGTCGCGATAGCGCGCATGCTACATGCGCAAGAAGAAACGGCGGCTGCCATCGCGTTGTTGAAGCCGCTATCGACCGGCTTCGAACGCGCGAGCAGGAGCCCCGACGTGCGTGCGTTGTACGACTTGATCTCGGTTCTGCACGGGGGCGATGAGCAGGATTTCCCGCTAAGCGCGGTCCCGGCATCGCTAGCCGATTGACCGCTTTGATCGCCGGGCGCGGCGCGTTTGCGCTCGATGTTGGCGCCGGATCGTTGTTATCGTACGAGCAGCCTTCAGGATTTTTAAGGTTGGCCAGCGTATGCTCTGCGAAAGCTGGCTGGGCATCTTGCGTATAGCCAGTTTCAACTGGGGCATCGCGAATGCGAAGCCGCCGTTCGGCGTGGAGAAGTCATTTGAAAACGACCATTGCCGGGGT
>CBJLAJ010000226.1:0-5011 GCA_966421005.1 uncultured Paraburkholderia sp.
CCGGATTGGCCGACACCGTGCCTGTCGCGACACCGGCGATGGCACCGGCAGCGGCCCCAATCGATGCGCAGCCGTTCAAAGCAAGGCCCGCGTAGATCGACAGAATGCCGGTTGCGATCAGGCGCGCGCACCGCACCCGTGGGATCGGCCCGATCATTGCAGTGCGCCCCAACGCTCGGTGGCGGGCTCGGCCGATGCCCACTTCCATGCCGTGCCGTCCTGGCAAACCGCGGCGACAAAGAACTCGCTCGAAGCCGGAGTATCTTTTTTCGCCGGTCGATCGACCGAGAAAACGATTTCCTTGCAATCGAGCGCGCCCTTGCTGATGACGCGGCTCACCGTCACACGCCCATGCTCGTCCTCTTCGATGGGTACGGAATGCGTCGCGCTCCAATTCGCCACGGCGCCCACGTCGAGCGGCCCGGCCACCTTCGCGATGCTGTCCTGGGTAGCGGCATGGACGACGCGTTGCGAGTATTGGACACCCGCACGTGCGGCTGCCACGGCGCCGAGACCGATGCCCGCCGCCGTCGCGGCGTTGTGGGTGACCTTGCCCGCAACCGCGGCACCGGCGACGCCCGCACCCGCGGTTGCGCCTTCCGAATAGAGCGAGTTGCAGCCGGCGAGCGCGGCGCCAAGCGCGGCGACGGCAACGGTCAGTACGGCGCGAGACACGATGAACGAACCGCTGCGCCGAGCGGCATGATGTCCGAGAGCTTTCATGCGTTCAGTCTTCGATGGTGGTGCGAACCCGGCCTCGCACGGGCGCGGGATCGTAGGGGTTTTCCGTGCCGCAGGCATGGTACAGGATGGTGTGCGCCGTGCAACCCAAAAAACGCAAAGGATTGCAAACTGCGGCAACCCGTGCCCACCCTCGCGTACCGGCCAGTATCTGTTGGCGCTGTCTCATGCGCAACTATCTGCCTGGAACTCCGTCCCTGGTTTTCAGGTCACTGACATTAACCGCGCGGAATATCGGGATATCGTGCGCCGCTCACCTCATCAGGAGAATGCATGCAACGCCGTCAATTCATTGCGATGACGAGTGCCCTCGTGGCGTCAAGCGGGCTCTCGCTGGCCGGATGCACGACCACACCGCCTTCGTCGAGCGCCACGCCAGAGGCGAATGCCGGGCGGCGTCAGTCGATCGATGCCGACGTCAACTCGACGCTGTCGAGGCTATATGCGACCGTGAATGGTTCCCGCGAGCTCGTCGGCAAGGCCCGCGGCGTTCTCGTGTTTCCGTCCGTCATTTCGGCCGGCTTCTGGTTCGGCGGTCAATACGGCCAAGGTGCTTTGCGTATCGGCGAGCAGACAAGCGGCTATTACAGCATCGCGGCCGCATCGTTCGGCCTGCAGATCGGTGCACAATCGAAAGCCATCATCATGTTGTTCATGACGCAAGAGGCGCTCGATAAATTCACCAGCAGTCAGGGGTGGGCCGCCGGCGTCGATGCCACGGTGGCGGTACTGCATGTCGGGGCAAACGGCAACGTCGATACATCGACGACACTGAGCCCCGTGGAAGCATTCGTTCTGACGAATGCGGGCCTCATGGCGGGGGTCTCGCTCGAAGGCACCAAGATTTCGCGGCTCGTGATCTGATCGATTCGAACGCTGGTTTGGCTCGTGTCACCGCGAGGCGAACCGCTCGCGATATGCCTGCGGCGTCGCGCGAAGCACGCGAATAAAAGTGCGGCGCATCGTTTCTTCCGTGCCGAATCCGCACCGCGAGGCCACGCGTTTGATCGACCACGACGTTTCGCCCAGCAGGCGCTGGGCCGCTTCGACGCGAAACTGCTCGACCGTTCGAGCAGGCGTGCGCCCGGTCTGAGTTCGGTAGTGCCGCATGAAGCTGCGTTCGCTCATGCGGACTCGACGCGCCAATGCCGGTATCGAAAGATCCGCGCTCAGATGTTCCGCCATCCACGTGTGCAGCTCGGCAAAGGGATCGCCAGCTTGCTGCATCGACAATAGCGCGCTGAACTGGGCCTGCCCGCCGGGCCGCTTCATGAACACGACGAGCTCGCGCGCGACATCGAGCGCGGCAGCCCGCCCGAGGTCTTCTTCGACGAGCGCCAGCGCCAGATCGATGCCCGCCGTCACGCCGGCCGATGTCCAGATCGCGCCGTCCCGAATGAAGATCGGATCGGCTTCCACCTGAAGCGCAGGATAGCGTTTGGCCAATTGCTCGCAGCGGCTCCAGTGGGTGGCCACGCGACGACCGTCGAGCAGACCCGCTTCGGCCAACACGAAAGCGCCACTGCAAACGGAAACGATACGTCGCGCAACGGCCGCCTGCTTGCGAACCCAGCGGGTCAGCCGCACATCCTGCGCTGCCGCCTCGACACCTCTGCCGCCCGGCACGATCAGCGTATCGATGCTTTTTCCCGCCGAACGCAGCGAATCGGCTACTACGGCGAGCTCCGACGAGGTTGTCACGACGCCGGGCTCCGCCGCGACGACACGCGCCGCATAGGGCCGCGGCCGCCCGCTTTCCACGGCCAGCTCGTTAGCCGAAGCAAACACCTGCAGCGGCCCGGTGATATCGAGTAATTGGGCATCGTGGAACGCGAGAATCAGAATGGAGCGCATCGCTTGAGAAACGGCTTTGTAATCGACGTGGCAGAAAACGTGGGTTAAATGGCATTTCCGCCAAACGGTACACGCATAGAATGGTCTTGTCCACGGGACATCCGGTCCATTCCATCGTCGAGGTACCTCATGACACTGCAAGTCGGCTTTCTCGTATTTCCTGAAGTTCAGCAGCTCGATTTGACCGGGCCGCATGACGTGCTCACATCGTTGCCGGATACGGACGTGCATTTGATTTGGAAAACGCGAGCGCCCGTTGCGTCGAGCAGCGGACTCGTCATGACGCCGAGCATGACTTTCGACGAATGCCCCCAGCTCGACGTCATTTGCATACCGGGCGGCAGCGGTGTGACGAACTTGATGCGGGACGAGCAAACGCTCGCATTCGTTCGTAAACAAGCGGCCGGTGCGCGTTATGTCACCTCTGTCTGTACAGGCTCGCTGTTGCTCGGCGCCGCAGGGTTGTTGCACGGTCGCCGGGCGACGACCCACTGGGCGTTTCATTCGTTGCTCGAACCTCTCGGCGCGATTGCGACGCACGGCCGGGTGGTTCGCGATGGCAATCTTTTCACGGGCGGCGGCGTCACGGCCGGTATCGACTTCGCATTGACCATCGCAGCGGAGTTGGCCGGCAACGACGAAGCGCAGGCAATCCAACTGGAACTCGAATACGCGCCGGCGCCGCCGTTCAACGCGGGCAGCCCGGAAGCGGCACCCGCTCATATTCTGGCAATCGGCAAGGCACGTTCTGCCGAAGGGCTCGTCAAGCGAACAGCTGTCGTCAACGAGATACTGGAAGCGTCACGGGCCTGAGCATGGCGCCCTGCCCCCCGATCGACCCACGATGGAGCCGATATTGAAAGTCATTCGAAGCAAAGCGTTCGAGGGCAGGCGCGCCTGGGACGCAATCGACATTGCGAACATGGCCGGCACGACGGTGCGCCTGCACTGGACCGATCAGCCGTATCGATGGCACATCAACGACGGCGAGGAGGTGTTTGCGGTGCTCGACGGCGTGGTGGACATGCACTATCGAAGCGCCGGCATCGAACATGTCGCGATACTGGAAACGGGGGACGTCTTCTTCGCCGATATCGGCTGCGAGCACGTGGCCCATCCGCGGGGCGCGGCACGCATTCTTGTGATCGAGCGCGAGGGCAGCGTGTAGCAAGCAGAGCGACCGGAGACGCTAGGCATCCCGCTCGAACGATCGCACCCGCAAGAGCGGCGGGAAAAGCCTCATCCAGAGCAGCGTGATGCCGATCGTGCCGATACCGCCCACGAGGACGGCCGCGCGAGCGCCCCACCATCCCGCCGTAATACCCGATTCGAACTCGCCCAATTGATTCGATGTGCCAATGAAAAGCGAGTTGACGGCGCTGACGCGCCCGAGCATGTCATCGGGCGTACGCAATTGCACGAGCGACGAACGGACGACGACGCTGATCACATCCGAGGCGCCCAGCGTGGCGAGCGCAATGAGCGAAAGAAAGAAGTTCGTCGACAAACCGAAGACGATCGTTGCCGCGCCAAACACGATCACGCCGCCCAGCATCGCCACACCTGGGCGCGTGCGCAACGGAAATCGCGCAAACCAGAGCGTGCCGACGAGCGCCCCAACAGCGGGTGCCGACCGAAGCACGCCAAGCCCCCACGGCCCAGTCAGCAGAATATCGCGCGCATAGATCGGCAGCAGCGCCGTGGCGCCGCCGAACAACACGGCAAAAAGGTCGAGCGAAAGCGCACCGAGAATGACCGGATCGCGGCGAATGAACGCGATGCCCGAGAATACCGAGTCGAACGTCACGGGTGCACGCGACACCGGCTTCGCACGCAAAGGAATCGAGACGACGAGGCTCGCCGCGGCCAGAAACCCGATGAAGCAGGCGAGATAGACCGCGCTCGGACCTACTCCGTAAAGCAGGCCACCGCAAGCGGGGCCCAGAATCTGGGCGACCTGGTTCGCGGAACTCGAGAGCGCAGTGGCACGCGGCAACTCGCTGCGCGGCACGACGGCCGGCAGCAGCGAAGCGACGGAGGGCGCTTCGAAGGCTCGCGCCGCCCCCACTCCGGCGGCCAGCGCGTAAATCGCGGGAGCCGTGAGCCACCCGCCTAATGTGCCGAGCAGAAAAACACCGGCGGCCAGCGCTTCGAGCGTCTGGCAGACGGCGATGATGCGTCGACGATCATAGCGGTCGGCCACGTGCCCGACGACGAGCGTCAGCGCGAACATCGGCAGAAATTGCGCAAGTCCGACGAGACCGAGCGCGAACGCACTGTGCGTCAACGCGTACATATGCCAGCCAATGGCGACGGCAAGCATTTGGAATGAAAGCGACGAGAGCCCCCGCGTGCCCCAAAAGCGCCGAAAGGCGCCGTGATGTATTGCGCTTTGGGGAGATTCGAGAGATTCCAC
>CBJLAJ010000227.1:0-4999 GCA_966421005.1 uncultured Paraburkholderia sp.
TAGCCACGTGCCACGCCCGCGCCGCCGATACAGATTTCGCCCGGCGCGCCGATCGGTACCGGCTTGAGCTGCGCATCGAGCAGATGGATCTGCGTGTCGTCGATGGGCGTGCCGATGGACAGATCGTGAACGCTCGCCATGGGAGCTGTCATCGAGGCGAGCACAGTAGCCTCGGTGGGACCGTAGGCGTTGATCATGTGATGGCCGCGATGCCAGCGCTCGACCAGGGCGGGAGAAACAGCCTCGCCGGCGACGATCAGATAGCGCACGCATGCCAGGCTTCCCTCGGGCATGACGGCGAGCACGGCCGGCGGCAAAGTGACGTGGGTGATGCGCTCGAGCGCGATCAGGGCGGCCAGGGGCGCGCCGGGCACTAGGTCATCGGGGGCGGCCATGACTGAGGTCGCACCGGAGAGTAGCGGGCGCAGCAGTTCGGAGATGGCCGCATCGAAGCTGGGCGAGGCGAACTGCAGGACCCGGCAGCCGGGGCCCAGTTGGCAGCGGCGCATGTGCGTGGCGACCAGATGGGGCAGGCCGCGGTGAGGGACGAGCACGCCCTTGGGCCGACCGGTGGAGCCGGACGTGTAGATGAGATAGGCCGCGTGCGCTGGCGCGAGGGGCAAGCCGGGGTTGCGCAGCGGCATATGCTCCAGCTCGAGCCGGTCGATGAGGATGCAAGGCGGGCCGGACGGGGGCAGGGCCAGCGCGGCCCGAGCATGCTCGGTGCTCAATAGCAGCGTGGGCTGCGCATCGTCGAGCATGAAGGCGATGCGCTCGGCGGGGTAGTTCGGATCGACGGGCAGGTAGACGGCGCCAGCCTTGAAGATAGCGAGCATGGCCACGGGCAGCTCGACGGAGCGGTGCACGGCAACAGCGATGCGGTCTTCGAGTCGTACGCCGAGGGCAAGCAGATGATGAGCGAGCTGGTTGGCGCGGGCGTTCAGTTGCGCGTAGGTGAGGCGTTGATCGCCGAAGGTTACGGCGACCTTGTCCGGGTGCAGCGATACGCGCTGCTCGAACAGGGCGGGGACAGGGAGCTCGGCTATCGGGTCCTGCAACGTGCCGCCAGCAGCTTGCGGCCACAACGCACTATCGGCAAACATCGGTAACGTCCCCTTTGAATCGTGGGAATCTTCTCGAATCGGTGGTGGGCAAGGGGGCGATGCCGGCGTAGTTGTGTGGCCGTCGGCGAAACCTTTGGCGCGGGATGCGCCCGGCGGCGCATAGCTGGTATGGCCCCATTCGGTGAGAAACTCGGGTTGCACGAGCTTCGGGTTGCGAGCGCGAATCTCGCCATGTGGGCCTAACCCCGGGGCGTGAGGACCGGAGTAGCCGGTCGTCTGCTGCGGCTCGAGCGATTCCCAGATAGCTGCTGATCGTAGTACTGAGAAGAAGTGCCGACATGTCCCCGTATGTGCGCGGCGCATCTATCCGTGCGCCCTTGTTTAAAGGTGTGTGTGCCTGGCATTGCTGTTGGCTTCGTTCACAACAGCAATGCGATCGATCGAAGCGTGTATTCGATGACGCGAGACGCGTTTTGCGGTGCGTTTCGGTTTACATCGGATACAGCATGAAGGTCAGGCCGTGCGGATCGTGGCGTGGCGAGGCACTGCCGATCGGTGCGACGGTGTAGTTGGCCCCGCGGATGTTGACGATGGAGCCGGCCTCGATTTCGCCTCGTGCGAGGAGCGCGGCCAGCGGCGCGGCGAGTTGGCTCGGGGCATAGTAAAACGAGTGTCCGCGGTAATCGGCGAAGGGAGCGCCGTGCCATTCGCGGCCGATCACATCGGCGCCGAGCACAGGAATGCCGAAGCGGCGGGCCTGTTGCGCGCTGCGTTCCTCCCACTGGTCGTCGGATACAGGCTGTGAAGAAGAACTCGGACCGGCGGCGTGAGGATCGGCGTAGCCTGTCGTGTGCGGCGGCGCGAGCGATTCCCAGATCGCCTGCTGATCGTAGTACTGCTCGGAAGTGCCGACATCGCTTTCGTATGTCCCTGGAACGGGGAAATCGAAGAACGAGGCAGCAGGGCTGGCGGACTCGGGAGGCTGCGCCGCGCGCTGCTGCGGGCGGCGTTGAGTCAAATGATCGTGGGCTGCCTGAACCGAGGCCCTCGTAGCCTTGTCGAGTTGGTGCAACCACACTTTGCCTGCGGGCGTCAGGCCTGCCTCCGTCAGAAACAGGCGTATGTCTTTAACGTCTTTGCCCGCTTGCTCGGCGGCGTTATCCACTCGGCCCTGTGCGCCGAGAGAGTTTGCGACCTTCTTGAAGCCGCTGCGACCAATCCTCTTGAAAGCGTCATAGAGCTTCCGCCGTCGATCGCAGGCCGCATCCAATCGCGCTTGATCGTCCTCGTCCGGTAGTTGCTTGTGGAACCTCTGTCCCGGTAGCTGCAGCGAACCGTCGGACCTGAAGTATTTGTTGACGAAGGTGCCACCGTACTTTTTATCCATCTCCATCAATCTGACGCCAATTCCAAAATCGTCGAGGAAGCTGTCCTGCATGATGTCGTCGTAGTGCGCGGGAGTAGGCGACGGTAGCGCGGCCCGAAGGGCGGTCGCAGCATCCAAACGGTCCCGATCGGGGCTGGTCAGCAGAGTGCGGAAGCTTATTCCGTTCGTGTTAAGCCCTCCCGATGCCGCGAGATAGCTTCCAAGTTCGAAGGACGAGCCGGCGGCTTTGAGTTTTGTTTGCAGTACGGGGATCGGCACGCCTTGTTCGTATTCGGGCAGCACGCTCATGATTTCCGCGTAATGAGCAGGTAACTGACGTGTGGCGTAAGGGTCGTCGGCTACGGAGTTGCTGGCTTGCACGTCATCCCATCTCGCGGAGCGTTCGCGCTCGCGTTCCACTGGTGCGTCATGAATGACGGGCGGCTGACTGGCCTGCGGCGAGAGCGATTCCCAGATAGCCTGCTGATCGTAGTACTGCGCAGAGGAGCCGATGTCGTCTTCGTATGCGCCCGAAGCGGGGAAATCCGCGAACGGGGGGGGATGGCTGGGGGCCTCGGGGCGCTGAAGCGGCGAGAACGATTCCCAGATAGCCTGCTGATCGTAGTACTGCGCAGAGGAGCCGACGTCGTCTTCGTGTGCGCCCGGAATGGCGAAATCGGGGAACGAGGCGGCAGGGCTGGCGGCTTCGGACGGTTGCGCCGCCTGTTGCCGCGAACGCAGTTGGTTCCAGCGATCGAGGTCTGCCTGAACCGAGGCCGCCGTACGGCCCTCGAGTTGCGGCACCCACACCTTGCCTGCGGGCGTTAGTCCCTCATCCGTCAGAAACAGGCGTATATCGCTGAGTTCAACGCCCGCTTCCGCGGCGGCGTCATCCACGCGGCCGCGCTCGCCTGCTATGGCTAGCGAATGTGCGACCTGCTTGAAGCGGTTGCGACCTATCCTGTTGAAAGCCTCTGAGAGGTTCTGCCGTCGCTTGCGGGCCCTATCGAATCGAGCGCGATCGTCCGCGCCCAATAGTCTGCGGAAGCGCTGCCCGTTGGGATGCAGCGAACCGTCTGCTTTGAAGAAGTACTGTTGGGCGATGGGCGTGTGATTTCTCGCCAAGTCTGACAGCCTGACGCCAATTGCAAGGGAGTCGAGAAAGCTGTCGTTCATGATCTCGTCGTAGTGCGCGGGACGAGGCCCCAGTGCGGCCCGAG
Source organism: uncultured Paraburkholderia sp. (assembly GCA_966421005.1). Taxonomy (GTDB): domain Bacteria; phylum Pseudomonadota; class Gammaproteobacteria; order Burkholderiales; family Burkholderiaceae; genus Trinickia. Next base: position 3,651 of record CBJLAJ010000227.1, read on the forward strand.
CGTTGACCGCCGCATCGAAGCGGCGCCGATCGGGCGAGGGCAGTCGCTTTCGGAAGCCCTTTCCCTTCGGTTGAAGGCCGCCGGATGCCAAAAGATACTTTGAAAGTATGACGGTCGAGCCGGTGGCTTCGAGCTTTTGTTGGAGCTTGGGAAGCCGCACGCCTTGTCCGTATTCCGGCATCACGCTCATGATTTGGGCGTAATGGGCCGGTAACTGGGAGGAACTGCCGCCTTCGGCGTTTGCGACGCTACTGGCTTGCACGTCACCGCTCGGCCGCGCGGAGGGCTCGCGTTCCACCGGCGCGTCATGCGCGACAGGCGGCTGAGCGACGGGTTGCTCGGATGAGCTACTCGATCTGCCGAGGGCCAGCCGGCGTCCCAAGCTGCGGAGCAGTCCGCCACTGCCGGAAGGACGGTTCCTGTCCACAGCGGAGAGGAGTGGGTGGTGGGCGCCTTCCTCCTCGGATGGTGTGTTTGGTATTTCATACACGGAAACATTGCTCGGAGGCGCGGAGTCCATTCGGAACATATAGTCGCTGGCGTAGCGCATGCTTTGAAAGCCCTCCCCGTGAAGGCCGGAAGGCGGCGCGAAGCGAGTCGAGCCGTCCAGGCGCGCTGTTCGGGGTGCCTGTGGGGCTCCGCGTGCGTTGCTGCGGCGGCTGCCGACGTTCAAGCCGCTGAGTTGTCCGGTCAACGGCGATGACTGCGCTGCAACGCCGCTCGAGTGGGCCGTATTGTGACCGTGCTGCTCGTCGTGCGATTCGTGCGTCGCGTCATATCCGTAGGGGTGGAAAAACCCGAGGTTGTTTGGATTGAATTCCATCTATCCGTGCGCCCTTGTTTAAAGGTGTGTGTGCCTGGCATTGCTGTTGGCTTCGTTCACAACAGCAATGCGATCGATCGAAGCGTGTATTCGATGACGCGAGACGCGTTTTGCGGTGCGTTTCGGTTTACATCGGATACAGCATGAAGGTCAGGCCGTGCGGATCGTGGCGTGGCGAGGCACTGCCGATCGGTGCGACGGTGTAGTTGGCCCCGCGGATGTTGACGATGGAGCCGGCCTCGATTTCGCCTCGTGCGAGGAGCGCGGCCAGCGGCGCGGCGAGTTGGCTCGGGGCATAGTAAAACGAGTGTCCGCGGTAATCGGCGAAGGGAGCGCCGTGCCTGCCATTTAGCCAAATAGGATTCGGCTTGCCATTGCCGAGAGGTGCGAGAATTGCGGCGAATGGCTTATCCGTTGATTTGCGATGGTGATTAACCGGGCGAGGCAGACATCAGATCACAAGTTAACCAGGGTGCGCGGCGCGCCGGCGAAAACGCCTTCCCGTCAGCGAATCTCTCGCCTTCAC
>CBJLAJ010000228.1:0-4964 GCA_966421005.1 uncultured Paraburkholderia sp.
AAACACCCGAAGCTGGTCGAAGTCTTTATCGACGTATTCGGCTTCAGCCGGGGTGCAGCACAGGCCCGAGTCTTCTGCAACTGGCTCGACGAGTGTTTCGAGGGCGACATGCTCGCCGGCGTCAAGACCCACATCCGCTTTCTCGGCATCTTCGATACGGTAGCCGCGGTCGGCCTTGGCCCCGCCGCGAGTCGTTGGACCAATGGCCACGATGCATGGGGCGAGACAAAGAACCTGCGGATTTGTCCACGCGTACGCCACTGCGAACACTATGTCGCGATGCACGAGCAGCGCGAGTCGTTTCCGCTCGAAGACATACAGATGCCTGGCGACACGATGCCACCGCGTTGCCGCCAGTTTCGTTTTCCCGGGATGCACTCGGACGTGGGTGGCGGCTACCTCCCGGAAGAGCAGGGCAAGAATGGCGGCGAGGATGAACACAAGTTGGCGCGCATCCCGCTGAACATGATGTATCAGGCGGCTCGCGCTGCCGGCGTACCTGTCGATACTGCCGCCGCGATTATCCGCGATGGTTGGGACGCGTTTGCAATCGCGGGGCAACTACAGTCCGACTACGACGCTTTTTTGCAAGCCAACGGCACGGGCGTACGCGCAATCACCGACTGCCTGATAGACATTCTTGCTTGGCGTTACCGGCACCGCGATATCTATGCGACGCTGCCATTCATACAAAGTGCCGCGGAAGATGACAAACAAGACCTGCTCGACGCACATCGGATATTCATGAAAGACATCGGCGAAATCCGGGAAGCGGCAGCTCAGATTGTTCTTGCGAAGCAAGGTTTGGGCACGAGGAAACGGTCGCTCGGAAGCTCCCTGTTCCGGCGGGACGCGAGGGAGCGGAAGCCAGCGGAATCCTTGAATGGAGGACCGATCATTTCCCAGGCCCGGCGTGACATTCTCGAACAGGCTATGCAACGCAAACTGAGCGATATCGAACTGGCGTTTTTCAGCGCATATTGCCACGACTCCTACGCAGGCTTCAAGCCGTTCAGCTTCGCTATGGCCAATGCACTCCTATCGCGTAACGCGCCATGGGAAGACGGAGGCTACCTGCGTTATCGCATGCGATACGCGGGGGAAAGCCTGCGGCTGGCAATGCGCGAGGTGCTCACCGGCGAGCCGGTAAGCGCCGACGTCGTCTGACACACAAGGCACCCAATGAGAGACGAACACGGCCGCGGCGCGATCCGCCTGCATGACACGACTACTCACGGTGGCCAAGTGATCACCGCTTGCGATGAGCTGAAAGCAATGGACGTCCCCGTTGCGTTGCAGGGCGATATGACATGGTGCCCGCAGTGCAAAGGCAACTTCAGAATCTTGCCGGAGAACAGCTCGCGCACCCACCATGGCAAGCCAGTCGCCTATCACGACGACCCCACCGAATGCGGGGCGCGGTTGATTTCTTCGCTGTAGAAAGCCATTTCCGTCCATTCCCTCATCTCAATAACGTTTCCCCCGTTCCCTTTCCCGTTCCTCTCCTCTAAGACGGCTGCCGGCAATTGCGATGGACCGATCGATGGTCCATAACGTCGCTCATCTCGTAATTGTCGGGTCTATCTCATGAAGTCGATCAGCCGCCGCATTTTCATGCGCGCCGCCGCCCAAGCGGCCGGTACCGTTGCCGCTGCCGGTCTGCTCCCGATGGGCATTCGCAAGGCGCTCGCGATTCCCGCCAACGACGCGACACATAGCATCGAGGACGTCGCGCACGTCGTTGTCCTGATGCAGGAAAACCGCTCGTTCGACCATTACTTCGGTACGCTTCGCGGCGTGCGTGGATACGGCGACCGCCGCGCCATGACGCTGCCGAGCGGCAACCCCGTCTGGAACCAGCCGGTTGTTGCCGGATACGGTCAGGTTTCGCCCTACCGGCCCGTGGTAGCGAACCTCGGCATGAAGTACATGCAGGGACTTTTGCACGACTGGGCGACGACTCATTTCGCCTGGAACGGCGGCCGCTACGATCAATGGGTATTGGCAAAAGGGCCGACCACGATGGCCTACCTCACGCGCGAAGATATCCCGTTTCATTACGCGCTCGCGGACGCCTTTACGATTTGCGACGCCTATCACTGTTCGAGCATGGCACCGACGGACCCGAACCGCTACTACCTGTGGACGGGTGGGCTGGGCAACGATTGCACCGGCGGCGGCCCGGTGATCGATAACGCGGAAGCGGGCTACACGTGGTCGACATTTCCCGAGAAACTGCAAGCAGTGGGTGTCTCGTGGAAGATCTACCAGGACATCGGCATCGGCCTGGACGCAGCCGGCTCGTGGGGTTGGACAAAGGACCCATTCATCGGCACCTACGGCGACAATGCGCTGCTTTATTTCAATCAGTATCGCAACGCGCAGCCGGGCGATGCGCTATACGACAATGCGCGCACGGGAACGAACGTGGCGAGGGGAGGCAGTTACTTCGATATCCTGAAGAACGACGTGTTGAACGACAGGTTGCCGCAGGTATCGTGGATCATTCCGCCCGAAGCGTATTCCGAGCATCCGAACTGGCCGCCGAATTATGGCGCCTGGTACATCGATCGCGCATTGCAAGCGTTGACGTCCAACCCGGCCGTATGGAGCAAAACGGTGCTCTTTATCGCTTACGATGAAAACGACGGCTTCTTCGATCATGTCATGCCGCCGTTCGCGCCGTGGTCGGAGCAAACCGGACGCTCCACCGTCGACACGTCGAACGAGTACTTTGGCGGAGCGCCGGGCAAAGCGGCGGGTCCATACGGACTCGGCCCGCGGGTGCCGATGCTCGTCGTCTCGCCGTGGTCGAAGGGCGGCTGGGTCTGTTCCGAAACCTTCGACCATACGTCGATCATCCGCTTCATCGAACGTCGGTTCAGCCGCGGCGGCAGCGGCGTGCTTCACGAGTCGAATATCACGGCATGGCGTCGGGCGATCTGCGGCGACCTGACGAGCGCATTCGATTTCGCCAACCCTAACGCGGCGTTTCCAGCGTTGCCGGGCACCGATGAATACGAGACGGTCGATCGCCAGCGCCACTTTGGCTATATTCCGCTGCCGCCGCTTACCGCGTCGAAACCGGTCCAGGAGGCGGGTGTGCGGCCTGCGCGAGCGTTGCCTTACGAGCTTTTTGCTAATGGATACATCACCGCGAGCGAGCGCACGTTACGAATCGAGTTGACGAACCGCGGCCGCACGGGCGCCGCATTCCTGCTTTATCGCACAGGCAGTTCCGACATTCCGCGTGCGTATGCGGTAGAGACCGGCAAACGCCTATCCGACGATGTGCCGCTCGATGTCGATGGCCGTTATCACTACTGCCTGCACGGGCCGAACGGCTTTTTCCGGCGTTTCAAGGGCTCGGCGAAATCGACGCTCGCATGGGGCGGCGGTGTTGCGCTGCCCGAAGTGACGGAAGCTTACGATGTCGCGAACGGCGGCATCGGTTTGCGGCTTCGGAATATCGGTAGCGGTGCGTGCGAATTCACGGTGCGCGATGCCTACGGTTCTCCGTCCGTTAAACGACGTGTCGCGGGCGGCGAGATTGCGGACGTTTACTTCGATTTGCGCGGTTCGCACGACTGGTATGACCTTGCTGTACACGTAGACACCGATCCTTCGTTCGAGCGCGCGTTCGCCGGCCATGTCGAAACCGGCCGCGGCAGCATGAGCGATCCGGCGTTCGGCATCGCTTGAGCGTAAAACCTAGGGTTCGCCCGGAGCAGGTCCGTGTCTTGCGCATCGAGTGCTTCGCATCCAAACCATTTCGAGGGGGGATGTCCGCCGTTTTTCGTTGTTTCGGTGGCTAAAACCTGGGCATAGAGTCTGTCGAACGCAACAAATTCGGCGTCTTGACAGCCTGTCATGCATAAAACAGATGCATGAAGGCGTGCGGCGCTTGTAGAATCCGGCCTTGAAGCGCCGCGCGTGTCGCGTGTGCTTCGTGCGTTCAACGACCAATAGGTAGGAGAAACATGTCGACTTCCGCAAAGAAGGTTGCGAAAAAGGCTGCCGCCGCACCGGCGAAGAAAGCAGCTGCGAAGAAAGTGCCCGCGAAGAAAGCCGCGGCTAAGAAGGTCGCCGTGAAGGCGTCCGGCGCTGGCGCGCCGATCAAGGACACCTTCACGAAGGCCTCGCTGGCTGCCCACCTCGCGGAGCGTTCGGCTGTCGAGCCGAAATCGGTGAAGGCGGTGCTTTCGGCGCTCGAGGACACGATCCTTGGCTCGGTGCACAAGAAGGGTGCCGGCGAATTCACGCTCTCGGGCCTGCTGAAGATCGTCGTGCAAGCTGTGCCGGCGAAAAAGAAGCGCTTCGGCAAGGATCCGTTCACGGGCGAAGAGCGCTGGTTCCCGGCGAAGCCTGCATCGGTGCGCATCAAGGCACGCGCGCTGAAGAAGCTGAAGGACGCGGCTTCGGCGTAAAACCGCGGTACATCGCGGGTTTTATGCAAAATCCCTGTGAGCCGTTGCGGCTCGCAGGGATTTTTTTCGTGAAGGGGTGGCTGGGCACGCGGCTTTATCGCGCCTCACTACCTTCGTTATGGCTTTGGCGCTTGTACGCAGCTTCGCTGCGTCTGTATTGTGGCGATCGCATTACTCCCCTGCAGATGGCGGAATAGAATTGGCGTCCCCGAAAGGAGAGAGGATGACCAAGAAGCCGGCGACGCCGATCAAGACCTATGCAAAGGTCCCCTGAGCGTAGACGATGCGCTGAGTCATCTGTGGCAGCGACGGCTAATGATCGACGACCGCTCGAACAATGCACGCGCCCTGCGCTCGATAGGGTATTTTCGGCTGCATATCTATATGCGCCGCTTTCAGAACGCTGCAACGAAGCAGTTCTGGCCGCGCACGCGCTTTACAGATATCGTCGAACTCTACGATTTCGACCGGCGGTTGCGCTCGGTAACGATGAATGCCATTGAACGGGTGGAGGTGGCGCTGCGCTCGGCGCTCTCG
>CBJLAJ010000229.1:0-4903 GCA_966421005.1 uncultured Paraburkholderia sp.
GTCGGCGACGGCTGCTTGATGGAAGGCATCTCGCACGAGGCCTGCTCGCTTGCCGGTACGCTCAAGCTCGACAAGCTGATCGTGCTCTACGACGACAACGGTATTTCCATCGACGGGCACGTCGAAGGCTGGTTCGCCGACGATACGCCGGCGCGGTTTGCCGCCTATGGATGGCATGTCGTTCGCGATGTCGATGGGCATGATGTCGATGCGATCGATCGCGCGATTGTCGAGGCGCACAACGCGGGGCGTCCGACGCTCATCGATTGCAAGACCGTGATCGGGCGTGGTGCGCCGACGAAGGCCGGGACGCATGACGTGCATGGTGCGCCGCTGGGTGCGGCGGAAATCGTCGCCATGCGTGCGGCGCTGAATTGGCAGCATGCGCCGTTCGTCGTGCCGGACGACGTGCGTGCGCTCTGGGATGCGACGGTGCGCGGGGCACAGGACGAGGCGCAGTGGTCGCAGCAGTTTGCCGCTTATCGCAAGGCATATCCGCGCGAGGCCGACGAGTTCGAACGACGCATGAGCGGTGCGCTTCCCGAAAGCTGGCCCGCCGCGGCACGGATGATGGTGCACACAGCCAACGATGCCGCGCAGTCAGTGGCGACCCGAAAAGCGTCGCAGCTCGCCATCGGGGCGCTCGCGGCGGCGTTGCCGGAATTGCTCGGCGGCTCGGCCGATCTGACCGGTTCGAATCTCACCGATTGGCCTGCCGCGGTAACGGTCGAAGCGGATGCCGGGGGCCTGCGCGGCGGCAATTATCTGCACTTCGGGGTGCGCGAATTCGGCATGAGCGCGGTCATGAATGGGGTCGCGCTGCATCGCGGGTATCTGCCGTTCGGCGGGACGTTCCTGACGTTTTCGGACTATTCCCGCAATGCGCTGCGCATGGCCGCGCTGATGAAGACGCGTTCGATCTTCGTTTTTACGCACGATTCGATCGGCCTGGGCGAGGATGGCCCGACGCATCAGTCCGTGGAGCATGCCGCGAGTTTGCGGCTCATTCCCGGCCTCGATGTCTGGCGTCCCTGCGATACGGTGGAGACGGCGCGGGCCTGGGTTGCTTCGGTCGAGCGTCAGGGGCCGTCGTGCCTGCTGTTGAGCCGGCAGACGCTGCCGTTCGTCACGCGCACCGAGGCGCAGATCGACGCAATCGCACAGGGGGGGTATGTGTTGCGGGATTGGGATCAGGCCACCCCCGGCGGAGATGCACCGAGCTGCCCCATGACACGCGTGGTGTTGATCGCGACGGGCTCCGAAGTCTCGCTTGCGCTCGATGCAATCGAGCCGCTCGCCGCGCGAGGCATTGCGGCGCGCGTGGTGTCGATGCCGTCGACGACGGTATTCGATCGGCAGCCCTTGTCGTTTCGCGATGCCGTGCTTCCGCGCGGTGTGCCGCGTGTTGCGGTCGAAGCGGGTGTCACGGCGTTCTGGCGCCAGTACGTTGGGCTCGATGGCGAGGCGATCGGCATCGATAGCTTCGGCGAATCCGCGCCGGCCGCCGATCTGTTCGCGCATTTCGATTTGACGACGCAAGCCGTCGTCGATGCGGCGTGCCGCGTCGTGGCATAGGCACTGTGCGTTGCCTGCCAACCGTTTCGATCGATTTTCAAATCTGTGAAGGAGTCCGTCATGGCATTCATCGCATTACGCCAATTGCTTGATCATGCGGCCGAGCACGGCTACGGCGTGCCGGCGTTCAACGTCAACAACATGGAGCAGATTCACGCGATCATGCAGGCTGCGGAGGTCACGTCGAGCCCTGTCATCCTGCAAGCGTCGGCCGGTGCGCGCAAATACGCGGGCGAGCCATATCTACGACATCTCGTGCTGGCCGCGGTCGAGGCGCATCCTGACATTCCGGTCGTGCTGCATCAGGATCATGGCGCGAGTCCGTCGGTTTGCCAGCAGGCGATTCGCTCGGGTTTCACTTCGGTGATGATGGATGGTTCGCTGATGCCGGATCAGAAAACGCCTGCCAACTACGCGTACAACGTCGACGTGAGCCGGCGCGTCGTCGATGCGGCGCACGCCGTTGGCGTGTCGGTCGAGGGCGAGTTGGGCTGCCTCGGTTCGTTGGAGACGGGGCAGGCGGGCGAGGAAGATGGTGTCGGCGCCGAGGGCAAGCTTTCGCACGATGAGTTGCTGACCGATCCCGAAGAGGCGCGCGCGTTTGTCGAGGCAACCGGCGTCGATGCGCTCGCCATTGCCATCGGCACTTCGCACGGGGCTTATAAGTTCACGCGCGAGCCTACCGGCGACATTCTCGCGATCGACCGCATCGCCGAAATTCACGCACGCGTTCCGAACACGCATCTCGTGATGCACGGGTCCTCGTCTGTGCCGCAGGAATGGCTTCGAACGATCCGCGAATACGGCGGCGATATTCCGACGACATTCGGTGTGCCTGTCGACGAAATTCGCCGTGGCATTGCGCATGGCGTGCGCAAGATCAATATCGATACGGATATTCGACTGGCGATGACGGGCGCGATGCGTAAGTCGTTTGCCCAATCGCGTTCCGAGTTCGATCCGCGCGCCGCATTGAAGGCGGCGACGGCCGCGGCGAAGGGTGTTTGCGTCGAGCGTTTCGAGGCGTTTGGTTGCGCGGGGCAGGCGCCCCGCATCAAGCCGTTGCCGCTCGATGCGATGGCCAAGCGCTATCACTGACTGCTTGCCGCGGCGTCAAGTCTTGCGTTGCCGGCGTCGGGCGGCCCGGAGACGTGAGATTGCCGCGGCGGCAGCCCTACGGGGTGTCATTACCTCGTGGGCTGCTTTATCATCCGTCGGGCGGATATTCATGAACTTGTCCCTCGACGGAGATTTCGGATGCAATCGAAAGCCAGCGGTCCTTTTAGCGTCAAGCTCAATCCTGAATCGTTGAGTGGCATTGCCGAGAAGACCGGCATTGGCCGTATGTCACTCGATAAGCAGTTTCACGGCGATCTCGAGGCCGTCAGCCAAGGTGAAATGCTGGGCTTTCGGAGCAGCGTTCAGGGGTCGGCCGGCTATGTGGCGATGGAGACCGTGAGCGGGACGCTGAATGGGCGTGAGGGTACCTTCGTGCTACAGCACAGCTCGAAAATGGTTCGCGGAACGCCGGAGCAATCGATTTTCGTCGTGCCCGATTCCGGAACGGGGGAGCTCGCCGGGTTGTCCGGCAACATGATCATCGCCATTGCCGACGGTAAGCATGCTTACGAATTCGACTATGTTTTGCCGTAGTTCCCGTTAGAGTCGACGGGGACGGGCGGATGCGCGCCAATCCCGATATGGTCACACGACCCTCATAACGCCTGTTTACGATAATTACAAGCGGCGCTGGATCGATTTCCCTTGCGGCCCCTCAGAGTGCCCGCCCGCTGCGCGTGCGAGTGTCGCTTATTGTCGCATTCCGGGCGCGTGGGTTCGCGCCCGACGGGATGCGAATTCATACACTGAACTACATCGATTGACGTCATCCGGAGCGTTTCGCGCCCTGCGCAGGCCGCGCGTGGCGTGAATGCGCGCGCGTCGTCAAAGACGTCGATAGAGAGACGTCGACTGAAACCGCGTGAAGGCGCTCTTAGCCGCTCTTAGCCGCCCAAAAAACAAAGGAGATATGCATGACCTCGTTGGAAAAGGAAGTTGCTGTTTCCCCCATAGCGATGAGAAATCAGACATCCTCGTCGTTCAAACGGCGCTTCATGATACGCATGATCATCGTTTTGACCGGCGGTACCTTTCTGGACGGCTACATCCTCGGGATTGTCGGCCCGATCTCCGGAAAAATGACTGCGGAACTCGGCATATCGCCGGTCTGGGAAGGGCTGATCGCGGCTGGCGCGCTGTTCGGCATCCTGGTCGGCTCGCCGTTGGGCGGCTGGGCTGGCGACAAGTTCGGCCGCAAACCGTTGTTCATGCTCGACATGGGCATGTTCGTACTCGCTTCGGTCATGCAGTTCTTTATCGGTTCGATGCAGTTCTTCATCACGTCGCCGTTGCAACTGTTCCTCGTGCGGCTACTGATGGGGATCGCGATCGGCGCGGAATACTCTGTCGGATGGCCGATGCTGTCGGAGTTCTCTCCATCCCGAATCCGCGGACGGCTCATGGGCCTTACGCTCATTGCGTGGTATGCCGGTTTCATGTTCGCTTTCGTCGTGGGCTACCTGCTTGATCGATATACGAACCTGGGTTGGCGGAATATCCTCGGTACCAGCACCTTCCTCGCGGTGGCGTTGTTCCTCGGCCGGCTCGGCATGCCCGAGTCGCCTCGCTGGCTGTGGAGCAAGCGCCGTATCGACCAGGCTCGCTCGGTCGCCCATCGGTATCTTGAAAGCGCCTCCGAGATGGCTGACATGGAGCAGGAAACGGCTCACTCGGGCGCGGGTTTCGGCATGTTGTTCTCGCGTCAGTATTGGCGGGCCACGTTGTTCGTGTCGCTGTTCTTTTTCTGCGTCGTCACGCCTTACTTCGCCATCGCAACATTTGCCGATAGCGTGCTGCAGAAGTTCGGTCTTGGCGGCGGGCTGGCCGGAGGCGTTGGACTGTCCGCGGTTGCGTTGGCTGGGAGTGTGACCACGGTACTGTTGATCGACAAAGCGGGCCGCCGTGTGCTGACCGTACCGCCGCAGTGGATCATCACCGTGATTTTGGCGATTCTCGGCCTCTGGGCCGATGCGCCTGGGATGGCGGTGCTCGGGCTCTTTCTCGCTTTCTCGTTTTTCAATGCCGGCTGCGGCACGCTGACCTGTATCTATCCGGGTGAGGTCTTCCCGACGGAAATCCGTGGGATCGGTACGGGCTTCGCCGCAGCATTCAGCCGGATCGGCGCTGGCCTCGGCACGTTCCTGATGCCCTGGTCCATGGCCAATCTGGGCTCCTCGGTGACCATACTGATCGCCGCGGGTATCGCCGC
>CBJLAJ010000230.1:0-4744 GCA_966421005.1 uncultured Paraburkholderia sp.
ACCGAAGGAACGTGTGCCGAGAAAATCGACGAAAGCCTTGCTGCATTGGGCGAGGCGATCGACACGGCGTGGGGAGAAGAAGATTGGAGCCGACAACAGCAGTCACGAGCTGACGGCGTCGCGCCAACGAATCGCGCAAAGCTGTTGGATCGATGGCGACACATCGGCCAGAGCCTCGTTGCGGGCATTCCTGGGTTTGCGAAAGGCATACGTGCGGCCTACTATCGAATGAGCACGTGTAATGGTTGCGACGGGGAAATCATTCGGCCACCAGGAACAGCAACGGTTTGAACACATGGCTAGCCTTGCGCACGTGATTCGCGAATTCCAGAGCGGTGTGTTGACGCAGGATGCACTCGTCGCTCAACTCGATAACACGCTGACGACGGAAGGTCTAGGTTCGGCTCGTCTGCTCGAAATACTCGACGAAGCGCATACGAGGAGGCCGCTGCCCCCCGAGCTCTACGCGCAAGTGCGTCGCCGGATCGAACAGATGCCGGTCTCGAGCCTCGCAGCGGGCGGCGAGGAAACGCGCGTGCACACGATACGGGAGCCTTCGCTCGCCGCGCCCGCGACGACGCGCGATTTGCCCTCGGGCGTATCGGGACTCGATCAGGTGAAGGGCACGGGCGATACGCTGAACAATCGCTTCGTGCTGGAAGAGTGCCTCGGCGTTGGCGGCATGGGGACCGTGTACAAGGCGCTCGATTTGCGCAAGCTCGAAGCGTCGGATCGCAAGCCCTATCTGGCGATCAAGGTGCTCAATACGCAATTCCGGGGCAATCCAAAATCGCTGATCGCGTTGCAGCGCGAAGCGCGCAAGGCGCAGGTGCTCGCGCACCGCAATATCGTCACCGTCTATGATTTCGATCGCGATGGGGCGATCGTCTATCTGACGATGGAGTACCTGCCGGGCAAACCGTTGAGCCAGATTTTGCGTGCGCCCGATTTCAAAGGCATGCCGCTGAAATCCGCCTGGCCGATCGTGCGCGGCATGTCGAATGCACTGGCGTATGCCCACGAGCGCGGCTTCGTGCATTGCGACTTCAAGCCCGCCAATGTGTTCGTGACCGATTCGGGCGAAGTGAAAGTGATCGACTTCGGTATCGCGCGGGTTTTTCATCAGCCGGAAGACGAAAACGATGCGACCGTGTTCGATCCCGGCAGCCTCGGCGCGCTGACGCCAGCCTATGCAAGCCCCGAGATGCTCGAGCACCTCGAGCCCGACCCGCGCGACGACATCTATGCGCTGGGATGCATTACGTATGAACTATTGACGGGGCGCCATCCCTTCGATCGTATGTCCGCCACGCAGGCGCGCGCTGCCAATCGCACGCCGTCGCGGCCTGAGAACATCGGCAACCGCCAGTGGCGGGCGCTGCGCGCGGCGCTGGCTTTCAATCGAAACGCGCGCACGCGCACGGTGTCGCAATTCGTGGACGAGTTCGGCGCGCAGGAGCGCGCACCGGAGCGGACGGTCAAGCCGCGTACGCCCGATCGGACGCAAAAGCTCGTGCGGTATGGCGTTGTGGGCGCCGCGATCGCCTGTGCAGCGGCAGGCGCATGGTACTTCCAGCGGGCACAGCACAGTGCTCCAACGCCTTCGGTTGCGTCCGCACCCGAGCCGCCCAGCGTCCCGGCGCCGCCAACGCTCGCGGCCGTCTCCTCGATACTCGCGCAGCTGCCGTGTGCGGCGCTTACCGCTTCTATTCAGGATCGTGCGGTACAGGTGCGCGGATTCGTGCCGGCGAACGGCGCTGAGAAGCTGCACGATACGCTCGCTGCATTGCCAGGCGTCGCATCGATATCCATCGACGGGCAGCAGGTCGGCAGCGATAAATGTGACATCCTCGATGCTTATCGGCAGTACTGGGTGGCGAACTGGCAGGCAGGACACGTGGCGGCGCTGGCGGCGCGCATGCCGCACGGTGTTCTGACCGAAGGCGACTCGCTCGTCGTCGATGTGACGACGCCGGGTTACGACTCCTACGTGAACATCGACTATTACGTGCTCGATGGGAGCGTCGTGCACATGGTGCCGAGCCCGCGCATCAAGGATAACCAGGCGCCCCCGCACTATACGGCGACGATCGGCGGTGCCGGCGATTGGATCGTATCGAAGCCGTTCGGGCAGGAATTGGTCGTCATGCTGATCACGCCCGCTCCGCTGTTCGACGCCGCGCGACCGGAAAGCGAACCGCGCGCGGACTATCTGCGCGCGCTCGACAACCGCCTCAAGCAACTCACGGCAAAGTACGGGCGGGATCGCATCGTCGCCGATATCGCGCAGATCTCGAGCAAGGCGCGCACGCATTGAAGCGCCACCACAGGTCCGCCTGGTTCGTCGTTCAGCCGATCCGCTACTTCAATTCCTTGACGACGCGAAAACCGTTCTGCGATTGACGAACGCTTTGGCTGTACCGGAAGCGCGTCGACGTCAGCATGTAGTCGGTCCCTTCTCGCCATGAGCCGCCGCGGATCACGCGCACATTGCACCCCGGTGCGTCCCATGCGCGGCCGTCGTTGGGCGCGCCCTGGTATGAGCTATGCCAGCAGTCGCTCACCCACTCCCACACGCCGCCGTTCATGTCGTACAGGCCGTTCGGATTCGGCGCGAACGAACCGACAGGCTCGGGCGCTTCCTTGTGATAAGGATCGCCGCAGTCCTTGCAGTTGGCCATGCCCTTGCGGACCTGGTCGCCCCACCAGAATCGGGTCGTCGTGCCGGCGCGGTCCGCGTATTCCCATTCGGCTTCAGTCGGCAGTCTGTACGCCTTTCCCGTGATTTTCGCGAGCCATTTCACGTAAGCCTGCGCATCGTCCCAGCTGACATCGCGCACTGGCGCGTTTTTCACGGTATTCGTCTCGGGCGTCAATTTCGGACAGGCGTTGGTGTCGGCGCATGCATTCCACTGTTCGACTGTGACCGGGAATTTGCCGATTGCGAACGGTGCTGAAACATTCACTCGATGTGATGGCTTTTCCGAAGGATCGTCGGCGTTGTTGCCCATCGCGAACGAACCAGCGGGCAGGGCGATCATCATGGGGCATGCCCCGCAGTCCTTACTTTCGCCGCCTGCCAAGGTTTTTGCCGGAGCGGGCGGTACAGGCGCTGGCGCCGGTATCGGGGTAGTCGCCGCTTTGGATGGGGGAGCCGGGGCAGCTGTGGCCGCCGCTTTGGATGCCGGTGCGGGAGCGGGTGCCGGCGTTGCGTGCGTGGCGGGTGGGGTGGCCGGTGCGGCAGCCTTCAGCCTGTCGATGCGCGCCTTGGCAAGTGCCGCAAAGCGCCCGTTCGGATAAGCCTTCAGATACGCCTCGTAATCGCTCGCGTAGCGGCTGTCCTTGATCGATTCCCAGAACGTGATCTCGTATTGCTCGTTGCTGTCCTTGGGCAGGATGCCGACCGTGCGCAGTTGCGCGGAGGCTCCTTGTATCTGAAGCGCTCCGATCATGCATACGAGCAGGAGTTTCCGCCACATTTTTAAATCCTGTTGAACGCCTTTATCAACATAGCACGTGAATACTGCTTCGGAACGTGAGCGAGCCGACGTATCTTTTCGAGAACTTTGACAACTTACGTCCTAATCTAAAGCGGAAGCAAGCGGCACTGACCCCTCCTGGGAGAATGCGCAATGCGAACAACGATAATGCTGGCCGCGATCGGCGCGCTTTTTCTTGCCTCGGCGCAGGTATTTGCCGATCCCACACCGTCGCCGTCAGGTGCGGAGGAATACATCATCTGGCCGCCGGACGGCGCCGTCATTACCGGGGGCAAGCTCTGGGTGCGAATGGGGCTCCGCAATATGGGCGTGTGTCCGAAAGGCATCGACGTGCCGAACACGGGCCACCATCATTTACTGATCGATACCGATCTGCCGCCGATGGATCGGGAGATACCCTCGGATCGACAGCATCTGCATTTCGGCGCCGGCGAAACCGATGCGCGCATCGAACTGCCCCCAGGCAAGCACACGCTGCAACTGCTGCTCGGCGACCACAATCATGTGCCGCACAACCCGCCTGTCCATTCGAAGAAGATCACCATCACGGTGAAGTGAGTCCCCCGACGCTGTTTCGCCGCGCGTGCCCGTGAAGCAGCCTCAAGACGGAGAGCATCAACCATGAGCAAAGTCATTGCCGCTGCGGCATTTGCCGCTTTCGCCTGCATGAGCGCGGCGTTCGCGGGTCCGACGCCTGCGCCGAATGGCGCCTATGCGTATATCGGCTATCCGAACAACGGGCAGGTCGTGCCGGCGAACAAGCCGGTTCGCGTGTGGTTCGGGCTGCGCTATATGGGCGTGGCGCCCAAGGGCGTCAAGTACCCGAACACGGGCCACCATCATTTGTTGATCGATACCGATCTGCCGCCGATGGATCAGGAGATACCTTCGGATCGGCAGCATCTTCACTATGGTGCGGGGCAGACCGAAACGACAATCGAATTGCCGCCCGGAAAGCACACGCTTCAGTTGCTGATGGGCGATGAAAACCACATCCCGCATAACCCGCCGGTCTATTCGAAGAAGATCACGGTCATCGCGAAATGAACCGGATGTGCGCTCGACGTGCGTGCGTCTTATCGCTGTTGCCAGCGATCCAACAGTTTTGAGGGGAATGTCGGTGGCGCTCGATCATTCGAGCGCGAACACGAGAGGGCGAAGTTCATCGGAGAACAAGGCAGTCCGTCACGCAGCTCAAGAGTGGCAAGGCTTTGCAGGTTTTTTCGGGTGAATCGCGGCGCAAC
>CBJLAJ010000231.1:0-4604 GCA_966421005.1 uncultured Paraburkholderia sp.
CAGCGTAAGCCGATCGGGCTGTTTCGGTGAGGCTGACCATCTCATTAAACCCCGCCAGCCTTATAGGACGCGGGGTTTGCGGACTTCTTCGGAATTACTTGGAATGTCTGATGGTGGAGCGGAGGAGGATCGAACTCCCGACCTTCGCATTGCGAACGCGACGCTCTCCCAGCTGAGCTACCGCCCCAACGAAGCGAAGATTCTAGCACATGCTTTGGGAGGAGTAGCAAGCGGCGCCGGGCCTCAAAAACTACTTCGCCCGGTCGGGCGCCCCGGCCAGCACCCACTTCACCACCGCCTGAATCTCCCCATCGCTCATCCTTGGATGCGAGGGCATGGGAATGACGCCCCAAACCCCGGACCCACCATCCCGAACCTTCTTCGTCAGCTTTGCCACTGCTTGCGGGTCGCCCTTGTACTTCTCGGCCACCTGCTTAAATGAGGGGCCAACGAGCTTCCGATCGACCGCATGGCACCCGAGGCAGGCATTTCCCCGAGCAACCGCCAACCCCATCGGCCCATCAGCCGCCACGGCATCCGGCGCAAAGCCCCCCACCGCGGCAACCCACACCAAAACCACCAACCCCACAGCCGCGACGAAACCGCCCCTCACTGCCCCGCCTTCGGCTTATTCCCCGGCCGTACCTGCGTGGACTCCGCCACAGGCGCGGGCGCCTGCTGCTGCAATGGCTGGGCAGTAATAGCCGAACTAGGCACCGCCCCCACCGTCGGCTCCGCCGCCGACTGCGCAGAACTAGGCGCGCTAGCCGCCGCCGAAGCCGACGCAGCAACCGCCTGCTGATCCTCCGGCTTGATGTACTGAAACACCTTAACGACCTTCATCACACCAGGCACCCGACTAGCCACATCAGCGCCCAAATTCCCCTCAGCCTGAGTGACCAACCCCATCAAATAGATATTCCCGCGCTCGCTAACGACCTTGAAGTCATTAGCAGAAATCCCCTTCTCCTGAATGAGCGCAGTCTTCACGCGCGCCACCAGATACGAGTCATTAGCCCGATCCGTAAACTCGCTCTTAGGCCCAACCTCGAGCTCATTGATAACCGCATCGACGTTATTAATAGCCTTAACGATAGCCTCGGCATACTGCTTGGACTTATCGTCAGGCACCTCCCCCGTCAACAGCACCCTTCGATTGAACACAGTCACATCGACATGCGACGCATCGGGCAGATCACTGGATATCTGCGAATAAGCCTTGACCTGAATCTCCCGATCCTCGGTCTGCGCCCCAAGCGTGCGCCTATCCGTCGCCATCAACGCCCCGCCGCCCGCGGCCCCTGCCACAGCCAGCACGCAACCCTGCAACGTCACGGCCAGCGACGCCGCCATCCCCGCAGCGAGCATCGCCCGCACCAGCGTCTTCGCGACGCGATTCGCGTTCATCAACGAACTCTCCCTTTTCCGAAGGTCAGTCTTCACCCAGCAACATGGCATCGATGCCGTCACAGAGGCAGTGAATGGTAGTCACGTGCAATTCACGGATACGCGCCACACGTTCGGTCGGCGCGCTCAAATGAATGTCGGTCTCGGCCAGCGCTTCGGCAATCTTGCCGTCCCCGCCGCCCGTCAGCGCAATCACGAACATCTCGCGCTCGTGCGCCTCGCCAATCGCAGCCAGCACGTTAGCCGAATCGCCCGTCGCCGTCACGGCCAGCAGAATGTCGCCGGCATGACCCAACGCACGAACCTGCCGCGCAAACACGGAATCGAAACCGCCGTCTTCGGCCAGCGCGGTCAACACCGCGGCATCGGCCGTCAGCGCAATGGCAGGCAACGCAGGCCGCTCGCGCTCGAAACGCGCACTGAGCTGCGCGGCGAAACGCTGCGCCTCCACCGCGGAAGCACCGCTGCCGCACGCCAGGATCTTGTTGCCGTTCGCCAGCGCGCCAAACATCGTATCGATCGCGGCCGCAATGGGCACCGATAGCGCATTCATCGCTTCGAGTTGCAGGGCCGCGCTATCGCGGAAATGCTGTTGAATCCGTTCGACTGACATCGGTTCTCTACTTGTTCGGCACGCTTTCGCAGCGCACCGTTGCCCGCTAATCCATTAGCGCGCAAGTTTAACGCACTCGCTGGGCAGCGCCCTCAGCTAAAACCATCGGCCCGAAAAGCGTCGCGCAACCAGGCAATACGCCGGCCGTCGAACGCGACGATATCGAAGCGACACACACTCTCCGTATCGGCACGCTTCGCCAAAAAATATTGCGCGGCACGCACGATCCGCCGTTGCTTCTCTCGCCCGACACTGGCAACAGCTCCACCATACCGGCTACCGGCCCGCGCACGCACTTCGACAAAAACCAGCACACCGTCGGGCTCCCGCATCACGAGATCGATCTCGCCACCTCTGCACGTCACATTGCGCGCAACGAAACGCAGCCGCTGACGCACCAGATACTCGAGCGCAAACCCCTCGAATACGTTGCCAAGCCTTTTCGACTGAGCTTGCCCGCAAAAGTTGTCACAACGCTCGTCCACCCCGCCGTGCCCATCGTCACGCCCGTGGCACAATGGCGGCCTCGCTTCGCACGTCAGCGCCCTTCGTTTCATGTCCGACCTCCTCGAACTCGCGCAGCGCCAGCAGTACCCGGCCGCGACGCTTTACGTCGTTGCGACGCCCATCGGCAACGCCGCCGATATCACCTTGCGCGCGCTGCATCTGCTCGGTCTCGTCGATCGCATCGCGGCGGAAGACACGCGCAACACGGCGCAGTTGCTGAACCTCTACGGCATCGGCAAACCGCTTGTCGCCGTTCACGAACATAACGAGCGGACAGCGGCCGAACGCATCGTCGAGCACCTGCGCGATGGCGAGCGCATCGCCTACGTCTCGGACGCCGGCACGCCGGGCATCTCGGACCCGGGCGCCAAACTCGTCGAAGCGGTGCGGGCCGCAGGATTCGGCGTCATCCCGCTGCCGGGCGCAAGCGCAATCACAACGGCTCTCTCCGTGGCCGGCGATTGGGCCGCAACGTTCACATTCCTCGGCTTCATGCCGACCAAAACCAAGCAACGCGCGGCGTTTCTTCAACCACTCGTCAATCACACGCAAGCGATGGTGTTCTACGAAGCACCGCATCGCATCGTCGATACGGTGCAAGCGCTCGCCGATGCATTCGGCGGCACCCGCCGCCTGCTCATCGCACGCGAATTGACGAAACTACATGAGTCGCTTCAGGCCTGCACCCTGGCCGAAGGGCCAAGGTGGCTCGCGCAAGACGCAAATCGCCAGCGTGGAGAGTTCGTGCTGGTGGTGGAAGGGGCGACCCAATCGGAGCACGGCAGTGACGACGCAACCGCACACGATGCGCTGCTAGCCGTGCTGCTGGAGGAAATTCCGGTGAGCGGCGCGGCCCGTGTCGCGGCCGCGATCACGGGGGCCTCGCGCCATGCGCTCTACGCACGCGCGCTGGAGCTCAAGAAGGACTGAGGAAAACGGCGGAGGGCAGAAAAAAGAACGCCCAAGAACGACAAAGGGCCGCACACGGCAGCCCTTCGAATCGATCGAGAATCATCCTCGCATCAAGGATGCGTCGGCAAGGCAGAATCGCGTTGCGGACTCGCCGAAGCCACCACCTCGCTGCGGCTGGCCAGCGCCTCTTCCTGCGTCAGCCCCTGAATCTTCACGTGCGCGGTCCCGGCAGCCTGCAGCCCGAGCTCACGCGCGGCCGCATATGACAGATCGATCACGCGCCCACGCACATAAGGCCCGCGATCGTTGATCTTCACCACGACCGACTTGTCATTCGACGTATTCGTGACGCGCACATACGAAGCGAGCGGCAACGTCTTGTGCGCCGCCGTCATCGCATGCATGTTGTAGCGCTCGCCGCTGGCGGTCTTGCGGCCGTTGAACCGCTTGCCGTACCACGACGCGCGCCCGCTCTGCTTGAAGTTCGAGACGTCGGGAATGTCTTCGTCGATGGGCTTCGCATCGGCGAGTTTCGGGGCCGGATCAGGCGCCTGAGCCGCAGCTTCCCCATACCCCATTGGCGCACCGGCGCGCGTCGCGAGCCGCGCGCCATTGGCACCTGCATTGCTGGTTTGCGTGGGCTGCGCCGCACAACCGGCGAGCAACCCTATCGCGACGACGGAAACCGTTCCCAGAAACCGACGGAATCGAATGCTGTTCATATGACGTGCATGCCACAGTGTCGAGCCGCAATGCATCGAGACGAAACGATCTTCGCGCGAAGCGGCTCGGGCAACCGTGCGCCAACGCATGCGCCGCCAAAAGCAGAAAACAAAAGCAGGCGGTGCGCGGACTGGCGCTCGGGTGCGGCCACACTCGGCCGCAAGTTGCCCGGTTGGTATTCACGTCTGGCGCAACTGTCCCCAACAGCTTGACCAGACCCCACACGCCGTCGTTGTCGAACATGACTCGCATGTTCTGGCGCGCCAATTGAATTGACGCGAGGAACGACGGCGCTGGCTTGCCCGGCATGCAGCCTGAAAGCTGCCACAGGCGCGCAGCGCCTGGCCGGTCAAGACGTGTGCATCGAACAATGCCGATACAGATCGGAGCCGCTACATTGACGGCTTCGCATGAGAGCGACCGGCCCGAAGAGCAAGGAAAC
>CBJLAJ010000232.1:0-4578 GCA_966421005.1 uncultured Paraburkholderia sp.
GTTGCTGTTGCTGCGGATACGCGCCCGGCGCCGGCTGCTGAGCGACGGATGGGCTGGGGCGGGAAGGCGACTGAAGCGATCCGGGTGGCTGGGGCTGGCCGGCATACTCAGTAGTGGCTTGGCCAGCCTGTGCCTGCTGAGGCTGCGTCGCGGCCTGCTGTTGGCTGCCCGCACCGGCGGCGGGAGCAGCCGTATCCACGACGGGCTGATTGGCCACTTGGGCCGATTGAGTCTGAGCCGTCTGTTCGCCGGTGCCCGACGCTTTCGGGAAGACGCCGGTGATTGCGGCGGTCGCGGCAAGACTTGCAATGATGAGTGTCGCGGCCGCGGTAGCGATCAGCGGATGTAGGCGGCGTGGCGACGTGGTGGGTTGATTCATGGCGGACCTCGTCGAGACTATGTTGTTCTTGCTGTGCGCGCTGGTTTAGACACGGACAGTTTCCGCCAACAACATTGGGCCGACGTTTCAATTTGTAACCACTTGCCGGGGCCGCCCGTCCCGGCGGGACATCGGTGCCCGCGTCGACAGCGCGTCCTATGCCCGTCCGAGGGGGTGCGACACCTTCTCGGCACGGGCCGCCTCGAGGCGCGCAGCGCAGCTTTTACCGATGGTTACAAAGCTGAATGAAGCCGCGCGCCGCTGCGGCGGCGCGCTCAATCCTCGCGGCGCAGATGCGGAAAGAGAATGACGTCGCGAATGCTGGGACTGTCGGTGAGCAACATCACCAGTCGATCGATGCCGATGCCGCAACCGCCTGCCGGAGGCATGCCGTATTCGAGCGCGCGAATGTAATCGGCATCGTAGTACATCGCCTCTTCGTCGCCGGCATCCTTTTGCTCGACTTGCTTGCGAAACCGTGCAGCCTGATCTTCGGGATCGTTGAGCTCGGAAAAGCCGTTGGCAATCTCGCGCCCCGTGATGAAAAGCTCGAAGCGCTCCGTGATCCCGTCAACCGTATCCGAGGCGCGCGCGAGCGGCGAGACCTCGACCGGATAGTCGATGATGAATGTCGGCTCCCAGAGTTGCGCTTCAGCCGTCTCTTCGAAGAGTGCCAACAGGAGCGCGCCGAGGCCTGCGTTCAGGAACATCGGTTGGGTCGTGTCGATGCCGAGTCGCTTGAGCTCCGAACGTACGAACGCCGGGTCGGCCAATTGCGCGTCCGTATAGTCGGGCGCGTACTTGCGGATGGCCTGCGTGATCGTCAGGCGATGGAACGGCTTCGACAGATCCAGTTCGCGGCCCTGGTAAGCGATCGTCGCGGTGCCGAGAGCGTCGATGGCAGTCTGCCGGATCAGCCGCTCGGTGAAGTCCATGAGCCACGCGTAATCGGTGTAGGCCGCATAGAACTCCATCATCGTGAATTCGGGGTTATGCCGCGGCGAGACCCCTTCATTGCGGAAGTTGCGGTTGATCTCGAAGACGCGTTCGAATCCGCCGACGACGAGCCGCTTCAAATAGAGCTCGGGCGCGATGCGCATGAACATCTGCATGTCGAGCGCATTGTGATGCGTGACGAAAGGCTTGGCCGCCGCGCCGCCCGGAATTGGATGCAGCATTGGCGTTTCGACTTCCATGAAGTTCGCGTCCGACATGAACTTGCGGATCGACGAAATGGCCTTCGTGCGCGCGACGAAAGTCTGCCGCGCCTCGGGCGTCACGATCAGATCGACATAGCGCTGGCGATAACGGGTTTCCTGATCGGCGAGGCCGTGGAATTTATCGGGCAGCGGCCGCAGTGCCTTCGAAAGGAGCCTCAGTTCCGTGCAGCGTACGGACAGCTCGCCCTTGTTCGTCCGAAAGAGCACGCCGCGGGTCGCGACGATGTCGCCGAGGTCCCATTTCTTGAACGCCTCGTAGGTCTCGGCGCCGACGTCGGCGGGCGTCACGAAGAACTGGATTTGACCCGAGCCGTCCTGGACTGTCGCAAAACTCGCCTTGCCCATCACGCGTTTGAGCATCATGCGGCCCGCAACGGCCACTTGGAGCGCTGTTGCCTCGAGCGCGTCCTTGTCCGCATCGGCATAGTCGGCTTGCAGATTGCCGGCCTGATGCGTTGGGCGAAAGTCGTTCGGATAGGCCACGCCCGCCGCGCGCAGCGCCTGCAGTTTCTCGCGACGCTCGGCGATGATCTTGTTCTCGTCGGTACTCGCGTCCTGGCTCGAAAGGGTCGGTTCGGTCATGATTCTCTACTGTGGGGGAGGGCGGCGCGCGTCGCTGCCGCCCGGTGCCGGCTGTCGCGCGCCCGGCGAAAAAACGATTCGGCGCTTACACGCCTTGTTTGAGGCTCGCGCTGATGAACGCGTCGAGATCGCCGTCGAGCACGCTCTTCGTGTTGCTGATTTCGACATTGGTGCGCAAGTCTTTGATGCGGCTGTTGTCGAGCACATAGGAGCGGATCTGGTGACCCCAGCCCACGTCCGTCTTGCTCGATTCGAGCTTGTCCTGCTCCGCCTGGCGTTTGCGCATTTCCGCTTCGTACAGGCGCGACTTCAGCATCGCCATGGCTTCGGCGCGGTTGCGGTGTTGCGAGCGGTCGTTCTGGCACTGCACGACGATGCCCGACGGCATGTGCGTGATCCGCACGGCGGAATCGGTCTTGTTGATGTGCTGACCGCCCGCGCCCGATGCGCGGTAGGTATCGATCCGCAGATCGGCCGGATTGATGTCGACTTCGATCGAATCGTCGATTTCCGGGTAGACGAACACCGACGAGAACGACGTATGACGGCCACCCGACGAGTCGAACGGCGACTTGCGCACGAGGCGGTGCACGCCCGTTTCGGTGCGCAAAAAGCCGTATGCGTATTCGCCTTCCACTTTGACGGTTGCGCTCTTGATGCCGGCCACGTCGCCTTCCGATTCCTCGAGCACTTCGGCCTTGAAGCCTTTGCGTTCGCAGTAGCGCAAGTACTGACGCAGCAGCATCGACGCCCAGTCGCATGCCTCCGTGCCGCCCGCGCCCGCTTGAATGTCGATGAACGCGTTGTTCGGATCGGCCGGGTTCGCGAACATCCGGCGGAATTCCATGTCGGCGACGCGCTGTTCGATCTTCGCGACGTCGCTTTCGACGGCGACGAGCGTGTCTTCGTCGTCTTCCTCGCGCGCCATGTCGAAGAGATCCTTCGTGTCGCGCAAGTCGTTGTCGAGCGCGCTCAGTACGTCGACGACGCCTTCGAGCAGCTTCTTTTCCTTACCGAGTGCCTGGGCGTGCTTCGAGTCGTTCCAGACGTTCGGGTCTTCGAGTTCCTTGTTGACTTCGATCAGCCGTACAGACTTGGCGTCGTAGTCAAAGATACCCCCGTAGCTCGCCTGCGCGGCGGCGCAGGTCGGCGAGAGAGCTCTCGATGGCATTCAGGCGTTCCGCTTCCATGTCGATCTGCTTTTGCTTCGTGAAAAGGGGAAATTATAGCCGATCGGCTCCATTCGCCGCGCTGGACATGGCGTGTTCGACGATCAACTGTACGCGCGCGACGCCGTTCCAACTGTCGCAGGCCAATCGATACGCGATATGCGAGCGCGCTGCCAGCGGCTCCGTGTGATTGAACCAGATCGCCTGGAACCGCTGGCGTCCGCGCATCAGCTGCAGCCGCAGGTGCTTGTCCTTCACGAGCGCCTGCGATACGACCTCGAAATCCCCCGAGAACGTGGGCGCCGGAAAACCCTGGCCCCAGACCGCCGCGTCCAGCATTTCCACGACCTGCGGCGTGAAATACGCGTCTTCGAGATCGCCATCGGTCAGTACGACGCGAGCGAGCACATCCTCGCTGAGCCATTCGCGTCCCACCGTTTCAAACGCCGCGGCAAAGCGCTGCACGTCGGCTGCTGCGAGCGTCACACCAGCCGCCATCGCATGACCGCCAAACTTCGCGAGCATCCCCGGCTCACGTTTGGCCATCAGATCGAGCGCATCGCGCAAATGAAAACCCGGGATCGACCGGCCCGAACCTTTGACGACGAGACCCTCTTCGTCGGCGGGAGCGAACGTGAAGGCTGGCCGGTGAAACTTTTCCTTGAGCCGGCTCGCGACGATGCCGATCACGCCCTGGTGCCATGCAGGGTTGAAGAGGGTGATCGTCGTGGTACCGGCAGGATCGACCCCGGCGAGATCGGCAAGCGCCTGCTCCTGCATGCCGGCTTCGATCTCCCTTCGTTCGCGGTTCATGGCATCCAGCTGCTGGGCCAGTTCCCAGGCGCGACCGACATCGTCGGTGATCAGGCACTCGATGCCGAGCGACATGTCGGAAAGCCGCCCGGCCGCGTTCAAGCGCGGTCCGAGCGCGAAGCCGAGATCGAATCCCGACGCATTGCGCGCGTCGCGTCCCGCCGCCCGGAAAAGCGCCGCGACGCCCGGCTGCATGCGGCCGCGCCGAATGCGTGCGAGGCCTTGTGCGACGAGGACGCGATTGTTGCCGTCGAGCTTGACCACATCGGCGACGGTGCCAAGCGCGACGAGGTCGAGCAGGCCGTCGAGCCGCGGCTCGACGATGCCGGCCGTTTCGAATGCGCCGCGCTCACGCATGAGCGCACGCAGCGCGAGCAGCACGTAGACCATGACGCCGACGCCGGTAATACATTTG
>CBJLAJ010000233.1:0-4553 GCA_966421005.1 uncultured Paraburkholderia sp.
CCCGGCAGTCCGCCCGCCCCGGCGGCCTATCGACACCGACGATGTCGGCCGCCGGATGGTCGAGCGGGAATCGCCCTGGCGCCGAGCCTTTCCTTTCGTGTACCGGCGGACGGCGGCGCAGCGGAGTGCCGCGATCATGGTTTTTCGGTATCGCCCACAAGATCGAAAGCCTTGAAATGATAGCATGCCGCCGCCCGCTGGCGGGCATTTGAAGGCCGATCGAAGGCGATTGAAACCTCGCGCAAGCCATTGCGCGCAAAGCACGTACACAGGGAATCAGCGCGCCGCGCTGCCGCTTTCGTGCATGGGCGCGTTCGACGGTGGCACAGTTTCGCGTTTGCCGCGATGGTTCGCGGCCGAAATCCACGCGCGCAGTTGCTCGCGGTGAGCCAGCGTATCGCGATAGCCGAGCTCCAGCAGCTCGCTGGCAAACTCCGCTTCGAAAAGCAGGTAGCTCGCAAACGAAGCGCCGGTCGCACGGTTGCCTCCGACGGCGCCGAGCAGGCCGCGCACGGTAAGCGGCAGCCGCTTCAAATGCCGCGCAGCGAGCAGTTCGATGCGCTCGGACGGCGCAATGGCCAGCACCTCGATATGGCGCCAACCGCTGGCGGGCTCGATTTGATGCGGCAAGTGAAGAATCATCCGGTTGATGTGCTCGATACGTTCGATATCGGCACCGATCGAATCGAGAAATACGCTGGCCAGCACCTGCTGGCCGATCTGCGCGAGCGTCGGATAGCCGGTGGCCGCCCCCGGCGCGACCGGCACTTCGGGCCGCGGCGCGGCGGCGCCCAGCACGATGATGCGTTCGGCGCCGAAATGGATGGCCGGACTCAGCGGGGCGATCTGGCGAATCGATCCATCGCCGAAATACTCGATGCGCCCATCGAGCGGCAGTGGGACGGCTGGAAAAAGGAATGGAATCGCCGATGAGGCCAGGAGATGCTCAGGGCCGAGTGTCACCATGGCGGCCGTGCGCTGCGCGCGCCGCCATTGCAGGATGGGCTCCGCGGCCTGATAAAAAGTCAGATGCCGGCCGCTCGAATAGCTGAGCGCGGAAATCGACAGCGCATGCAGCGCGCGCGATTCGAGGGCGGCGCCGATGCGCGCGAAGTCGAGTCCGTTGGCCAGCAATTCGGCGAGCGGACTGTTGTCGAAAAGGGCACGTGGCGCCTGACGCACCGCCCAGCCGACGCTCATCGCGGCGAGCCAGCGCGCCCCGGCTGCCGCGACACCGCGCCAGTCGGTCCGATAGACCTGCTGGGCGCCGATATGGGACCAGAAATCGACGAGCCGCTCGACACCTTCGGCGAAGTTCTCGGCATGGCTCGCAATGGAAGCCGCATTGATCGCGCCGGCCGAGGTGCCGCACACGACAGGAAACGCGGTCGTGCGGCGCCCGGGCTCGACCTCGTGCGTGATCTCGGCCAGCGCCTTGAGCGCGCCTGCCTGATAGGCGGCGCGCGCGCCGCCCCCCATCAAAACGAGCGCGAGCCGCACGGCACCTCCTTGCCGAGCTCGCCGTGCGCGCCCCTCGATGCGTCCGGTGTCACTGCCATTGCCACGTTACCCGCCTTCCCGCCGTTCAGTTTGTCGTTGGGTCTTTCCTTAGCAGGTTTATCGGCCTTTTCTCTCACTTCTTGATCGGCACTCTCGCGTACTTCGTGCGGTCCGGGAAGCGCCTATTTTTCATTGGACGAAGCAGGGGCTCCGCCCGCCGGCTTGCGTGCCGCGCCACGCTTGGCCGAAGGCTTCGCGCCCGTCTTCGCCTGAGCGCCCGCCGCCGTCTTGCGCGCACCGCCCGCCGGGTGCTTCTCGCCATCTCCGCCGTCGGGTTTCGCCTCGGGCGCGGCACCGGGCTGCGACATCGCGAACGATGCGAGCTGGTTGAACTGAGACTGCAGCATGTTCCACCATCCCGTCGGGTCGAACGCGCCCGCATCGCTTGCCGTCTCCTCCCCTTTCGCGCCCGCGCCTTGCTCGCCAAGCGCGCCGTCGGCGGTGGAGGGCTGAGCAGACGCCGCCGTTGCCGCCGATGCCTCGCTGCCCGCAGGCTGCGTCATCGAAGCCTGCGCGAACGCGCCAAAGGCGCGTAACGTGGCGAGCGTCGCCCGCTGAACCTCGAGTCCCTGAATCGCGGACTGCAGCATGTTCAGATTGAGCTTCAGCCATTGCTCGACGGCGCGCAGATCGGTGATGCGTTTATCGAGTTCTTCGACGTTCGTGAGCGGTGTCATCATGTCCGACATCGCCGAAAGCGGCGAGGGAAAGCCCTGCGCGGTCCCCGGCTGCATGCCGGGAAACGCCGAGCCGAAGGGAGTGAGGCGCATCATGCTCCACATCTTGTCGAGCATCTCGGCGGGCGGGAAACCCGGGAACCCGGGAAACGGCTGGTCGCCTGCGGTATCGGTCATTTGCGTCTAGCCTCTTTACGTCTATCGGTTATCGGGATGCGTCCCGGGGCCGCCATCAGTGTAGGCGGCTTGCCTGCCGCAAGCATCGGGCGAAACCCGGCGCGAGTACACGGCGGCCTTGAAAGCATGCCTCAAGCCCCGGCGGCGCCGTCGAGCGGCGCGACGGACTGCTCGATCGCGCCGAAGATCGACCGGCCCGGCTCGTCGAACATTTCGATTCTGACGGTGTCGCCATATCGCATGAACTCCGTGGTCGGCGCGCCCTCGGCAATCGTCTCGAGGCAGCGCTTCTCGGCGATACAGCAGTATCCGCGCTGGGCATCCTTGTTCGAGACGGTGCCCGAACCCACGATCGCGCCCGCTCGCAGGTTACGCGTTTTCGTCGCGTGCGCGATCAACTGCCCGAAGTGAAACACCATGTCGGTGCCTGCGTCCGGCTGTCCTACCTTCTTGCCGTTCCAATGCACGATCATCGGCAGATGCAGCCGCCCTTCGCGCCAATGTTCGCCGAGTTCGTCGGGCGTAACCGCCACGGGCGAAAAGGAGGTGGCCGGCTTGCTTTGAAAGAAGCCGAACCCTTTGGCGAGCTCAGCGGGAATCAGATTGCGTAGCGACACATCGTTGGCGAGCATCACGAGCCGCACGGCGCGCAGCGCGGCGTCGGGCGCGGTGCCCATCGGCACGTCGCCGGTGACGACGGCCACCTCGGCCTCGAAGTCGATGCCGAACGACTCGGACGGGCAGACGATATCGTCGCAGGGTCCCAGGAAATCGTCGCTGCCGCCCTGATACATCAAAGGATCCGTCCAGAATTCGGGCGGCATCTCGGCGCCGCGCTCGCGGCGCACGAGTTCCACATGATTCACGTAGGCAGACCCATCAGCCCATTGATAGGCGCGCGGCAGCGGTGCCATGCAGTCTTTTGGCTCGAACGCGAAAGCGTTGCGCGCGCGGCCCTGATTGAGCGCCTCGTAACGCTCGGCGAGTTGAGGCGCGTAAAACGGCCAGTCGTCGAGCGCGCTTTGCAGGGTGGGCGCTATGGCGTCGGCAATCGAGGCCGTGCGCAGATCGCGCGATACGACGATCAGTTGACCGTCGCGCGTACCGTCCTTGAGCGTGGCAAGTTTCATGAGGGAATGGGAGCGTGATAGTGACGATGCAGGAAATCTATTTTACGATGGTGAATCCGTAACGGCGCTATCGTTGCCGTGCGCCGTCCATGTTTTGCACACATGTCCGCCTCTCCGATCATCCCTGAAGATCCCAACCCGCGCACGGCCGGGGCCGGCGACCCGGCCAATCCAGACGATACGACTGACGAAACGCGGGAGACTGAAGAGAAAGCGCGTGCAGGGATTCAATCGATCGAAGTCGGCTTCCGGCTGCTCGAGGTGCTGACGCACGAGCCCCGCGCGATGATGCTGCGCGATCTCGCTGCGCGCGCGAGAATGAGCCCGGCGAAGGCCCATCGCTACCTCGTGAGCTTCGTGCGGCTCGGCGTCGTTGCCCAGGACCCGCTCACAGGGCGCTACGAGCTGGGCGGCCTTGCGCTTCAAATGGGGCTCGCGCGGCTTGCCCGCATCGATGGCGTGAAGCTCGCGAGGGTCGCGCTCGCCGAGCTTCACGAGGCGCTCGACGCGACGCTCGGCATCGCGGTATGGGGTAATCTGGGCCCGACGGTCGTGCACTGGATCGAATCGAGCCGGCCGGCCAAGGCCGCGCTCAAGCTCGGCGACGTCATGCCGCTCGTGCGTTCGGCCACGGGCCTGCTTTTCGCTGCATATTTGCCGCGCGGCAAAACGCAGCGTCTCATCGATCGCGAACTGGCCGCTGCGCGCCGCTCGCCACATGGCTCGGGGCCACGTACGCGGGAGGAACTCGAGCGCTTGCTTGCCGATGTCCGGGCCCATGGCGCCGCGCGCGTGGAGGGATTGCTGATGCCGACCATCGACGCGTTCTGCATGCCCGTTTTCGATGCGACAGGCGGGCTCGCTCTCGGGCTCATCGCGCTCGGCCCCGAGGGTTGCTTCGATGTCTCCTGGCAGGGCCAGATCGCGGCCTCGCTGCACAGCTGTGCCCGCAAGCTCTCCTATGAGCTCGGGTACAGTGCCGAGCCGCGTTAGCGGTTGCTCGCGAGAG
>CBJLAJ010000234.1:0-4511 GCA_966421005.1 uncultured Paraburkholderia sp.
AAGCCGAATCCGTGGGATGACTTCAGCCGCAACTTCAAGAAGGGCGACAAGATCAGCGGCGCGATCAAGTCGATTACCGATTTCGGCGTCTTCATCGGTCTGCCGGGCGGTATCGACGGGCTCGTCCACTTGTCCGACCTGTCGTGGAGCGAAACCGGCGAAGAGGCGGTTCGCAAGTACAAGAAGGGCGACGAAGTGGAAGCGGTCGTGCTCGGCATCGACGTCGAGAAGGAACGCATTTCGCTCGGTATCAAGCAGCTCGAAGGCGATCCGTTCAGCAACTTCGTGGCCATGAACGACAAGGGTTCGATCGTCGACGGTACCGTGAAGGCCGTGGATGCCAAGGGTGCCGTGGTGGCGCTCTCGGCCGACGTCGAAGGCTACCTGCGTGCGTCGGAAATCGCTCAGGACCGCGTGGAAGATGCGCGCAATGTGCTGAAGGAAGGCGACAAGGTCAACGCGATGATCATCAATATCGATCGCAAATCGCGTGGCATCAACCTGTCGATCAAGGCGAAGGACTCGGCGGAGCAGCAAGAAGCGATGCGTGGCCTGGCTGCCGACGCGGGTTCCGCAGCTTCGGGCACGACGAACCTTGGCGCGTTGCTGAAAGCCAAGCTCGACGGCCAGAACCAGTAAGCCTGAGAGGTTTGCCGCCGTATGACCAAATCGGAATTGGTCGCCCAGCTGGCAGCGCGATTTCCGCAACTTGTCCTCAAGGATGCGGATTTCGCGGTGAAGACGATGCTCGATGCGATGTCGGAGGCGTTGGCCAAGGGCCATCGCATCGAAATTCGGGGCTTTGGCAGCTTTGGCCTGAATCGGCGTCCGTCTCGTGTGGGGCGCAATCCAAAATCGGGCGAGAAGGTGCTCGTGCCTGAAAAGCATGTGCCGCATTTCAAACCTGGGAAGGAATTGCGCGAGCGGGTGGACCGCCGTGCGGGCGAGCCGCTGAAAACGGCCGAGGCCGACGACGCGCTCTGACCGGTGCGACGAGCACGGGCCAGGCAATCCAATACGAAAAGGCGCCTTCGGGCGCTTTTTCTGTTTTTGGCGGTAACGCTTTCGCCTTTCTCGGTTTCACCGGTACGACGGCTGGCCGAGGCTTTCCTTTACAATACGGGCGGTCCGGCGTACCGGCGTTCCGGCCGGACAATGGGCCGCGGCCTTTATCGTGCGCGCGTGTCGGGCACGTGATGTTCCCCTCGAGAGAGCCTCTATGAAATTGATCGTCTGGTTGGTTCGCGCGTTCGTGTTTGTGCTGCTGCTCGTACTCGCGCTCGCCAATACGCAAAACGCCACACTGAACTTTCTGGCCGGCTATGCGTGGCAAGCGCCTTTGATCCTGATTGGCTTGGCATTTTTCGGCGTGGGGCTGCTGGCGGGCCTCGTATCGTCGTTTCCGGGGCTCGTGCGTCTGAAGCTCGAAAACGGCCGCCTCAAGCGCGATTTGCGCGCCGCGCGCGAGGCGCCGCCGGTGGCGAGCGAGCCGCCACTGCCGCCGGTAGTCTGACGGCCGCACCGAGCCGATTGCCCTAATACGTATTTTCTTCGCATCGCCCGCCCAAACGCATGGATCTCGATTTCTGGTGGCTGCTGACCATTCCTGTCGCATTCGCGCTCGGCTGGGTGGCGGCGCGCTACGACTTGAAGACACTCCTTTCGGAGAGTGCCAATTTGCCGCGCTCGTATTTTCGCGGCCTCAATTTCCTGCTCAACGAGCAACCCGATCAAGCGATCGACGCGTTCATCGAGGTGGTCAAGCTCGATCCGGAAACGGTCGAGCTGCATTTCGCGCTCGGCAACCTGTTTCGCCGCCGCGGTGAGACCGATCGCGCGATCCGCATCCATCAGAATCTGCTGAGCCGGGCCGATTTGCCCGCAAGCGAGCGCGACCATGCGCTTTTCGAGCTCGGACAGGATTTTCTCAAAGCGGGTCTGCTCGATCGCGCGGAGGAGACGCTTGCCCATCTGGAAAGCGGCGAGCATGCGCTCGGTGCGCAGCGCGCGCTGCTGACGATCTACGAGATCGAAAAGGAGTGGACGAAGGCCATCAAGATCGCCGAGAAGCTCGAGGCGATGGGCGCGAATCCGCTCGGCAAGGAGATCGCGCAGTTTCATTGCGAGCTGGCGCAAGAAGCGCTCGCGCGCAAGGACGCGCGCGCGGCGGCCGACGAACTGGCGCTTGCGCTCGAGGCCAACCCACAAAACGTGCGCGCGACGATTCTCGCGGGCGATGTGGCATCGTCGGCTGGACAGCATGAAGCGGCGATCGAAGCGTGGCGCCGTGTCGAAGCGCAGAACCCGGTCTATTTGCCGCTCGTCGCCGAAAAGCTGATGAAGGCGTACCAGGCGCTGTCGCGTGCCGAAGAAGGCGCGGCGTTGCTGACGGGCTACGTCGAGCGCTTCGGCTCGAACGATCTGCTCGATATCGTCTATCCGTATGTGGCCGAGCTGCGCGGGCCCGAGGCGGCGCACGCGCTCGCGCGTACGCAAATGCAGGCGTCGCCCAACCTCGCGGGCATGATGCGCCTGATCGAAGCGCAAATCACGACGGCCGAGGAGCCGCGGCGTGGCGAGCTCGAATTGATTCGAACGCTCGTCAAACAACGCACCAAGAATCTGCCTCGATATACGTGCCAAAATTGCGGTTTCCGCGCGCGCCTCTTTTATTGGCAGTGTCCGGGGTGCAGCGGCTGGGAAAGTTATGCGCCGCGCCGCGTCGAGCCGATCGCGACACCGCAGTGAAGCGTGCCGTGAGCTCGCCGCGAGTCGCGGCAGCTTCGCGCGACGACAAAGCCTCATGCAATTCGGGCGCGTGCGCCCGCGTCGGTGCGTGTTCGAGCGCCGGCATCAACCAGCGGAACAGGTATGAAGATCACCATCATCGGCACCGGGTATGTAGGTCTCGTCACGGGGGCTTGCCTGGCGGAAATCGGCCACGACGTTTTCTGCCTGGACGTCGATCCGCGCAAGATCGACATCCTCAATAACGGCGGCGTACCGATCCACGAGCCGGGCCTGAAGGAAATGATTGCGCGCACCCGCGCGCATGGGCGCATTACGTTCTCGACCGATGTGAAAGCCAGCGTCGAGCACGGCGAGATTCAGTTCATCGCCGTGGGCACGCCGCCTGACGAGGACGGCTCGGCCGATTTGCAGTACGTTCTGGAGGCGGCGCGCAACATTGGCCGCTATATGAACGGCTTCAAGGTCATCGTCGACAAATCGACCGTACCCGTCGGCACCGCTGAGCGCGTTCACACGGTCGTCGAGGCCGAATTGGCTGCGCGGGGGCTCGGGGATCGTTCCGCTCACAGCTTTTCGGTGGTGTCGAACCCGGAGTTTTTGAAAGAAGGCGCGGCCGTCGACGATTTCATGCGGCCAGACCGTATCGTCCTTGGCAGCGACGACGATGAGGCCGGGCGTCTCGCGCGCGAAAAAATGAAGCGTCTTTATGCGCCTTTCAACCGGAATCACGAGCGCACGCTTCATATGGACGTGCGTTCCGCGGAATTCACGAAGTACGCGGCCAACGCGATGCTGGCGACGCGCATCTCGTTCATGAACGAAATGTCCAATCTGGCCGATCGTGTCGGGGCCGATATCGAGGCCGTGCGCCGCGGGATCGGCTCCGATCCCCGCATCGGCTATCACTTCCTTTATGCGGGCGTCGGTTACGGCGGTTCGTGCTTTCCGAAGGACGTTCAGGCGCTCGTGCGCACGGCCAATGAAAACGGTCAGCAACTGCGCATCCTCGAAGCCGTCGAGGCGGTCAATCACGATCAAAAGGAAGTGCTCGTGCGCAAGATCGAGCAAGTGCTCGGCGCCGATCTGACGGGACGTACGTTCGCGGTCTGGGGCCTTTCGTTCAAGCCGAACACCGACGACATGCGCGAAGCGCCGAGCCGGCGCGTGGTTGCAGCGTTGCTGGCGCGCGGTGCATGTGTCCAGGCCTATGACCCCGTCGCCCTCGATGAAGCGCGCCGCGTATTCGCGCTCGATCTCGCCGGCCGCGGCGACGAGCACGCCCGGCTCGCGTTCGAGGCTTCGCAGGACGAAACGCTCGCGGGGGCCGATGCGCTTATCGTGCTGACCGAATGGAAGGAATTCAAGAGTCCCGATTTCATGCATATGAAATCGGTGCTGAAGTCGCCCGTGATATTCGACGGGCGTAATCTTTATGAACCGCAAGCGATGGCCGAGCTCGGCATCGATTACTACGCAATCGGGCGTCCCTATGTCCCACTCCAGTCCGCAACCGATCCGCACGCCTGATGGAACGACCCCCACTCTCACTTCGTTCGCTGCCCCCCGAGGGGGCGCTCAGCCTCCTCGGGACGGCCCAGCGGAGGCTGAAGATGGAACGACCCCCACGCTCACTTCGTTCGCTGCCCCCCGCGGGGGCGCTCAGCCTCCTCGGGACGGCCCAGTGGAGGCTGGGATGACAAAGAGGAGGGCCCGCCCCGAGACCGTGCCAAAGCAGGAGCAGCACACTGTGCCTGTCCTTG
>CBJLAJ010000235.1:0-4453 GCA_966421005.1 uncultured Paraburkholderia sp.
ATAAGGCGGCTGCTCGGCGAGCGGGATGGTGTTCACGTAGGGCGTTGCCCGCGGGCGGGCGGAGGTGAGACCGCTCGCGTGTGCGTGGCCGGTCAGGCGATCGAGCAGGTATCGCGCGCGGTCCTTGCCGACATGCGCAACGACGGCATCGAGCGCCTCGAGCCATTCGGCCGTTTCCTCGGGATCGATATCTTCCCGTGCGGCACTCGCGCGTTTCGTTTCCTCGATACCGCTCGATAAGTCTGTCATTGCGGGGCTCCTTCCGGCACGTCGGTTATCAGGCACAGGGGGGGCGTGCATCGACGAGGAATCATGCTACCCGTCATCGCGCAGAATTTGCGTTTGATCTAACTGTTATTTCCGCTTCCGATAGTGTAAATATTCTGCTTTGCGGCCCGATTTCGGAATCTTTCAACTATGACCACGAATACGAAGCGACTCGACCGCATCGACATCGGCATCCTCAACCAGCTTCAGCAGAACGCGCGGATTACGAACGCGGAGCTGGCGCGTTCGGTCAATCTGTCGCCGACACCGTGCTTCAATCGCGTGCGGGCGCTCGAAAAACTTGGACTGTTCAAGCAGCAGGTGACGCTGCTCGATCCGGAGCCGCTGGGCCTCAGCATCAACGTGTTCATTCAGGTGAGCCTGGAGAAACAGGTCGAACGCGCACTGCAGCGGTTCGAAAAGGCGATCTCGGAGCAGCCCGAGGTGATGGAGTGCTATCTGATGTCGGGGGATGCCGATTATTTGTTGCGTGTAGTGATGCCGGACATGCGTGCGTTGGAGCGTTTCATCATCGACCGGTTGACGACCATTCCGGGGGTGTCGAACATTCGCTCGAGTTTTGCGCTCAAGCAGGTGCGGTATAAGACGGCGCTGCCGTTGCCCGCGGTGGGGTTGACGTTGGTTGAGCCGGGGGAGAGGTAGGTTCGAACCCGATCGCATCCGGGGCCTTCACACCGAATGACCACGGCTAGGCAAAACTCACGTGATACACCGGCGGCAGATGCGCGGAGACTTCGTGCCAGCTCTCGCCTGCATCGTCGGAAGTCCATAGGCCGCCTGTCGTCGAACCCATTGCCAGCCTCGTACCGGTTGCATCGATTGCGAGCCCGTGCCGGTAGACCAGATCGTAAGCCGGCGCTGGCGGCAAACCTTGCGAGAAGCGCTCGAATGTTTGCCCCCCATCGCGCGTACGCGTGACGACGAAGCATCCATCGACAGGAATACGGCAGGCGTCCTTGACGGCGGGCACGAACCACGCCGTGTCAGGGTCTTGCGGGTGTACCGCCACCGCGAAACCGAAGCTCGACGGTTGTGCTTCGATGCGGCTCCAATGCTCCCCGCCATCGGTCGAGCGAAAGATTCCGCAGTGATGCTGTGTCCAGAGGACATTCGGCGCGGTGTTGCACTGAACCACGCGATGCGGGTCTTGGACGTTCGGTTCGCCGCGCCGCTCGGGCGGCATGTAGTCGGCCTCCATGCCCTCCGCAGTAATGCGCCAGGTGTCTCCGCCGTCCGCCGTTTGCCAGACGCCGCCTGACGACACACCAATCGTCACATGACGATTGTCACGCGGGTCGACCAGCACCGAGTGGATGCCGGCGTGATCATATCCGCCGCCCATCCATTCCCGGCGCTCGGGGCGATCCCACAACGGGCGATTCAATGTCCAGTTTTCGCCGCGGTCGTCCGAGCGGAAGAGCCCGCCCGGGATCGTGCCGGCCCAGAGCGTGCCGGGCTCGTCCGGGCCGCCGGGCTCCAGTGTCCAGATTTGTTCGAGTGACCAGAGAGGCTCGGTTGTCAGCGGCATACCTTCGGTGCCGCCTCGCGAGCCCGCGTCGACACGACCATCCGACAGGCCGGCCACATCGTCGATGTTGGCCCCTTCCACCGTTGATGGCGATGCCCCCGCATTATCGGGCTGGCGGGGATAGAGCGGCGTGCCGCAAGGCTGCCATTCACGCTCGCCGGCCGGCAGGCGATGCAGTTTCACACCGAAATGACCGAGATTGAGCGCGGCGTAGAGCGTGCCGTCGCGCGGATCAGTAAGCGCGGAGCTGACGGGCTCGCCCATGAAGTGATGTTTTATTTGTTTCCATCGACCGGGACGTGCTCCGTTCGCCTCGAAAACGAATAGCCCTTTTCGCGTGCCCACGATCAAGCGATCTTTGTTCACGATGTCTGTCTCCGGTTTCGTCCACGCGTAGCATCAGCCGCCCGATAGCGCTTGCACGACGTAGATCCGGCTATCCACGCCAACCGTGTCCGAGAGGTGGCGGCGGTCGCGCACGGGCCGGCCGTCGACGTAGACAGCGAGATGCCGGCGCAGTCCGCCCTGGTCATCGAGGATGTACCCGCGCAATCGAGGTTCTTCGGTGAACGCGGCGGCGAGCGCTTCGTCGACCGAGCGAGCCGTCACGTCGCGTTCCGGCATCGGCACGTGTCGCTGGATCGAGGCGGCGAAAAATAGGTGTGCCATGGCGGTGGCGGACTTCTTTGTGGGTGCCTAAGTGTAGTACGGGACTCCATCGCCCTCAAACCACAGGCGTCCAAAGAGGGCGGCGCGCTTCATATGGGCCATCCGGTTTTTTGCCGGAAAACATCTCCACGATCCTAGACCGACCAACTATCAGGGTCACATGGACATCGATGGCCAATGTGATTAGTATTCATGGGTAATACCTTTTGTTTTGGGAGCGCTGTTATGGCGACGTCACTCAAGATCGACGATGAGCTCAAGGGCCGCGTTCAGCACTTGGCCAGCCTGCGCGATCGCTCGCCGCACTGGATCATGCGCGAGGCGATCCGACAATACGTCGAGCGGGAGGAAGCACGCGAGAGCTTCAGACAAGAAGCAATGGCCTCCTGGACCGCCTACCAGGAAACCGGTCGGCATTTGACTGGACAGGAGGTCCGGGGTTGGCTGCAGACGTGGGGTACCGACGATGAAACGGGAATGCCTGAGTGCCACGATTGATCATTACAGCAGGGGCAGGCGAAGGGCTGGAGCGCTGCCGCCGCTTTCTTAAAGGCAAAAGCCCCGAGGCGGCTCGGCGAGCGGCGCTAGCGATCTCGCGATATTTGGAACTCCTCGAAACGACGCCGGCTATCGGTAGGCCATTTGCCGACGTGCCGGAATGGCGCGAACTCCTGATCGAGTTCGGCGACTCGGGCTATGTTGCGCTGTACCGACATGACCCGGTTGACGATGTGGTATTCGTGCTCGCCTTTCGGCATCAAAAAGAAGCCGGCTATTGAGCGTTGATGACGACGACCGCTCGATTCGGCACATCGACGATGGCCGGCGTAAAAGCGTGATGCGCACCCTTCATACGTTGGCATCGACCGACCCCGCTTGCTCCTGCGCGGCTGCGCCGCCTTTCATTCCATTGCCGTTCTTGCGCACGCAAGTCTTGTCCAACGCCTGCAGCGCCTCGCCGTTGAAATGGGTGGCGATGCCAAGTCGGCGCAGACCGATCTTGACGTAATCGGCGTGCAGCTCGATGCCGACCGAGCGCCGGCCGAGCCGTTGCGCGACGACGCAAGTCGTGAATGTGCCGGCGAACGGGTCGAGGACGGTGTCGCCGGGGTTGGAGCTGGCTTTGACGATGCGTTCCAGCAGCGCTTCCGGTTTTTGACTCGGGTGTTCTTCGTACTCGGGCATGCGGTACCGCACGCGCGGCATGTACCACGTATTGCCCGGGACCTTCGTCGTTTTATAAGGCGTGGGGACTTCCTTTCGATAGTCGATGAGCTTTCGTACTGCGCCAGTCCGCGCTTCCACCTCGATATCGGCGGCATTGAACGTGTAGTTCTTCGCGTCTCTAACGCAGAAAAGGATCGGTTCATATAGCGAGCCGAAGTGCTTCCTGGCTTGCACGCCCGAACTGTCGTACTGCCATACGATGCGCGACAGTATGGCGATTCGCTCGCGCAGCCACAGGTCGAGATAGGGCATCGCCTGGGTGCTCGTCATGACGTAAAGGCTGCCGGTGGGTTTCAGCTTTCGGATGCACGCATCGAGCCACCGGTAGCACCACTCGGCATAGGCCTTGTCGGAAGGCCAGGCGTCTTTGAACTCGCCGAACCGTTTGCCGATGTTGTAGGGCGGGTCCGCAAAGATCAGATCGATCGACTCGTCCGCAACGCTCTTCAAAGCATCGAGGCAATCGCCATGAACGACGGTTGCATCGTCACCCTCGAATTTCCCGATCGATCCCATATTCCCATCAACCTCGTTGGAAGCTTGTAGCCATTCATTGCGTCGGCCGACTGTTCGTCCAATGATACGCGTGGCGACGAGCAGCCGAACCAGTGTCAGCGCGCTGATCAGGCATTCGCGGCGTTGCGCAGGCGAGGTGGCCAATCAAATGGGGCCCATCTTTCACGAGCAGAGGTTGCCGCCGCCGTTCGGCATAGCGCAATGCTTTGCGGAGCGTGCGGAGAT
>CBJLAJ010000236.1:0-4398 GCA_966421005.1 uncultured Paraburkholderia sp.
GGTTTTGGGGTGTTTTTGCTGCGTTGTGGGGGGGGTTGTGTGGTGGGTTGGTTTGCTTTTTTTTTTTTTCTTCTCCCTCCTCTTCTCCCCCACGGCCGAAACATGCGAAAGCGAATGTCAGCGCGTTCGCGCTGCGCTTGCGCAAGCCATCGCCGCCGATAGCGTGCTGGCGCCTGCAAAGCCGTCGAGGGCTGCGCGGCTCGCGCGGTCGTCGGTGCCGGCCCATGCGCCGCAGCGAAACGAGGCGGTCGAAGACGCAACCGATTACACGCTCTTCCGGCAGTGCTATCTCTCGCTGCAACAGAGCATGGAAACGAGCATCGGCAACTTGCGTCGCCGCCTTCGCGCCGCGCTGGCGGCGCACTCGCCGGCGATGAGCCGATTGGCGATGCTCGATGCGGCGATGGAGCGCGCGCTCGGCGCGCGCGAGCAAAACCTGTTGAGCAGCGCACCCGTTGTACTGCGCGGGCATTTCGAACGTCTGCGCAGCGCCGAAGCCGAACGACTGGCGCACGCCGAACCGCAAAGTCCCGCGGCCGAGCCCGGCGCATGGCTGAGCGTCTTTCGCAAGGACATGCAATGCGTCCTGCTCGCCGAACTCGAACTTCGTTTTCAACCGGTGCAAGGGCTGCTTGCCGCCCTTCGCGCCCGCTAATCCGGACCCAATGTTTAGGAATCCCCTCCATCTCGCAGTGTTCCTGGCCGGTTTGGCCGTCCTTGCCTGGATCGGCGCCGGCTACGTCGTATCGAACCCGGTGGCGTTCATCGTCACGCTCGTGATCGGCACTTGCTATGTCGCCGGCTCGCTCGAGCTGCAACGCTATCATCAAGCCACGTCGAGCTTGAGCGAAGCGATCTCGGACTTGGCCGAAACACCGCCCGCACTGGACCCTTGGCTGGAACGCATACCCGCGGGCTTGCGCCACACCGTGCGGCTACGCATCGAAGGCGCGCGCATCGCCCTGCCCGCTCCCGCGCTTGCGCCCTATCTCGTCGGCCTGCTCGTATTGCTCGGGATGCTGGGCACGCTGCTCGGCATGATGGCGACCCTTCGCGGCACGGGTGCGGCGCTCGAAAGCGCCGTGGACCTGCAAGCGATTCGGACTTCGTTGGCCGCGCCCGTGAAGGGGCTCGGCTTTGCGTTCGGCACGTCGATCGCCGGCGTGGCCAGCTCGGCGATGCTCGGGCTGCTTGCCGCGTTTTGCCGACGCGAGCGCACGCAAGCAGTCCAGTTGCTCGACGCAAAGATCGCGACGACGCTGCGCGTCCATTCGCATGCGCATCAGCGCGACGAAGCGTTCCGCCTGCTGCAGCGGCAAGCGCAAGCGATGCCTGCGCTCGTGGACCGCCTGCACGCCATGACGGTCGCGATCGAGCAGCAAAGCCTGCAGTCGAACGAGCGGCAACTGGCGAGTCAGGAAGCGTTTCACAGCAAGACCGAGGCGGCTTATCTTCGTCTCGCGTCTTCGGTCGAGCGGTCGCTGAAAGAGAGCGTCGCGGAAAACGCCCGCACGGCGGGTGCCGCGCTGGAACCGGTCGTCGAAGCCGCCATCGCCGGCCTTACACGCGCGAGCGCGTCGATACAAGAGACGGTTACGCGCTCGGTCGAGCGCCAGCTCGACGGATTGTCGAAAGGCTTCGAAACGTCGAGCGCGGCCGTCGCTCAGATCTGGAATCGAGCGCTGGAAGAACATCGCCAATCGAATGAAGCGCTCATCGAGCGATTGAGTGCATCGGCGCAACAGCATGTGGACGCCGCGGCGGGCAAATTCGAGCAGCACTGTGCTTCGCTGCTGCTCGGCACGAACGAAGCGCACGCGAAGTTGGCCGACAGGCTTGCAACGCACGATGCTGCGCGACTCGATGCCTGGGCGGAACGACTCGAATCGATCGCAACAGCATTGAACCGGGAATGGGAGCAGTTGAGCGCCCGCAGCGCCAGCGCACAACAGGAAACTTGCGATGCGCTTGCTCGCACCATGCGCGAGACGGCAACGCAAACGCAGGCCCACGCGAGCGCGACGATCGCCGAGATGGACCGCCTCATGCAAGCCGCATCGGAGGCGCCCAAGGCGGCCGCCGACGTTATTGCGCAGTTGCGTCAAAAGCTGTCGGAGAGCATGGCGCGCGATACGGCCATGCTCGATGAGCGCAGCCGGATGTTGGAAACGTTGAACACGCTCCTCGATGCGGTCAACGATGCTTCGACGCGGCAACGGTCGGCCGTGGACGCCTTGATTGCGACATCGTCGGATCTTCTCGATCGCGCAGGCCGGCGTTTCACCGAAACGCTCGATTCCGAAGCGGGCAAACTCGGTACTGTTGCCGCGCAAATGACCGGCAGCGCAATCGAGGTAGCCAGTCTCTCCGAAGCGTTCGGGGCATCGGTGCAGTTGTTCGGCAATGCGAACGAGAAACTCGTCGCGCACTTACAGCGCATCGAAACCGCGCTCGACAAGTCGCTCGCCCGCAGCGATGACCAGCTCGCGTACTACGTCGCCCAAGCGCGCGAAGTGATCGACTTGAGCATGATGTCGCAAAAGCAGATCGTCGAAGATTTGCAGCAGTTGTCCGCGCAGCGCACGTCCGCATCCGTGACGACATCGGAAGCCACCGGAGCCGAAGCCGCATGAGCGAGGAAATCGAGGCCGGCGCGGAAGCGGGCGCGCCGATCTGGGCCGCTTTCGGCGATTTGATGTCGGTTTTGCTTGGCGTCTTCGTGCTCATCCTCGTGGGCGTCATCGGCGTCCAAATGGAGCTGTCCACCCAGCTCGACAAAGAAATCAAGGAACGTCAGCTCGAAGCGCAGCGCCGCAAGACGCTGGAGCAGGCGCTGGCCGGGCCGCTCGCGGCGGGCCGCGTGACACTTGTCGACGGCCACATCGGCATCAGCGGCAGCCTGCTCTTCGCACTCAACTCCGATCAGTTGCAGCCGCAGGGGCGCGCGTTGCTGCGAAGCCTCGCCGGGCCGCTTGCCGCCTACCTTCAGGGCCACGAGGAAATGCTTATGGTCAGCGGTTTCGCGGACGATCTGCAGGTTCGCGAAGGCAACCGGCACTTTGCCGATAACTGGGAGCTCTCGGCCAAACGGGCGCTGACTGTGACGCGCGCATTGATCGATGAAGGCATTCCGCCATCGTCGGTATTTGCGGCCGCGTTCGGCTCGCAACAGCCCGTGAGCTCGAATGCGGACGAGCAAGGGCGGGCGAAGAATCGGCGAGTCGAACTCGCGCCGATGCCAAAGGCGGCGGCGTCAACGACGAGATCCCATGGCTAGCGAGGCCCTCGATACAGCCGCGACGCTCGAAGGATGGCGTAAAAGCGGTGCGGATCGCGTCAAGCCCGTGCGCTTCCGGTTCATCGAGGCGCTCGCTTGCCGGGCGGCACGCGAGACCGGCGAAGTGCGCCGCCTTTTGGACGAACGGCTTGCCGGGCTGATCGATGCCTATGCGCAAGACATCGGAAAAGCCACGCCGCTTCCGGGCGAATGCGATAGGCCAATGGCTGGCAAGGAGCGTTTGCATAGCGCACTGGCCGCGCTCGTCGATCAGATGGCCGCGAATCGTGCGCCGAGCGAGCGCGCTCGTCATGCAATCGGCAATGCGGAACATCCTTTGCGCTTCGATCCCGAGCCGGAAACCCTCGATTATTTCCGGCACACCTGGTCGAAGCTCAGCACCGAACGCCAATTACGGCAATCGCACGAACAGGTGCCGGGCAACGCCGGGCCGCTCAACTCGGAAAGCCTCGTGTATCGCTCGCTTTCGTTGATGCGCGAACTGTCTCCGGAATACCTGCGGCAATTCCTGTCATATGTCGACGCGTTATCCTGGCTCGAGCAATTGAACGAGAGTGAAGGCGCGGGAGCAAAAGGCACGCCGCGCGCGACAGCGGACGTCAAAAAGAGCGCGCGCGGCAAAGCGCGCTAGTTGCCAAGCGCTGCCACGAGCGGCAGACGCGCGATGCTCGGGGCTACTGCAACGTGCCCCAGCGTTCGACGGCCGGCTCGGCCGATGCCCATTTCCACTGACTGTCTTGCTGACACGCGCTAGCTGTATACCAGTGCCGCGGCGCGCTCGGCGCCTCCCCGTCGGCAACCGAGAACACGAACTCCTTGCAATTCGCGAGCGGCGTGGCGAAAGCGCGGGTCACGCGTACCTCGCCATGGCCGTTTTCCAGCGGAATCTTGTGCTTGACGCGCCAAGGCCGCGTTTCGCCAACGTCCATTGCACCGGCCAGGCTCGAGATTGCATCCTGTTGATCGGTATGCATCGACCGCGTATAGCGCTTGACGGCCGCATCGGTCGCGCCCTGCACCGCGATGCCGACGCCGATACCAACGGCCGGATTGGCCGACACCGTGCCTGTCGCGACACCGGCGATGGCACCGGCAGCGGC
>CBJLAJ010000237.1:0-4350 GCA_966421005.1 uncultured Paraburkholderia sp.
CGTTCTCCTGAACCTCCGTTAATTCACAGCCTCTTCGACGCGCTTTTCGGAGGCGCGCGGCTGTCCATTCAACGATTTCAGGACAATCCCATGCGGTACTTCGCATCGCGAAGGCTGCGCGTTAGCGCGCGCGGCTACGCACCGTTCGTCACGTTCGGGCTATTCCCCATCTCGCTCATTGCGCCGTCTGCGTTTGCGGCAACCGGCCTTAATCCAGGCCACGATTCAACCGTCGGTGGCGGCGTCGGCTCCGCGAATTCGACGTCCGCAACATCCGGCAGTACGCCAAGCGCCACCGTTTTACCAGCCATCACTGTGCGCGCCAGTGCCGACAGCGGAAACGCCAACGTTGGCACTCCCACCATTCGGAACGCACCCGCTACAGTCGAAACGGTCACCCCCAGGCAGTTCGCGAACTGGAACGTCGTCAACACCGAGGACGTACTGAGGCAAATGCCGAACCTCGCTGTTCGCAAGCGGTTCATTGGCGATCTGAATTCGATCATTGCGGTACGAGGCACAAGCAACACCCAAAGCGCGCGCGGCCTCGTCTATGCGGACGGATTGTTACTGTCGAATCTGCTCGGCAACAGTTATTCGTTCCCGCCGCGCTGGTCGATGGTATTTCCAGCGGAGATCCGCCAAGTCGATGTGCTCTATGGACCGTTTTCGGCGCTTTATCCCGGCAACTCGCTGGGTGCGACGGTCCTCATCACGACACAGATGCCCACCCGCTTCGAGGCCGATGCGAACATCAAGGCGTTCACGCAGCATTTCGACCTTTATGGCGTAAATCGGAGTTTCAACGGCAGCGAGACGAGCGCGTCGATCGGTAATCGCATCGGTAAATTTTCGTTTTTCATCGG
Organism: uncultured Paraburkholderia sp.; assembly: GCA_966421005.1. Lineage (GTDB taxonomy): Bacteria > Pseudomonadota > Gammaproteobacteria > Burkholderiales > Burkholderiaceae > Trinickia. The sequence continues at coordinate 867 of CBJLAJ010000237.1, forward strand.
CGCCAATCACCTCGAAAACACGAGTCAGCCATTGCAGTTCGCGACGCTCGCGCAATCGACCACGCCGGCAAAGCCGGGCGACATACCGGCAAGCGGTGCGTACTTCTACAACAATCAGACGAACACGCCCACGACGGTGATCGGGGTCAATGGCGAAGCCCTCCAGCACACCGTTCAGGATCAGCTCAAGCTCAAACTGCAATACGACTTCACGCCAACGGTGCAAGGCGCGTTCACGCTGGGCTACTGGCATCAGACGTACAACGGGCAGACGTCCACATTCCTGTTCGACGCGAACGGCAAGCCGGTCTATAGCGGCCGCGTCGACATCGGAGGATACGAATACACCATCCCAGCGTCCGCACTCGCACCCAGCCTCGGATGGAGCGAGAACTGGCTCTATGGCCTCTCGTTGAAAACGCGCAACGCAAGCGGCTGGAACGGCGAAGCCATCGCGTCGTATTACGACGTATCGAACAGCGTCGCGCGCTTGGCAAATGCGGGCGGCCCCGGCAACGGCCCAGGTGTCGTGACGTTCGGCGATGGAACCGGCTGGAAAACGCTCGATTTGAAAGCGACCTGGACGCCGCTATCCGTGCAGCCGGGCCTCGCCAATCATGCGCTCGCATTCGGCTACCACTACGACAACTATTTTCTCGATAACGAAACGTTCAATACCGCCAACTGGCGCGACGGCAGCGCGCAAACCTTTGCGAACTCGTTCAAGGGGCGCACGCAAACGCAGGCTGTTTACGCGCAGGACGCATGGCGCTTCATGCCACGTTGGAAGTTCATCTATGGCCTGCGTTACGAAGACTGGCAGGCATACAACGGCGCGCAAGCGCTCGCGGGTATAGGCATCCCCTACCCCGGCGCCAACCAGCACCGCTTTTCGCCGAAGGCATCGCTATCGTTCGATGTGACCGATGAACTGACGTTGCGCGCTTCGATCGCCCGCGCCTATCGCTTCCCCACCGTCAGCGAATTGTTTCAAGGAAAGCTCAACGGCTCGTCGATCGTCAACAACAATCCGAACCTCCAGCCCGAGGACGACCTCGCCAAAGAGTTGGCCGCGGAATGGGCGCATTGGAATGGGCTATTTCGGCTCTCCCTCTTTCAGGAAGACGTCAAAAACACGATCTTCAGTCAAACCGATACGACAGTGATTCCAAATGTGACGAGCTTCCAGAACATCGGCAAGGTTCGCTCCCGCGGCGTCGAACTGAGTTACCAGGGTGAGGATGTCCTCCTGCACGGGCTCGACCTGATTGCCAGCGTCGCCTATACGCAATCGAAGATCCTGGCCAATGCGCAGAATCCGGCGACCGTCGGCAAATACTTCTACCGGATTCCGCTTTGGCGAGCGAATCTCGCGGCGACGTATCACCTTGGCGAGCGCTATGCGGTGACGCTTGCCGCCCGCTACTCGGGGCGTCAATACAACACGCTGACCAACACCGATTCGAATCCGAACGTGTTCGGCGGCACGAGTACTTATACCGTCGCGGACGCAAAGTTCACGTTCCATCCGACCAAGCTCAGTGAAATCGGCGTGGGCGTCGACAACCTCTTCGACGCCCGCTACTTCGTCTATCACCCGTACCCGGGCCGCACCTTCTATATCGAAGGCCGGCTGCGGATGTAAAGGAGGCGCACATGTCTATGGTCCCAACCCTCGTTCGCGCAACACCGGCCGCCACGGGCTCGAGCCGCGGATATCGCACGCTTTGGCGCTGGCATTTCTATGCGGGCCTCTTCGTCATGCCGTTTCTCGTGGTCCTTGCCATCACCGGCACCCTCTACTGCTTTCAGCCGCAGATCGAACCGCTGCTCTACCCCGACCGGCTCGTCGTAACGCCTCGTGCTTCCCCGCCATTGGGGGACGACGTGCTGCTCGCGCGCGCCCGCGTTGCCATGCCACCCGGTGCTGTCGTCACGACCGCGCGCATCGCGGCACGCTCTGACCGCAGCGCGGAATTCATCTTCCGGCTGCCGAACGGCAGCAAGCAAAGCGTCTATGTGAATCCTTACGATGGCACGGTACTCGGTACGCTCGACGTCGATCGACGCTTCATGCAGATCGACCGAATGATCCACCGCAAGCTGCTGCTCGGTAAGCCGGGCGAATTGCTGATGGAGCTTGTCGCATGTTGGACGCTCGTGATGATCGGCACCGGTATGGCGCTATGGTGGCCGCGCGAACGCGAGGGTGCTTCGCTGCGCGCCGGACTGCTGCCCGATCTGACACGCCGCGGGCGCCCGCTATGGAAGAGCATCCACGCAACGCTCGGTATCTGGCTCGCTATCGGTCTATTCGCTTTTATTGCCACCGGTCTGCCATGGACCGGTTCCTGGGGCAAGCAATTCAAAGCGCTGGCGACGAGCGTGAAGCTCGGAACACCGCCGGGCGCATGGGGTGGGCTGCGGTTGCACTCGGACGTGCCGGGACGGTCGGACGCTTCTGGCTCGAGTACGCCGCGACAAGCATCGTCTCCCGACGTGGATTCGATGCCGGGCATGACGATGGACGAGATGCCGCTGCCGCAAGTGCCGTGGGCGGTCGGTGCGCTGCATGTGCCGAAAGGTCCCAACACCGAGGCGCCAGGCACAGAGCCGTTGTCACTCGCACGAATCGTTGAAAAAATGCGCGAGAGCGGACTCACGGACGGCTACGACATCGCGCTTCCAAGCTCGCCCGAAGGCGTCTACACCGTATCGTATTTTCCGGCGGACCCGAAACTCGAGCGTACGGTGTACATCGATCAGTACAGCGGCGCGGTGCTGAAAGACATCCGCTATCGCGACTACGGCACCATCGGAAGGGCGGTGTCGTACGGAACGTCGCTTCACATGGGCCGCTACTTCGGCGTTGCGAACCAGATCGTCTGCTCTGTGCTTTCGCTCGGGCTCGCAGCGCTGGCTGTCACCGGCGCGGTAATGTGGTGGAAACGCCGACCGGCCGGCGCGTCGGGTGCTCCGGCCCGAGAACGCGCCGCACCGCCGATGCGCGGATGGTGCGTCACGCTCGTCGCCCTTGGCATTGTCTTTCCTCTGATGGGCACGACGCTTGTCGCGATGGCAGCGATCGATCGGCTTTTGTTTGGACGGAGCGCCGAACCCACTGCCGATTAATGCTCAAACGGGAGGACGTTCAGCGTGTGTCCACGTGCCCCACCCTACGCTTCACATGGGTCATAAAACAGTGCCAAGATTGGATATTGCGAATGCACCATCAATCCTATGACGACGTTTCCCATTGGCCTGGATCGTTCGGCAAGTACACCCCTGTCCGCACAGATCTACCGTGCAATTCGTCATGCAATAGAAACCGGTCAGCTCGCCGCCAGCGCGCGGCTGCCTTCGTGGATCGATCTGGCCGCGCAGCTAGGCGTTTCACGCGGCACGGTGCGCACGGCATACGAGCGGCTGATCGACGAGCAGTTCGCCGTTGCGCTGGGGGCCGCGGGTACGCGCGTGGCGGATC
>CBJLAJ010000238.1:0-4301 GCA_966421005.1 uncultured Paraburkholderia sp.
TCGACTTAACTCTGCCCGACGGCAGCGTCTTCGATCTTCTTCCTCACCTCCCCTCTCAGCCCGATGGCGTGTTCCCCGTCATCGTCATGACGGGCAACGCTACAGTCGAAAGCGCGATCGAAGGGCTGCGCCACGGCATTTGGGATTACCTGCTCAAGCCCGTCAACATCCCGCGGCTGCGCAGTCTGCTCGCGCGCATCCCACGACCCTACGAACTCACGGAAGAAGTGCAGGCACTGCGTGCAAGACTGCGCCGGCTCGGCCGGTTCGGTCCGATGATCGGACGCAGCAATGCGATTGCGCACGTCTACGACACGATCGAGCGCCTCGCCCCCACCGAAAGCGCGGTGCTCATTGCGGGCGAGGCGGGCACCGGCAAGGAAGTGGCTGCCCGCACGCTGCACGAGATGAGCCGGCGCCGCAAGGGTCCGTTCGTGGTTTTCGATTGCCGTACCTTCGCGCGGGAAGCCGATACCGATCGTCCGCTCGACAGCATTCTGCTTGGCCAGGAGCCCGGCATCGGCGCCGAACGGCGCGAGCCTGGGCTTTTCGAGCAGGCAGCCGGAGGGTCGCTCTTTCTCGACGAAATCGCCGAGTTGCCGCTGGCCCAGCAAGAGACGCTCGTCCGTGCGTTGGATTCGCAAACCTATACGCGCGTCGGCGGCGCGAATCCGATCAGTCTCGATTGCCGCATCATCGCTACGATGCGCCGACCGCCGCGCGAGGCAGTCAACGCGGGCGCACTGCGCGAGGACCTCTGGTTGCGGCTCGATGCGGCCTCGATCGCCATGCCGCCCCTGCGGGAGCGCGACGACGATGCGGTGTTGCTGGCGGAAGCCCTCGTCGACGATCTCAATCGCGAAATCAATGCAAGCGGGCTCGCCACCGTCAACAAGCGCATTGGACCGAACCTCACGCGCGAATGCCTCAGCTACGACTGGCCGGGCAATGTGCGCGAGCTGCACGAGCGGGTGCGGCGCGCCTATAACGTCTCGGACGACATCGTCGACACATTGCGCGCCGACGAAGCCACCACGATCGGCGGTCGCCGTTTGAACGGCGGCAGTGTTCAGGTGACGGTCGGCACGCCGCTCTCGGACGTCGAGGATCTATTGATCCGCGCGACGCTCGACGCGGTGGGCGGCACACGCCACCGCGCGGCGACGCTGCTCGGCATCAGCCCCAAGACGCTCTACAACAAGCTTCAGCGGATGAAGATGACCTGAGCTTGGTGGGTTGAGCTCCGTGGGTTGTGAGCTCAGCCCAGCGTGCTGCGCAACAGCCTGTGCGCGGCCTGGTAATCGGCGCGCGCGGCGAGTTTTTCCCACCGGGGCGACTTGCCGCGCCCGCGTAGCCGCCCGATCCGCCGCACCGATTCTTTCGACGGCGCATACCTGAGCTCTTCCAGGACGGTCTCGGCCGCTTGCGGCTGGTTGCAGATCAACACCATGTCGCAGCCGGCCTCGAGCGCCGCGGCTGCGGCTTGCGTCAACGTACCGCCCGCGCGGGCGGCCTCCATCGACAGATCGTCGCTGAAAATCGCGCCGGTGAAGCCGAGCTTGCTGCGCAATATCTCTTCGAGCCAGATGCGCGAGAAGCCGGCCGGCTTGTCGTCGACCTGCGTATAAATCACGTGCGCCGGAATGACCGAGCCCAGCGCGATGTCGAGCCAACCATAGGGTGCGGCATCGTCACTCAGGATCGTATCGAGCGGACGGTCGTCGGTGGGCAACGCCACGTGCGAGTCGGCGGTTGCAAAGCCATGCCCGGGAAAGTGCTTGCCGCAGTTGCTCATGCCGGCAAGCGCAAGCCCATGGCTCACGCTCTTGGCGAGCAAGGTCACGACGCGCGGGTCCCGGTGAAACGCGCGATCCCCGATCACTTGCGAATGGCCATAGTCGAGATCGAGCACAGGCGTGAAACTGAGGTCGATACCGCAAGCACGCAATTCGGCAGCCAGGATGTAGCCCGTCGCGGTTGCAACCTTGCTGGCCAGCAGCACATCCTTGTCCCAAAGCTCGCCCAGCCGGCGCATGGGCGGCAGCACGGTGAAGCCATCGGTGCGAAAGCGCTGCACGCGCCCGCCTTCATGATCGACCGCGATGAGGAGGTCCTCGCGCACGGAACGAATCGCATCGGTCAGCGCGGTGAGCTGCGCGCGATTTTCGAAGTGCCGTGCGAACAGGATGACGCCGCCCGTCATTGGGTGCGAAAGACGCCGCACATCGTTGTCGTTGAGTACCGTGCCCTCGACATCGAGCATGACCGGCCCGGGAATCTGCTTCATCGATTCATATCCGTTACGAAGAAATAAGGGGAGCGAAAGCGCACGGTGCGTCCAACTCGTTTTATTCGCTCAATCGCAAGGAGCACCCGTTTCCGCGACGACGAAAGACACCGCATAGTCGCGCTCGTCGCTGAGCGTCACGCTCGCGCGGATGCCGCGCTCCGCGAGCCATGCGGCGAGCTCGCCCGATGCGACGACGAACGGCTTGCCGCTTGCCTCGTTCAACGTTTGCAGCGCGCGCCAGGTCATCGGCCAGTGCATGCCGAGCCCGATCGCCTTGGAAAACGCCTCTTTCGCCGAGAAGCGTGTCGCGAGATAGGCCAGCCCACGCGCTTCGGAGCGCGCGCGCCTCGCGTGATAGACGCGCAATTCATCGGGGCCCAACACCTTTTCGGCGAAGCGCCCGTTCGTTCGCGTCATCACCGCCGCGACGCGGCTGACCTGAATGAGATCCGTGCCGATGCCATAGATCGTCATGCGCTCGTTATCCGTGCGTAGCCGCGAGCCGCGCAGCCACCATGATGGCTTTCATCTCTCGTACGGCATTTTCCCAGCCCGTGAACAACGCGCGCGCGACAATCGCATGCCCGATGTTGAGCTCGACGATGCCATCGATCGCCGCGATCTGCTGGACGTTCGTATAGTGCAGCCCGTGCCCGGCGTTGACCTTCAGACCGAGCGACGCGCCAAGCGCGACACCGCGCACGATCCGCTCGTACTCCGCGCGTTGCTCGCGCTCGTCGTGCGCATCGGCATACCGTCCCGTGTGCAGTTCGATGACGGGCGCGCCGGCATCGTGCGCGGCGCGAATCTGCGTTTCATCCGCGTCGATGAAAAGGGACACGCGTGCGCCCGCATCGGCCAGTCGAGCGCAAGCCGAACGCACGGCGTCGAGACGGCCCACGACATCGAGCCCGCCTTCGGTCGTGAGTTCGGCGCGCTTTTCGGGCACGAGACAAACGTCGTGAGGACGGACGTCGCACGCGATATCGAGCATCTCCTGCGTCACCGCACACTCGAGATTCATTCGCGTATTGAGTTGCGAACGCAATGCGCGAACATCGGCGTCGCGGATATGGCGACGATCCTCGCGCAGATGCAGCGTGATCGCATCCGCACCGGCCTGCTCGGCCAGGCGCGCCGCCTCGATCGGATCGGGATAAACGGTACCGCGCACGTTGCGCAGCGTGGCGACGTGATCGATGTTGACACCGAGATCGATCGCGTGGGGCGATGTAAGAAAAAAGCTCATAGATTCTGGAGGTCGATCAGGATCTGGCGCGTGGCAAGCGGCGCGCCGCCAAGATAGATATTGAGCAAAAAACGCATGAGTGTCTTGCTTTGCGCGACAGTCTGCACACGATGGTAATCGTCGTTTTCCATGTCGAGCAACGTTTGCCCCGCAACGACAGGCCAGTGCGCGGGTAGATCGGGCGAAGCTTCGCGTACGCCGCGCTCGGGATCGAAGACATAGCGGTCCGCGGCGTTCACCGCCTTGCGTGCCGCCGTGCGATCGAGGGCCATCGCGTAGCCGGTTTCGCGCAGCAAGACCCGTTCGAACGAGCGGAGCACCTGCACGGGCGGTTCATCGTGCGCAAGACGGGTCAGCGTGACCACATAGTGATGGAAAAGCTGCGGGTGCGGGTCTTCGCGCGCGCAGAACTTGACCAGCAACTCGTTGACGTAAAAGCCGCACAGCAATGCGTCGCCCGAAAGCGGGAGCATGCCCCCAACCCACTCGGCGCCCGTCAGCGTGCGCATTTCCGACTTGCCGGACCACGACATCGAAAGCGGTTGGAACGTTTGAAGCACCCCGCGCAACGCCGAATGCGGGCGCTTCGCTCCTTTCGCCACCAAGGCGAGCCGGCCGTGATCGCGCGAAAACACATCGATGACGAGACTCGTTTCCCGATAGGGATAACTGTGCAGGACGAACGCCGGCTGCTCGACGACGCGACGGCCAGCGCTCTCGTATTCGGTTGTGCGCGCATTCGCGCGCATATCCCCACGCGCT
>CBJLAJ010000239.1:0-4224 GCA_966421005.1 uncultured Paraburkholderia sp.
GCGAGCCGCGACGCGCGACTCGCCGAATTTCTGCCCGGACACGACATGCTGCTTTCGCTCATCGACGAAAGCGGAAAACCGATCGAATCGCAAAATCGACAGATCGACGCCAATCTGTTATGCACCAATGGCAACCTCCCGGCTTCGTTGCCAATCGGTGTGCAGGCAGGAGACCTTACGATCCAACAGAACCCATTGGCTGGAACGATTGTTCTGCTGCACCCGCCAACGGAAAGCTTGCCCGCGCCTATCGAGCGATGGCAATTGTGGGATTTGATTTCGATGTTGGCGTCGGGTCCGATTACGCTCGATCAAGCGGGACTGCCGGCGTTGAAAGCGTTATTGGCCCAACATGCACGGCCGCACGCCGTCGATTCGCTCCGGCATATCGATGGGTTGGTGGGACTCAAGCGAGAGAAAGCCCTCGAATGGGTGGTCATGGAACCGCAACCGATGTTCGTCCGAGGACTTCGTGTGCGACTGACCGTCGATGAGAACGCACTCGGCGACTGTTCGCTAAGCGTCCTGGCCAGCATCCTCGAATGTGTTTTCTCACGCTACGCCACCACGGCCAGCTTCGTGCAATTGGCATTGATGTCCGCGCAAAACGGCGCCGAACTCGTGCGAGGGCAACCGGTACATGGAACGAATCCGATCATCTGAGCTCGTGTTGGCGCGCACTAAACTGCGCGACTATCACGCGGCAACACCATTAACCGCAGCCCATCGCGCATGCGCTAAGCCGGCCGAAGTCACACCGCTGCCATCTCATATCCGTGCGGCCCGCTCGCGTCGGCGCCAGAACGGCAGATGCCGCATGACGTTGAATGCAATGAGATTACCCACCACGACAAGCAGCAAGCCCACGACAGCGGCGGCCGACCACCGGTAACCTTCGAACACCGTCGAAACAGCCAGCGCGACGAACGGAAACAGCACCGTGCAATAAGCAGCCCGTTCCGGCCCTATCCGGCCCACCAGCGTCAGGTACGTCGTGAAGCCGATCACCGATCCGGGCACGGCAAGATACGCTAACGAGCCGAAATACCGCACCGTCATTTCAGGCTGGAAGGAAAACCCCGCCGCGAGGCTACCGAGCGTCAGCAGCACCGCGCCGATCAACATCGCCCAGCTATTGGTCACCGTAGGGTGCAGTCCCATCGCCTGCATACGGCTCGAAAACAGATTGCCAGCCGAGAACGACATCGTGCCGACAAGCGCAATGACAAGACCGAGCCACATCGTCCGGTCTGCCGTGTGCCCGACCATCTGCGGCGCGAAAAGACACAGGATGCCCACGAGCCCCAGCGCGGCACCGACAATCGCACTGGGCTGCAACGGGCGCGCCAGGAAAACGCGGCCGTTGATCGCATTGAAAAGCGGCGCCGTCGAGAACACGACCGCGACCAATCCGCTCGGCACGATCTGCTCGGCGTAGTAAAAGCACAGGAAGTTGATGCAAAAAAGCGCCAATCCCTGGCCGGCCAGCAGGGGCCACGCTTCGCGCGGCGCCTTCACCGAGCGGCGCAAAAGCCGCATCAGAATGAACATGGCCAGCGCTGCAAGCCAGAACCGATAGGCGATCGACACTGGCGGCGCTACCACGCCGACCTGCCACTTGATCGCGATCCAGGTCGTACCCCAAATCAATACCGTAACGAAATAAAGCAATAGGTTCATGGTCGCAGTCGACTCAAAAGGTAACCGACAGCCGAAGGTGGGTTCCAGCCCGTACCCAGCCACCGCCACACCGAAACAGGCTCCGAAAGATGCCGCACCACTATCGCGCAACGTCTTCGGCCAGCGTTGTCTCCGCTTGCGCTTTTTCGAGACAGATTCAGCGAGCGCGGCGGCTCGCATCTATACTCGGAACTCCGCCAAACGCCCTTTTTCGCGCTTTTCGATTCTCATCGTGGACGCCAGCCCGTTCCTCACCGAGCCCGCCGCCGGCGAAACGCCGTTTGGCATGCATTCCGTCGGCCGCACGCTGGCCGAAGCCGATGCCACGCTCGAGCGCTTCGCGTGGCTCGGAGACCGGCTCGCGGCCGCCGTCTGGCGGCGCGTCACCGTCGAAGAGGAAACGGCGTACGACAACCCGGGACATCACACGCTTTCCTGCTACCTCGACGGCGGCTATCGCACGGAACGCCAAAAACTGCCGGGCCAGTACGGTGCGCCGCAACGACTGTGCGCGCTGCCGGGCGATCATGAATCGCGCTGGTGGGTCCGCGGGCAAATGCATTTCATGCACCTGTATTTCCTGCCGGAGCATTTCACGCGCCGCGCCGTTCAGGAACTCGATCGCGAGCCGCGCGAGTTGACGCTCGCGGATCGGACCTATTTCGAAGATGCTCGCATTGCCGCGCTGTGCCGCGGGCTGGCAGCATCGCCATGGGATGGCCCCGACGATCGCCTGCGTGCGAACGAAACCGCGCATGAGATCCTGAGCCTATTGCTGCGCGCACAGGCCGTACGCCGCGACGACGCGCACATCAAGGGCGGACTCGCCCCAGCCACGCGGCGTCGCCTCGTCGAATACATCGACGCGAATCTTTCGCGCACGCCGACCCTCGGCGAACTCGCGGAGTTGGCGTGTCTTTCTGAATTCCATTTCTCACGCATGTTCCGGGCTTCGTTTGGAGTGCCGCCCTCTGCCTGGATGGCTTCGCAGCGCCTCGAGCGCGCCCGCATGCTGCTGCGCACGACGACGCTCGCCGTCGATCAGATCGCCGTGCGCTGCGGCTATGCGGATGCCAGTCACTTCGGCCACCGATTTCGCGCCGCCGTCGGCGCGGCGCCGCTCGCCTACCGGCGCGCGCTGAATACGAACGCGCAACCGTGAGTCTCGACATCGATTGATCGGGCGCTCACGCCTCGCTATCGCGCTCATAGCACCTATGCCTCGATAGGCTCCCGCACCGTTTCATCGTTTCCCAATCGATGCGATGGGAACGTTCAATTGTTCTTTTCTCGTGGGGCGCGGCACCATGCGTCGTATGAGCGGGCACACACCCGCATGCACCAGCCACGAGAGGGAACGATGACAACAGCGCAATTGCAGCTCGGCATGAGCCAGCGGACGACGCAAGCGATGAGCGCCGCCCTCGCCGGCCGCGACTGGAGCCCGCGCTCGGCACTGCTCTTTGCCGGCCCGGCCGTCGTCGCTTCGATCGCCTATCTCGATCCGGGTAACTTCGCCGCGAATATCGAGGCCGGCTCGCGCTACGGCTATTCGCTGCTGTGGGTCGTCGTCATCGCCAATGTCGTCGCGATGCTGTTCCAGGCGCTTTCGGCCAAGCTTGGCATCGTCACCGGCCGCAATCTCGCCGAAATGAGCCGGGAACATTTTTCGAAGCCGGTGGTGTACGCGATGTGGGCCATCAGCGAAATCGCCGCAATGGCAACCGATCTCGCCGAATTCCTCGGGAGCGCTATCGGCATTTCGCTGCTGTTCCGTCTGCCGCTCATGGCCGGTATGGCGATCACGGGCATCGTCACCTACGCGATCCTTGGCGCCGAGAAAAGAGGCTTCCGACCGCTCGAGCTCATCATCGGCGCACTCGTTGCGGCAGTGGCACTCGCGTATGTCGTCGAATTGTCCATCGTCGACGTGGCGTGGTCCGATGCCGCGCGCGGCACGCTCATGCCCACGCTCTCCGGCGATGGTGCGCTCGGCGTTGCCGTCGCCATGCTCGGCGCAACGATCATGCCGCACGCCATCTATCTGCACTCGGGCCTCACGCAACGGCGTGCCCCGGCGCGCAACGATGGAGAGCGGGGCAAGCTCTTGCGATTCTCGAATCGGGAAGTCGTCGTCGCCCTCTCGATAGCGGGCCTCGTCAATATGGCGATGATCGTCATGGCCTCGGCCGCGTTCCACAACGGGCACGCCGATATTGCGGAGATCGAGACCGCCTATCGCAGCCTCGCGCCGCTGTTCGGTGCCGGTGCCGCGGCAGTCTTTCTGATCGCCTTGATCGCTTCGGGTATCTCGAGCTCGGTGGTCGGCACGATGGCCGGGCAAATGGTCATGCAAGGCTTCGTCGGCTTTCGGATACCGGTTGGTATGCGGCGGCTCGCGACCATGGCACCCGCGTTCGTCGTCGTGGCGCTCGGCGTGAATGCCACCGATGCGCTCGTCTATAGCCAGATGGCGCTGAGTTTCGCGCTGCCCGTGCCGATGATCGCACTCGTCGTCTTCACGAGCCGCCGCGACATCATGGG
>CBJLAJ010000240.1:0-4091 GCA_966421005.1 uncultured Paraburkholderia sp.
TATACCCGGCGCGGCACGGACAATCCAGATGGCCCGTGCCGCGCCTTTGTGATACATAGGCGCATGGTTGCGCCACACCTTCCCGAAACGGCCCTTGCCCCGCTCCCCGAGCCTCGCTCGATGTCGAGCGCGCTTGCACGCGCGCATCGGCGCTACTGGCGCTTCAATCTCGCGCTGATCGGCGTGCTGATGGCATTGGGTTTCAGCGTATCGTTCCTCGTTCCGCTTTTTGCGCGCGAGTTGGCCGGCTTACGCTTTGCCGGCTTCAGCTTGCCGTTTTACCTCGGTGCGCAGGGCGCGATCGTCATCTATCTGGCGTTGATCGTGATCTACATCGTTGCCATGGGCGTGGCCGATCGTGCGATGCGCAGAGCGATGGAGGCTGAACCCGCTGACGATGCCGGGCGGGAATCCGCGCCATGAAGCTCGTCGGTCGACTCGGGCGGGCCTACGCGCTTTATACGCTGGGATTGTTCGCCTTTATCTATCTGATGTGGCGTATCGAGCGTGCCGTTGGCGCAGGCGCGTGGGTCGGATATGTATTTCTCTTTCTGCCGATTGCCGTGTATGCCGTGATCGGATTGCTCTCACGCACATCCGATGTCGTCGAGTACTACGTGGCCGGGCGGCGCGTGCCGGCTTTCTTCAACGGCATGGCGACCGCCGCCGATTGGCTTTCGGCCGCGTCGTTCATCGGTCTGGCCGGTTCGCTTTACGCGACCGGCTATGACAGCCTTACTTACTTGATGGGTTGGACCGGCGGGTTTTGCCTCGTCGCTTTTTTGCTTGCGCCTTATGTGCGCAAATTGGCGCGCTACACGATTCCCGATTTTCTCGGCACGCGGTTCTCGAGCAACCTCGTGCGAGGGCTTGCCGCTGGCTCCGCGATTCTCTGTTCGTTCGTCTATCTCGTGGCGCAGATTCAAGGCGTGGGCCTGATCGCCATGCGCTTCATCGGTGTCGATTTTGCGATCGGCATTGCGTGCGGGCTGGCTGGCATACTCGTGTGCTCGTTTCTCGGCGGTATGCGGGCTGTCACTTGGACTCAGGTCGCGCAGTACGTCATTCTCATCAGCGCGCTGCTCGTGCCTGTCTCGATGATTGCGTTGAAAGAGGGGCTGGGTCCGGTGCCGCAACTGACGTACGGTCGCCTGATGGCGCGGATACAAACGCTCGAGCAGCAGGCGCGCGATGCGCGCGAAGAGCGCAGCGTCCGGGCATGGTATCGGGAGCGCGCGGCGCAGATCGATGAGCGGATTGCCGCGTTGCCGGGATCGTATCTCGACGAGAAAGCGACTCTTGCGCGCGAACTCGACGCGCTGCGCCGACGTAACGGTCCGCTCAGAGAAATTCACGAGCTCGAGGCCACGCTCGCCGCATTTCCGCGCGATCCGGCTGCGGCACGCGTGGCGTGGACTCGCGCCCGTAACGATTTGCTTGCGCGCGCAACCGATCCCGTGCCGATGCAGGAGCCGTTCTCCGCATCGAACGAGGACGAGCGCCGCGTCCATGAACGTAATTTTCTTTCGCTGCTACTGTGCCTTTCCCTGGGCACGGCGAGCTTGCCGCACATACTCGTGCGCTACAACACGACGACCTCGGTTGCGTCGGCGCGACGCTCGGTCGGATGGACGCTTTTCTTTGTCGCGCTTTTTTATGTCAGCGTGCCTGTGCTGGCCGTTCTGATCAAACACGAGGTGATGAGTCAGCTGGTTGGACGGTTATTTGCCGATTTGCCCTCATGGGTTGTGCAATGGCACCGCGTGGACCCGGCGATGATCAACATCGTCGATACGAACGGCGACGGGATCGTCCGCTGGTCAGAGGTGCGGATGCAGCCGGACATGGTCGTGCTGGCGGCACCCGAAATCGCGGGCTTGCCGTATGTCATATCGGGGCTCGTTGCGGCTGGGGCGCTGGCGGCGGCGCTGTCGACGGCCGACGGGCTGTTGCTGACGATTGCGAACGCGCTGTCGCATGACTTTTACTACCACATGGTCGACCCCGCGGCCTCGACGCAGCGACGTGTGACGTTGTCGAAAATCTTGCTGCTGGGTGTCGCGCTATTGGCGTCGTATGTTGCCTCGCTGAACACGGGCAACATTCTGTTTCTCGTGGGAGCGGCGTTTTCGCTTGCGGCGTCCAGTTTCTTTCCCGTGCTCGTGCTCGGCGTGTTCTGGAAGCGCACGACGAAACGCGGCGCGGTGGCGGGCATGGTGGCGGGGCTTGCGGTTTGTATTTACTACATCGTGTCGACGCATCCTTATTTCGCACAACTGACGGGTCTGGCCGGCGTGCGGTGGTTCGGGATTCAGCCGATCAGCTCGGGGGTGTTTGGCGTGCCGGCGGGATTTATCGCGACGATCGGTGTCAGTCTCTTCGACCGCAAGCCGGACGCTTATACCCTGGCGCTCGTCGATTACATTCGGCGGCCTTAGTCAGTCGAGCTTGACAAGGCACGCATGGACGTTGACGACGACGACCTGATATTTATTTGCGGTTTTGGTTAAATATTGCCATAGTTTGCAAATTGCTTCTGGCAACGACGAAAGGAGGGTTGATATGAGTGACCTTTATCGCCCCAAGGGGCTGTCGAGCGCAGTGTCTTATCAAGATCCGAAGGCGGCTTATCGCTGGCTTGAAGCGGCGTTCGGGTTTGAGCCGTTGTTCGTCATCCTCGATGATGACGGCAATCTTGCGCACTCCGAAATGTCATATGGCAATTCGGTCGTCATGGTGGGGAGCGAGTGGAGCGACGAGCTGAGGAGCCCGCGCTCGATGGGCGGCAAGAATACCCAGTGCGTTCATGTCCAACTGGCGCAAGGCGAAGACATCGATGCGCACTGCGCGCACGCGCGTGCAGCGGGCGCGGTCATTCTGATGGAGCCGACAACGCAGTTTTACGGTGATCGCGCCTATCGCGCGAAGGACCCGGAGGGACATATATGGAGCTTCAGCGTCACCGTACAAAAGATGACGCCCGAAGAGTGGGACAAGGCGAGCGGGTTGACTACGCGGACGCGGCTCGATTGACTGCCTCTGTCGATAAAATCTTTGCGGCGCTTGCCGATCCGCACCGGCGCCGCGCTGTCGAATTGCTCGGCGAGCGGCCGCATAGTGCGGGCGAACTCGCGGGCGCGCTCGCCTTATCGCCGCCTGCGTTGAGCCGGCATTTGCGCTTGTTGAAGGCATCTGGACTCGTCGATGAACGACATCCTGAATTCGATGCGCGTGTGCGCGTCTATTCGTTGAAAGATGGGGCGATGACGGAACTGAAGCGCTGGCTCGCGAGTACCGAGACGATGTGGGCGGCGCAATTGTCCGCGTTCAAGGCTCACGTGGAAAAGGGGAAATGATGACGGCTTCCGTGATCGTCTCGCTTCGGGTCGGTGTGTCGCCGGCTCGCGCGTTTGAGGCTTTCACCGAGGACATCGGGCGGTGGTGGGTGTCGAGTCCGTTGTTCATGCTCACGCCTCGCGGCAATGGGCAATTGCGGTTTGATAAGCCGGGCGAGGGCGGGCGGCTCGTGGCGACGTTTGAGGATGGTACCGAGTTCGAGGTAGGGCGAGTCGATGTCTGGGAGCCAGGGGAGCGGCTAGCTTTGAGTTGGCGGCAGGCGACGTTTGCCGCCGATCAATCGACTTATCTCGATGTGCGTTTCGAAGCGGTCGGCGACGAAACGCGCGTGACGGTCGAGCATCGTGGGTGGGACACGATTCCGCGAGAACATGCCGCGCGGCATGGTTTTGAACTGATGTTGTTTCAGCGCCGGCAAGTCGATCATTGGCGGGTGTTGTTGGCTTCGATGAACCGGATCTTGCTCGGCAGCGGAGGATGACTTCGTGTATGAGTCGGTGCGTTGGGGATCGTGCGGTCGCCCGCACGAACTCTGATATAATCCTCGGCTCCCGGAGAGATGGATGAGCGGTTTAAGTCGCACGCCTGGAAAGCGTGTATAGGTTAACAGCCTATCGGGGGTTCGAATCCCCCTCTCTCCGCCAGTCAAGCTTCTCAGGGTTCTCGCCGACTCCCAGGTAATCTCGCAAGCCCTTGTTGGACGGGCGAGTTGGGGGTATCGATTTTCATGAATG
>CBJLAJ010000241.1:0-4073 GCA_966421005.1 uncultured Paraburkholderia sp.
TGAAGTAGCGGCGATCGGGCGCATCGGCGGCATACAGGGCATTGCCGCCGAGGGCGTTGCGGGTGACGCGTTGCGTGATCCAGTCCGCTTTGAAACCCTGCCCGTACATGTCCGGAATGTTGTTCGTCGCATTGGCGAAGAAGCCGCCACCCTTGGCGAAGCGTGCATCGAGCCGGTTGCCGTGGATGTCTTGATACTGGCCGCGCGTCATCAAATTGCCATCCGCATCCGCCACGCGGCTGATGACATCGCCGGGGTTGTTCACACGGGCGATCTCGTCGTCCGCAGCGCGATAGCCCCAGTAAAACGGAATGAAGACGCTGTTCGTGGCGCCCTTGATTTCGGCGCGCAGGTACAGGTTCGAATCTGGATCGCCGAGAATTTCCGAGTCTTTGTCGGTGATTTGCTCTGAGGGCTTCTGAGCGGCGGCGCGATAGTCCGCCCCATAGCTCCCCGCTTTCAAATCGTTGCGCGACAACCGCTCGTTCAACCCCTGACAGAGGCCGTCTTCGACGAATGAATATGCCGCGCCAGGATCGTTGACGCCATGAATAAAAATCACGATACCGGGCAGATCGCGAGGCACCTGGACCGGCCGATCACCGGCGCGGTTCGAATGCGTGATCGCCGCGCCTCGATTGACCACGTAATAGTCGCTATCGGTATGAGCCATAGTTTCCCCGTTCGTCAAAGAGCAGGCTTCAAAAGATCGATCTTGAGAATTCGCATCGCATGGTCCTTGACGAGTTCGCTCAGACCGTTGGCATCGGTCTTGGCTTCGATCACGCGGCCGTCGTCGAGGGTGATCCGATAGGACTGATGGGCCGCAAGCGCGGACGTCTGTCCTTGATCGTCCGGGAAATGCAGCTTGAAGCGCTGATCGGTCGGTGCGCTGTTAAAAGGCGTTTTTGGCGCTTGCTGCGCGGAGGGTTCATCCCAAAGATGCGAGCCGGCCAATATCTTCGCCTCGCCGTTCGTGCCGATCGTGATGCCGCCGCCTCCGATCTTGATGTAGCTGCCGTCCTCTGCAACGAGCCGTATCGTCGGCGCGTTCACAAACACTTCGTTTTCGTTGCTGCCGAGTTTCACACCCTTTTGCGCGGTGACGGTCAACGCGTCGGCCTGGGCTTGCAGTACCATCGGGCCTTCGCCGGCCATGGCTTGCACGCCGGTGCCACGTGCAAAAAACTGCATCCCCTGGCCGGCCGTGGCATTGAACCGCTGGCCGCTCGCCAACTGCATATGCTGCTGCGCGATTTGATCGATGTTTTCGCCGGCGTAGGTCAGGTGTGTTTTCGGGGTGGCGTCGACTGACCCCGCCGCCGCGCAAAACGCCATGATTGCGTTCGGCTCTCCCACGCCGGCGTTGGTGGAATCCGAGTTGGCGCCCCCATCCCAATGCTTGACTGCTGAAACGAGGTCCGTCTGCGCTGCCGAATCTGCCGCTTTGCCGCCATGCTGTTCGACATACCTGCCGAGTGCCTCGAACAACTCTCGGCACACACTTAGCAATTGCAGCAGCTCCTGCCGGTCCAACTGATGGCCAGCCGCCTGGATGCGCGCAAAGGTAGTGAACAAACTGCCTTTTGCCGCACGCCATACCGCGGCTGCATCGGTGCGGATCTCCGCGCCTTCGCCGCGATCGGTGCCATGTCCGTCGGTACGCGGGTGGGTCAGATAGCCCAGATTCACTTCGGTCGACGCATGCTGGCTCGCCAGTTGGACGCTGATCTGCGATGGCGTGTCGTCAAAACGCAGTTGGTTGTACCGCTCCCCTTTGACTTCTCGCGACTTCACGCCGGACAGATACCGGTTGCCGGGCAGCTCGCCCCTGTGACTGAACGTTGCCGGCATATTGACCCCGTTATGGAAAACGCCCGCCACGAACATCTTGTCCGGATCGCCGTTCACAAAGTCCAGCAGCACTTCCATGCCTTTGCGCGGCAACATGTTCTCGCCGAAATTCTCGCCGGCCCATCCGGTCAGAACCCGCACTGCGGCACTGTCTCTTTCGGTGCCGCTCGTTCCGGCGCCATCCGCATGCTGATGATCGTCGGGATCGAGGCCCTGGATCTGGACGTGAATCCGACCGTACTCGTCGCAGAACGCTTCCTCGTTTTCGGGCGTAACCACCTTGCCGATGATCGGATACACGCGCGGCAGATCGCACCGTGGGTCATACGACGGCGTCAGTGGCAATCGGTACGGAACCGCCGTGAACGTGCTCTCGTAGCGGCTTTGTGCCGAATTGCCGAAGACGGTGGGCCGGGCTGGCGTATCGACAGAGATCGGGGGCGATTCGAACTTCCAGCGGCTCGCTGTGAAGAGCGCGTGCGCCCGCCCATTCAGATCTTTCGGCAGATTGTTTTCGCCTCGATGCCGAAGCTGCGTGATGGTGAGACGGCGCGCATCGTTCGGTAGACGATCGAATTCCGGGCAGCCGGTCACTTCCATCCATTGGCCGACTGCGAGATCGCGCACACTGCCCGCGCCGTCGATACGTGCGGCCCGCGCTGCATGGGACATGATGCGCGCGAGACCGATCGCGTCGTGGTGGTCCCACGAGTCGGCGAAGTGTGGTGAATCGAGCCGGGAGTCGGACAGCAACCGCGCAAGGTCGTTTCCTGCCTTACCCTGATCGACTCGCGTGGCACCTTCGACTTGATCCACCCGGTTCGACTTATAGTCCCAACTCGCGCTACGTATCGAACCCGGCACGAGTTGACACCCCGATGCCAGCAACGTCAGGGTATCGCGTTCGCCGATCGCGGCGTCGGGCCGGTAGGCAACTTTCCCGGCCGCGCATTGCGCGAGCTTCGTTGCGTTGTCGAAGAGCACCAGGGTATGCGTGGTAGCGGTGGCACGGTTTCGGTCGACAGTGTCCGCGCACGCGGCCCGGATGAACCATGCGATGCCTTCGCGACGGCACAAGCGTCGAATGAAGTCCGCATCGGATTCGTCGAATTGGATCGTCTGTTCGCGAACCGGATACTTGGCGATGTCGAGCATCGAGATGTCGATATCGAACGCTCCGGCGAGTGTCGAGCTCTTTCGGCGCCACTCCGAGGCGAGCGTGCCGACGATCTCCGGGACGCTTTTTTCCCGAAAGACACGTGTGTTGATGCGGCGCTCGAGTACGGTCAAAGCGTCGCGGATGACGAGCCGATAGGTGGCGAGCGAGCCATCCGATTCGCCTTCGTGCGCGTCGGTCACAAGTGCGCAAATTGAATGGAGCGCGCCGCGATCGGTCACGAGTTGAACGGCCAACGGCATCCCGATGAATGTATTGAGCGGCATGCCGATATGCGTCGATATGCAGCATAGTGCGCCGTCTATTCCGCCGCAAAGCGTTTCGACGATGTCGATGCGTTGTGGCAGAAGCAGGTCTTCCAGTTCTGGATGGTCACGGTCCCACTTCAGGCGAAATGCGCGGTTTATCTGGGATGGCAAGGGTCCGGAAGCTGCGCGTGTCATATCGGGATAATTCACGGCGTGTTCTCTTATTCAAAATGCGAATATGCCCAATGGGCCGCCGAATGAAGGCTGCCACATTGACATGGCGCGAATATTCGCGCGAAGAACGTTGATTAGGCGGCGAACAGTACAGTGCGGGGATGGAGCTGTCAAATGGCTTGCTAGGACGCGAAATAAGCTTGGCCTGGTAATTTCCGGTTGTTATCTCAAATTTCAGCGAGATCCAATGCGAAATCGAGTATCTGATGGGGCTTGCCGCTCGAATCATAATTATTTCGCTTATCCCATTAGAGTGATTCTTCGGCAATGGCCTGATTTGAGAGGATGCGGAAGGTCTATTCAATCAACATATTTGGAGAACTTACCTAAAGCTCTGCGCATTCGTCCGAACGTTCCAGCCCAAAGCCGTTTTCAGCGCTCATTTCCGCTAGCGTCATATCCCGCCAAGCTCAGCAAACGCGACGCACGGCCAGGTTCGGCACAAGGACATCGCCCATGAGAGCTCTCCGCTTCCGGCGCAGCCTGACGGCGCTGCGCAAACGAGTCAGTCGTTCGTTGCGCTGCCAGGCGGCGCTGCCGGGCCGTTACGATCGCGCGCT
>CBJLAJ010000242.1:0-4051 GCA_966421005.1 uncultured Paraburkholderia sp.
TGATTGACCGCCACTTTCGTTTCGAGGCCGAAGACGACGTTGACGGCGTTTTGAGCACGATGGTCGATGACGTGGAGCATGACGTCGTCGGTTCTCCCACCGGCCCGGTGCGCGGCAAGCTGGCCGCGCGTGGCTTCTACGATGCGCTGTTCGCTGATCTCGCGGGCGAGCGAGTGACTACGTTGCGCCGTTACTACGGTCCGGATTTCGTTGTCGACGAAAGTCTGTGGGAGGGCACGGCGACAGGCGCGCCGTTCGGCATTCCCGGGAACGGTCGCGCGTTGAAGTTCCGCTTGCTGCATGTATTCGACATGGCGCCCGACGGACAGATCAAACGTGAGAATGTATGGCTCGATTTCGCGTCGATTCTGCAGCAGCTCAATGCGCCGCAGGCCGCTGAAGCGGGTGCGGACTCACCGGGAGCAAACCAATGAACGACACTGATTGCGGTCGGGCTGAGCGTTGACCGACGGCGCTCATTCGTCATCAAACTTCGAGCGCGAGAAATCGCGTCCCCTCGACGGGGTTCTCGTAGTAAGGCTCGATGTCGACGAACCCTAGCCGCTCGTAAATGCGTTGTGCAAAACGCGTTTGCGGCACCGAGTCGAGAACCAGCGTCGAGAATCCCAATGTCTTCGCTTTGCCGATCACCGACGTAATCAGCGCCTCCCCAAGAGACAACCCCCGGAACGCTTCGCGAACATAGAGCCGCTTGAGTTCCGCGGTCTTGGCCGTATGGCGAAGCAGCCCGGCGCAACCGGCGAGCTCGCCACCGGCCGCCGCGACGAAGAACATGCCGGATGGCAGCGTATAGGTGGGTTCGAACGCGTCCATCTCGGCATCGAATCCCCGGTACGACAAATCCATATCCAGCCAGCGGACATACTCGTGGATCAGGCCGACAAGCCCGCGTGTATCGGCGGGGAAAACCGCTTCGCGGACGACCGGCCTCAGCGTCGGCGTTTGCATGATCGCTCTCAGATCCACACGTCGTTTTCGGCCGTTCTTTCGTTGGTCGTATCGCCGGTATTGATGACGCCACGCGGTTCGATCAGCAGGAGCTTGACTTCCGATTCGGCGTACGGCTTGTGCTCGACGCCCTTCGGAACCACCGCCATTTCGCCAGGACCCAGCTCTATCGAACGGTCTCGGAAGTCGATGCGCAAATGACCATCGAGAACGATGAACGTCTCGTCGGTGCCGGCGTGTGTATGCCAGACGAAATCGCCGAGTATTTTCACGACCTTGAATTGGTAGTCGTTCATTTCGGCAACGACGCGAGGCTGCCAATGGTCATCGATCTGGCTGATCTTGTCGAGCAGATCGATTGTCTTCAGCTGGCCGCGTTGCGCGAGTGCCGACAGGGAATTCGAATCGTTGTGCATGATGGCTCCGTTTGGGCAATGTCGTTATCGGAGCTTACGTCCGCCTGCCGGCGAGCGTCTTGAACGATCGTGCAAGTTCGGCGCTAGCCGGCGTTCCGAGCGGCCGTCATTGCGAGCCAACGCGCGGGGGGCATTCCGTATGCGTCGCGAAAATGCCGTGTCATATGGCTCTGATCGGCGAAGCCGGCGGCGGCGGCCGTGTCTACGAGGGAAAGGCCGCGCAGCATCATGACTCGAGCGGCGTCGAGCCGGCGCATGATCAGGTAGTGATAGGGACTGGTGCCGTAGAAGGTGCGGAAATCGCGCGACAGATTCCAGCGGTCCTGACCGCTGATCGCCGCGAGTTCGTCCAAGGTGATGGCTTGGCTGCAAGAAGCGTCCAGATACTCCCGCGCCCGCTTCGCCGCCGCGAAATCCGCGGACTTGCGTATCGGTCGCACGGCCGATGCGCTGTCCAATGCGAGCGCGAGACCGGCGAGCGCGTCGTCGCGCTCGAGCGGTTCGGCATCCGAGCGCATCTGGCGCAGTGCTGCCCTGGTCGCTTCGAACAGGCGTGGATCGTTCGTGACACCGCCTTCGACAAAGGGTAGCGGCCGGCCTCCGAGGACTTCCTGGATCGCGGCGGGTTGCACGTAAATCATGCGATAGCGAAATCCCTCGTTCGTGCCGGCCTGACCGTCGTGCGCTTCGTCAGGATGCAGCACCATCGTCTGCCCCGGCAGACTGCTGCGCAAGCTGCGCCGGTAGTGGAAACACTGGACGCCGGCGAGGGTCACGCCAATCGCATAAGTGTCGTGCCGATGCATCGAGTACGCATTGCCATGTAAAAAGGCTTCGATGCGTTCTACTCCATCGGCGGATTCCGAACGGGAGATCCAGTCAGATTGGGCTTTCGTGATATCGCCGTCCATCGCGCTCTCCGGCTTCGCTTCGCAGGTGCGGGAACATCCGCATCGATCCCATTGTATCGGGGCGGACATTCGTCGCAAGGCGGAAGCGCATAGCGCAACGAGAACTGTGCGAGTGCTATCGCGTAGAGGAGGGCGCGGAGAGGGCCTCGATGGCCTTCTCCGCGATCATGCTACAAACGCTTGCAGTTATTGGGCTGCGGGCGATTTGGTGGTTGGGGTTGCCAGCGTATTGTTCACGCCGAAAGCGGGGCCGATCGACGTCGAACCGGCGTCGGCGCCGGTGCCGGTGCGCTGACCCGAGCTCGACGACCCCGCGCCACTATCGGAGCCGGTGACCCCAAGCGTGCCGTAGCCGCTCGTTGCTTTGCCTGGCGATTGCGTCGTCGGGGTCGCCAACGTGTTGTTGCTTTGCGCGCATGCAACGTCCGTCAGCGCGAGTAGGGCGACGGCCGCAATCAGTGCGCTGGTTGTCTTGCTCATGATCCGCTCCTCCTTGGTTGGACCGAAACGTTTTTGGCCTACGGAAAAACGTAGACGCAACTTGCGCAGCATTCGACGCCATGTCGGGCATCGCCGGCATGGGGTCGAATCCGCGCTGAATAGTCCAAGCTTAGGAAAACGGCCGCTGAAAATTAACCGCGTTGTTTGCAAAGGTGAATTTCGATTTTTGGATATCAAGCGTTCGCGAACTGGCGCTACGACGGGAACGACACGCCATAGCGCCGCCAGCACGCTTTACATCTTCACCGTATCGGCGACTTCCTTGAAGTCTTCGATCTGATCGAAGTTCATGTACTTGTAGATCTTGTCGCCGTTGGCATCGAGCACGCCCATGTCGGCCATGTACTCGTCCCGTGTCGGAATCCTGCCGAGCCGCGAGCAGATCGCCGCGAGTTCCGCCGAGCCGAGATAGACGTTCGTGTTCCTGCCCAGGCGGTTCGGGAAGTTACGGGTCGACGTCGACATGACCGTCGCGCCTTCACGCACCTGAGCCTGATTGCCCATGCAAAGCGAGCAGCCCGGCATCTCGGTACGCGCACCCGCCGTACCGAAGACGCCGTAGTGGCCTTCCTCTGTCAGTTGCTTCTGATCCATCTTGGTTGGCGGAGCAACCCACAGCTTGACCGGGATGTCGCGCTTGCCCTCGAGCAGCTTCGATGCGGCACGGAAGTGGCCGATGTTGGTCATGCACGAGCCGATGAACACTTCGTCGATCTTTGCACCTGCCACATCGGACAGTGTCTTCACATCGTCCGGATCGTTCGGGCAGGCCACGATCGGCTCATGGATGTCGGCCAGGTCGATCTCGATGACGGCCGCGTAGTCGGCGTCGGCATCCGGCGACAGCAGTTGCGGATTGGCCAGCCACTGCTCCATCGCCGCGATGCGGCGCTGCAGGCTGCGCGGGTCCTGGTAGCCCTGCGCGATCATCCACTTCAGCAGCGTAACGTTGCTGTTGAGGTATTCGACGATCGGCTCCTTGTTCAGGTGAACCGTGCAACCGGCGGCAGAGCGCTCGGCGGAAGCATCCGACAGTTCGAACGCTTGCTCGACCTTCAGATCGGGCAGACCCTCGATTTCGAGAATGCGGCCCGAGAAGATGTTCTTCTTGCCTTGTTTGGCCACCGTCAGCATGCCTTGCTTGATGGCGTACAGCGGAATCGCGTTGACGAGGTCACGCAGCGTCACACCCGGCTGCATCTTGCCCTTGAAGCGGACCAGCACCGATTCCGGCATGTCCAGCGGCATCGTGCC
>CBJLAJ010000243.1:0-4008 GCA_966421005.1 uncultured Paraburkholderia sp.
TGTCCGAGGCCGAGGCGGGGCTCTTCGCCTGGCTCGAGGCGGGGTGCCACGGCGAAATGGATTATATGGCCAAACATGGGGCCAAACGCGCGCGACCGGCCGAGCTTGTGGCCGGAACGCGACGCGTGATCACCGCGCGCATCGCTTATTTGCCCGCTGCCGCGCTGGCTTCGCACGCTGTTGAAAGCAGCTCGTCAGGTGAAGGGCCGCCGCCGCCGAACGCGTCGGCAGAGGGCGTGCGGGCCGATTGGCGCGTACGCGAGCGCGCGCGGCTCGCCGATCCCGCCGCGGCCGTCGTATCGATCTACGCGCGCGGGCGCGACTATCACAAGGTCATGCGTGCCCGGCTGCAGCAGTTGGCCGAGCGCATCGAGCGCGAGATCGGCCAGTACGGCTATCGCGTCTTCACGGACTCCGCGCCGGTGCTCGAGGTCGAACTCGCGCACAAGTCGAGCATCGGCTGGCGCGGCAAGCACACGCTGCTGCTCGAACGCGATGCCGGTTCCTTGTTCTTTCTCGGCGAAATTTACGTCGATATTCCGCTGCCCGTCGATACGAGCGAACCGTCCCGTCCGGCCGGCGCGCATTGCGGACAGTGCACGCGATGCATCGACGCGTGCCCGACCGGGGCGATCGTCGCGCCCTATCGCGTCGACGCGCGCCGCTGCATCTCTTACTTGACGATCGAGTTGAAGGGCAGCATCCCCGTCGAATTGCGTCCGTTGATCGGCAATCGCGTCTACGGTTGCGACGATTGTCAACTCGTGTGTCCCTGGAACAAGTTCGCGCAGGCGGCACCCGTCGACGATTTCGACGTCCGCAACGGGCTCGATCGCGCGACACTCGTCGAGCTCTTTGGATGGAATGCCGACGAATTCGATCGGCGCTTGCAAGGCAGTGCGATTCGGCGTATCGGTTACGAATGCTGGCTGCGCAATCTCGCCGTCGCGCTCGGCAACGCGTTGCGCGCGCAAGGCGGAACGACGCTCGATCCGGTTGCCCGCGAGGGCATCGTGGCGGCGTTGCGCGGGCGAGCTGGCGATGCCTCGGCGCTCGTGCGCGAGCACGTCGAATGGGCGCTCGAGGCGGCGTGAAGTATCGGCGCGAGCGATCAAGGGGCAAATGCAAAGGAGCATTAGTATGTTGAGCGCCGTAATGGACGCGCCTTTCGGGAAGGTGGGCATTCGCGTGAACGACGCGGCGGATGTCGTCGAGTTGATCGAATATCTGCCCGCATCCGCCGAGCTCCGCGCTCCGGTCTCCCCGCTCGCCCAGCGTGCCGTGGCGCAGATCGCGCATTATTTCGAAGCGGCCGATGCCGCGTTCGATCTGCCGCTTGCCGATGTCGGCACACCGTTTCAGCGGCGCGTCTGGCAGGCGATGTGCGCTATCGCGCCCGGGCACACGCGCACCTATGGCGAGCTCGCGCGCGCGCTCGACGGCGTGCCGCGCGCCGTCGGGCAGGCCTGCGGCGACAATCCGTTTCCTATCGTGATTCCGTGCCACCGCGTGGTGGCGGCGAACGGCCTCGGCGGCTTCAATCATCATGCGGGCGATGGTTTTTATCTGCGCGTCAAGCGTTGGCTCCTCGCGCACGAAAGCGCGCAGCAGGCGCTCGCGTTATGAGCGAGGTCGCTGATTTCGGCACGCCGGGTCCCGCGGACGATGCGCCAGCGCCCGAGGCCATAGCAAGTACGCAGTCGATCGACGCGTTTTGCGATGCGCTGTGGCTGGAGCAAGGGCTGGCCCGCAATACGCTCGATGCCTATCGGCGCGACTTGCGCCTGTTTGCGCAATGGCTCGGTCGCGAGCATCGGCTGCGCGTCGATGAGGCTGCGGAACACCATGTCAACGGCTATCTGGCCGCGCGCAGCGATGGCAAGGCCACATCGGCGAACCGGCGCTTGTCCGTGTTCCGCCGTTTCTATGCTTGGGCCATGCGCGAGCACCGCGCGACGGCCGATCCGACACTCCGCATCCGCTCGGCCAAACAGCCGCCGCGGTTTCCGTCGACGCTGACCGAAAAGCAGGTCGAGGCACTGCTGGCCGCGCCCGATATCGAGACACCGCTCGGCTTGCGCGATCGCACGATGCTCGAGCTCATGTATGCGAGCGGATTACGTGTGAGCGAGCTCGTTGCACTGAAGACGGTCGAGGTCGGCTTGAACGAAGGCGTCGTTCGCGTCATGGGCAAGGGTTCGAAGGAGCGGCTCGTGCCGTTCGGCGAAGAGGCGCATGGCTGGATCACGCGCTATCTGCGCGATGCCCGGCCCGCCTTGCTCGAAGCGCGGAGCGCGGACGCTCTCTTCGTCACCGGGCGTGCCGAGGGCATGACGCGCCAGCAGTTCTGGAACATCATCAAGCGCCACGCACGCGCGGCCGATATTCGGGCGCCGTTGTCGCCGCACACGCTGCGGCACGCGTTCGCGACGCACCTGCTCAATCACGGTGCGGATTTGCGCGTGGTGCAACTGCTGCTCGGCCACGCCGATATTTCGACGACGCAAATCTATACGCATGTGGCGCGCGAACGGCTGAAGACCTTGCACGCGGCGCATCATCCCCGGGGCTGATGCGCTCGCCCGCTGCCTGCCGCTCGCCGTACAATTCGCGGATGAACAAAACCAAACACGTCTCGGAGACACCCGCGACCCAGCTTCTTCGCCGCCATAGCATTCAATTCGGCGAGCATCCGTACGACTATGTCGAGCATGGCGGCACGGCCGAATCGGCGCGTCAGCTCGGCATCGACGAACACCACGTCGTCAAGACGCTTGTCATGGAGGACGAACATGCCAAGCCGCTCATCGTCCTGATGCACGGAGACCGTACCGTATCGACCAAGAATCTCGCCCGGCAGATCGGCGCGAAACGCGTCGAACCCTGCAAGCCCGAGGTGGCGAGCCGGCATTCGGGCTATCTCGTCGGCGGCACGTCGCCGTTCGGCACGAAAAAGAAGATGCCCGTCTATGTCGAAGCGTCGATTCTCGAACTCGATTCGATCTATCTGAATGGAGGCCGCCGCGGCTATCTGGTGAGTCTCGCGCCCGCGGTGCTCGGCGCGTTGCTCGATGCGAAGCCAGTGCACTGCGCGAGCGTCGATTGAACGGCGCGCAGCGTTCGGTAGAATGTGCGCCGCACTCGGCCTTCGTAGGCCTTACTGTTGAAAGAGCCCGTCCATGGAAATTCTAATTGCCGCCGTCGTTGCCTATCTGATCGGCTCGATTTCGTTTGCCGTCGTCGTCAGCGCCGCAATGGGCCTGGCCGATCCGCGCTCTTACGGCTCGAAGAACCCCGGTGCGACGAACGTGCTGCGCAGCGGCAACAAGACCGCGGCCATCTTGACGCTGCTGGGCGATGCGTTCAAGGGTTGGCTCGCCGTCTGGCTCGCGGCGCATATCGGTCCGCGCTACGGCCTGGACGACACAGCGGTCGCCGTCGTGGCGCTGGCCGTCTTCCTCGGCCATCTCTATCCGGTATTTTTCAGATTCAAGGGCGGCAAGGGCGTCGCGACTGCCGCGGGCGTCTTGCTGGCGATCAACCCGGTGCTCGGACTCGCGACTGCGCTGACCTGGGTCATCGTCGCGTTCTTTTTCCGTTATTCGTCGCTGGCCGCGCTCGTTGCGGCCGTCTTTGCGCCGCTTTTCGACGTCTTCCTATTCGGCCCCAACGTTGTGGCGTGGGCCGTTTTTGCGATGAGCGCGCTGCTGATCTGGCGCCATCGGGGCAATATCGCCAAGCTGATTGCCGGCAAGGAAAGCCGTATCGGTGAAAAGAAGACACCGGCCGCGGCGGGCTCGCACCCACACGCGCGCAAACACTGACGCGCGAAGCGAGCGACGCGCCGCGAGCTGGTTCAATCGCGGAAGTTGTTGAAATCGAGCGGCGTATCGGTCACATCCTTGCGCAGCATCGCGATCACGCTTTGCAGATCGTCGCGCTTGGCGCCCGCCACGCGCACCGCATCGCCCTGGATGCTGGCCTGGACCTTGATCTTGCTGTCCTTGA
>CBJLAJ010000244.1:0-3986 GCA_966421005.1 uncultured Paraburkholderia sp.
GGTATGTCGTCGAAAGCGGCGAAAACCTCTTCCAATGGCAGGCCGATTGCCGCCCTCAACGCGGTTTGCGTCGCTTGAGGCGTAAGCGGAGCGCTGAGCGCGGTCTGCATGCGCCCAACGGCGTCCAGCACGTCATGGACGGTCCGCAATGCTTGCTCCGGCTGGGCGGCCAAGCCCTCCACATAGGCGCTCAAGAGCGGCCCGAGCTGAGGCAGCGCGCGATGCAGCGCTAGCCGAGCGCCGGGCGCCTCGTGCAAGCGGGCCGAAAGCGTGGCGATCCAGCGCAGTTTGTGGCCGGGCGGCGCGGCCGCAAACACGAGCCGGGCGCCATAACGCAGCACGCAAAAAAGGATCAGTAGTCGTCGAAACAGGGTGCGCATGAGATATGCGTCAGACGAATGGCGGACAACGCGAGTCGACAAGCATGCCACGGGGCGGCGGCCACGTGCGCACTGAGCGGGTAGCGAGGTGTGAGCATATTGGGGAATGGCTGCCTGTAAAAGCGCTGCTGCATCGCACAACGAGAAAAACTGCTACCGACCCTCAAGTCGCCGGGTCTCGTTGCCGTAAAGCGATTGTCGGGTGAACCGTGCTCGACACAACGTGCGCGACTCGATTTTGCCGCAGCAAGGATCGCCTGCCGTTGTTGTCACTCTATGAGAGAGTCAACGATGTCGCATCACATTTTCCGTCGTCTTCTGTCCCAGCCCGTTGCCGTGGATCTGGGCACCGCCAACACGCTGATTTATATGCACGGCAAGGGTATCGTTCTCAACCAGCCGTCCGTGGTTTGTTTCCAGAAAGCGGCAAGCCCCGGCGGGGGGCGGGTGGCGGCCGTGGGCGAGGAAGCCAAGCAATTGCTCGGGCGTTCTCCCATGAACCTCGAAGCGGTGCGTCCGATGCGACACGGTGTGATCGCCGATTTCGCCGCCGCCGAAAGTATGTTCCGTGAGTTTCTGGAGATGGCCCGATTGCGGTCTCTTTTCGGCCGGCGCGCCGAATTCACCATCTGCGTGCCATGTTCGGCAACCCAGGTCGAGCGGCGCGCGATTCGCGAGGCTGCGCTCGCCGCCGGAGCCGCCAAGGTCAGCCTCATCGACGAATCGCTCGCTGCGGCGATCGGTGCGGGCTTGCCGGTCAGAGAAGCGCGCGGCTCGATGGTCGTGGATATCGGCGGGGGAACGACCGAAGTCGCTGTCGTGACGCTGGGCGGTGTCGCCTATCAAGGCTTCGTGCGCGTGGGGGGCGATCAGTTCGATGCCGCGATCGTGGCTCACGTACGCAATGTCTACGGCGTTGTCCTCGGAGATCAAACGGCCGAGCACGTCAAAAAGACGATCGGCTCTGCGACCGTCGATGTACCGACGGAGCGGATGTGCGCAATCGGCCGCAGTCTCGTCGACGGTTTGCCCCGCACGATCGAGCTGACGAACCATGATGTCGCGGAGGCCCTGGCCGCGCCGCTTCGCACGGTTGTCGAGGCGATCAAACTGGCGCTCGAAAGCGCGCCTCCCGAGCTTGTCACCGATATTGCCGATAGCGGGATAGTCCTCACGGGCGGTGGCGCGTTGCTCGCGAACCTGGATAAGCGGCTCGTCGAGGAGACCGGCCTCGAGGTGCGCGTGGCCAACGAGCCCCTGACTTGCGCCGTGCGAGGCGCGAGCGCTGCCGCGGGTTGCGTCGACGCTGCCGCATTCGGCTGAAGCAGCGACCTGCCGCCGAGCCAGCGCACGCGCCGCCTGCCCGGCGCAGTGCCGCACGGCCGCGTGCATGGGCCCGAGCCGCGCGGCGGTGTTACCATCGCCGCTTTGACCGGTATTGCGGCAGGCACGCCCCCATCCATGGCAACGATCAGCCAGCTCAACGTTTATCCCATCAAATCCTGCGCGGGTATCGCGCTCGACGAGGCGCGCCTTTTCGCGCACGGGCTCGAATATGACCGTCATTGGATGCTCGTCGATACGAACGGCCGGTTCGTCACGCAGCGCACGATGCCCCGGATGGCGCTGATCGAGACCGAGCTTGCGGGTGGCGAGCTCGTCGTCCGTGCGCCGGGCCAAACCCCATTTCACACCCCGCTCGATGCATCGGCCCTCTCGGAAGCCGAGCGCCTCGACGTCACGGTTTGGCGCAGCACGCTCACCGCGCTCGACACGGGCGCGGAGGCGGCGCAGTGGTTTTCGACGTTTTTAGGCGCACCCCTGCGGCTCGTGCGCTTCGATCCGTCGGCGCAACGTATCGCGAACCGCGAGCGGACCGGCGATACGATTGCGCCGTTGCGTTTTGCGGACGGCTATCCGCTGCTCGTGATCGGCCAGGCATCGCTCGACGATCTCAACGCGCGGCTCGCGAAAAAAGGCGTCGATGCGATTCCGATGAATCGTTTCCGGCCGAATCTGGTGTTGAGCGGCATCGATGCGTACGAGGAGGACTACATCGACACGCTGCGGATCGCGACCGAAGCGGGCGAGATCGGTTTGCGGATCGTCAAGCCGTGCACGCGCTGCCCTATCCCGACGATCGATCAGCTGAGCGGCGCCCCCGATCCGCGCTGGCCGCACGAGCCTACCGACACGATGAGCGCATACCGCGCCGACGCACGCATGGACGGACAATTGACGTTCGGCCAGAACGCCGTGGTCACCGACGGCGCCGGCGCCGCGCTCGCCGTGGGTTGCGATGCGGCGATCGAGCTGCGCTTCGAGGAATAGTGCCGATGTCTTCCCGTCCCTCAGCGCTCGAAGCCGCTCCCGATCTGCGTTTCATCGAACTTGGCAACGGCTTGCGTATGCCTTACGTCGAACGCGGCGCGGGCGAACTGCTTCTCTTCGTGCATGGCTCGCTTTGCGACTATCGTTATTGGCAACCGCAGCTCGCCGGACTGTCCGCGCACTTTCGCTGCGTGGCCGTGAGCCTCACGCATTACTGGCCGTTGGGCGGGCTGCCCGGCACGTTGCCGTTCAGCTGGAGCCGCCATGCGGACGAGCTCGCCGAGTTCATCGACAAGCTCGGTGCGGGGCCCGCTCATGTCGTCGGCCATTCGCGCGGCGGATGCGTCGCGTTTCATTTCGCATTGCGCCACTCCGGGCACCTGCGCACGCTGACACTGGCCGATCCTGGCGGCCCGCTTCAGACGCCAGGGCAGCCGCTTGCCATCCTGCCCGAGACCGTCAACGCGCTGCGCGCTCATGCGGCCATGCTGATCGAAGCGGGCGACGTGGAGGCGGGTCTGGAGCTGTTCGTCGATTCCGTGAGCCGCGTGGGGTCGTGGGCCAAGAGCCACCAGGCTTTCAAGAGGATGGCGATGGACAATGCCGATACCTTGCCGCGCCAGTTCGCCGACCCGTTGCCGGCGTACACTCGTGAATCGGCCGCACGCGTCGCTTGCCCGACGCTGTTGATCGACGGCGAGAAGAGTCCCGAGCTTTTTCGCCGCAATGTGACCGCGCTCGTCGACTGGTTCCCCGATGCGCGGCGCCATACGATCCGCGGCGCCTCGCACGGTATGAACCTCGCGCACCCCGCGGCGTTCAATCGACACGTCGAAGCGTTTATCCGCGAGCGGGCGTAGGCGAGCGGGCACCGCTTTTGCGGTACGACCGGCCCGGCATGCCACCGCACATTTGTGCTTTGTCTTCGCGTATCGCTTTCTACAATCGAGAAGAGCCAACGTCAGGAGTCACACGATGCTGGATACCGAAGTTCCGGATTTGGTGACGCGAGCGGGCGGCCCGAACGAACATCAGCCCGACGGCGCGTTCATTGCCCCCGAGCATCCCTATGTAGCGCGTACGAGCCAGTACGTATTGAAATCGGGCGACACCTTCGTCGTCAACGATCCATTGGGCGACATCAATGGTTTCGACGACGGTCTCTTCGTCAACGATACGCGCACCCTCTCGCAGCTTCGCCTGACCTTCGGCGGGCGGGCGCCTTCGTTGCTGTCTGGCAATGTCAGCAGCGACAACACCTCGTTCACGGCGCAT
>CBJLAJ010000245.1:0-3868 GCA_966421005.1 uncultured Paraburkholderia sp.
GACCTGCAGCGCGCGCTATCCGGTCCACTGCCTTCTCAATTGAACCGTGCGATCCGCCTCAAATGGGGCGCCCGTCAATCCGGGCTCGAGCAGCTCATATTGCCGCAGCGCATCGATATCGAGGAAACGCTCTGTGGTGGCATCGATGGAAGCATTTCCTGCGTCTCGACGACTACCGGCATACCGCTGAACACCCTTATCGGCGCGCCTTTGGCAGTTCAGCTCGTGACTGATCGGGGAGATTTGCATTCGATCTGCGGTATCGTTACCGACGCATGCGAAGGCGAATCGGATGGCGCACTCGCCGCTTATCGATTTCTTATTCGAGATGCACTATCGATCTTCGAACAACGACGCAATACGCGAATCTTTCGCAAAAAGAATGTGATCGAAGTTGTTCATATCATGATGTCGGAGTGGTGCCGAAAAAGTTCCGTTTTAGGCGGCGCATTCTATTTCGATATATGCAATATCGATAATGCGAAGTACCCTGTTCGAGAGCAGTTCATTCAGTTCGACGAATCGGATGCGGCATTCATTAGGCGTTTGCTGCGGCGTGATGGGATCGGTTGGTTTATTCGGGCGGGTAAGCCAGGGCAAACGGGCGCCAGCAAAATTGGCGAGCCGGCGCATACGCTCGTGTTGTATGACAGTCCGATTCAGCTACGGCATTCTGCGCGTGGCTCCGTTGCTTATCGGCTGAACGACGCGCTTGGCGAACGCGACGTGGCGACGTCGCTTTGCGCCGGGCGGCAACTTGTCTCGGGTGCGATACGAGGTGCCAGCTGGGACCATAAGCAGGGCAGGGCGGATCGCATTGAAGGCGCCACGCGGGCCGATCAGGGGCAGGCGGGTAACGATCTCGCGCAGTTGCTGATGGATTCGCGTATCGATTCGCCGCATGTCGCGGATTCATGGGCCGACTATGACCGGCTCGGTTTGACACGCGTCAGGTCGCACGACGCACGTTTTGCGCGCGTGGAGGGAACGAGCGGTATTCGAGATCTTGCCGTGGGCGAGTGGATCGAGTTCACCGGCTATGGCGAGCTCGATCGACTGCCCGAGAGCGACCGACGTATCACGATCACACGTCTTCGCCACCGTGGCGAAAACAATCTGCCGAGGGCGCTGAACGAGCGGGCACTGAAGCTTTTCGAGGCAAGCCGTTGGCCGTTCGAGTCGCCGCCCGTCTCGTTGGATACGCCGGCGCGTCCGACCGTGTATGACGGCTCGGCCGAGAGCCGGTACGAGAACACCTTTGCTGGCGTGCCGCATGGAATGCCGCTCACGCCTCCCTACGATCCGCGCATCGATTTGCCGCGCGTGTATCCGATCGCGGGCATCGTCGCGACGCCGGAAGGCGAAGAGATCTTCTGCGACGAGTACGCGCGCATCAATGTCCAACTCCAGGGGCTGGCGCCCGAAGACCATGAGCACGCGAATGGCATGGGCACGAACGGCACCGAGAGCGACAGCGCGGCAGTGCGGGTCCTGACGGGCCTCGCCGGCGAGAACTTTGGCGAGAACTGGCTGCCGCGCAAGGGCATGGAAGTCCTGATCGATTTTCTGCATGGCGACCCCGACAAGATGTATGTGGCGGGCGTATTTCACAACGGTCTGAACATGCCGGCGACGTTCACTCACACGGGCTCGCTGCCGGGCAACCGAAATGTGTCGGGGGTGAAGACGCGGGAAGTGAGGGGGACACGATATAACCAACTGCGTTTTGACGATACACCGGAACAGATCAGCGTCCAATTGGGCAGCGAGCATGCCGTGAGCGAGCTCAATCTCGGTTATTTGACTCATCCGCGGACGAACGGTGTGGGCGCGAGCCGAGG
Source organism: uncultured Paraburkholderia sp. (assembly GCA_966421005.1). Taxonomy (GTDB): domain Bacteria; phylum Pseudomonadota; class Gammaproteobacteria; order Burkholderiales; family Burkholderiaceae; genus Trinickia. The sequence continues at coordinate 1,842 of CBJLAJ010000245.1, forward strand.
TGAGGGTGCGGAGCTGCGTACCGATGCAGCTGCGGCGCTACGGGCGCCTAAGGGCATTTTGCTGACGACTTATGGGAGCAATCAGGCATCTGGGCATCAACTCGAGCGCGACGAACTGGATCGGTTGCTGACCGAATGCCGGGCTTTATGCGAATCGCTCGGGGACTACGCGGGACAACACGGCGGAATGGCCGCTGATGTCGCCGCTCAAGGGGAACTCGCCGCGGCAGTGAAGCATTGGGATGGCGGATCGACGCCAGCGGGGGGCGATGCCATCAACGGCAATGCTCAGGGAATCATCGCGTGCGGCGCGGCGGGCGGCTCCGTCAACGCGACACCTAAGACGAAAGTGACCTATGCCGGCGAAAACATCGACCAGGTTGCGCAGCAGCACGTTCAGGTGACGAGCGGCCAGCGGATCAACCTTCAGGCCGGGCACGGCGTTGCCATGTTCGCCCATGCGGAGGGTATCTCCGCGATCGCCAATCAGGGCAAGGTGACGTTGCAGAGCCAAGCCGACGACACGCAGATCGATTCGGCGAAGAACATCGAGCTCACGGCCGCGGGCGGCAAGCTCGCGGGAGTGGCGAGCGATGAGGTGGTGTTCGTCACATCTGGTGGCGCTTACCTGAAGCTGCGTGGCGGAGAGATCGAACTGGGCTGTCCCGGCAAGTTCACGGTCAAATCGGCGGGACATGTATGGGGTGAGGCTGCCAGCATAAGCACCGACCTGCCGAAGTTCGATCACGCGCCGCTGGGTCGCTCTCCACAGCTCGTGCGTGCTACGGACGGCGAGGCGGCACGTGGCTATCAAGGCGAGGTGCGCAAGACTGCCGGTGACATGGCCAAAGGGCAGACAGATACCGCCGGCAAGTTGTCTCGGATCATCGGCGATCGGTTTGTATCGTTGGTTGCGCATTTTTTCAAAGCGCGGCATTGAACCGCATATCGAGAACAACAAGATCATGAGCGATTCCTATCTCAATCCGGATGCGGTATCGGTTGATGCGTCAGCGGATGTGGCGCGTTCCGACTCAGCGCCACGAATTCTGGTGGGCACCGTGAGAGGCGTCACGCTCTTCGACACGGAACGGCCACTCATCTGCGTGAAACAGATGCCGTTGCCCGGTGTCGTCATCTTCGTGCATGGCGTGAATTCCGAGGGCGAATGGTTTCAGGCGGCAGAAGAAGGACTATGCAAGGGCCTGAACCGGCGGCTCGGACGGCTCGACGATCAACTTGCGTTCCACGGCGTCGTGGCGGGCCAGATGTCGCCGGTGAGCTATACCGAAAGCTTGACGCCGGATGGCTATATCAATCCCAATCTGACGTCCATTACGTACGTCAAGGACACGCCATCGTTCTCGCCGGTAATCCATTTCCGCTGGGGCTACAAGGCGCACAAGCAGGACATGAAGGACTACGGCACCAACGTATTCCTGAACGAGAAGAACTACTGGGGCGGTGGCCCGTTCGCCAACGGCTGCTCGAGTCTGGCCGACCTGTGGAGCTCCGGGGTCGATGACCGCGTATTCGGCTGGATCACCGTGCAGGCGATGAACCCAACGCCGCGTCTCGTCTATAGGACGCCACCACGGGCTTATACGGTGATGGCCGCGCTGCGGCTCGCGAAGCTGATCAAATCGATCCGGGAGAAGCAGGCCGATGCGCCGATCACGGTCGTGTGTCACAGCCAGGGAAACATGGTGGGAATGGCGGCGGCGTTTCTCGGCGATCGCATGTCGGATGTGACGGACCCCTTCGGCATGATGGGAAGCTGCGTGGCCGATAGCTACGTGCTTGCGAACCCGCCGTACAGCCTGGTTGAAAAACTCGGCATGGACAACTGGACGCAGCGTGTGTCGCGCGATGCGCAGGGTAACCGGGGCCGGACGACGTTCACCGCCCGTGCCGAGACGCTGAAGAACTTCTTCGAGATCCTGCGCCAGCGCGCGCAGTGCGAGCAGGACGCGGGCGAGATCGACGAGGAGATGGGCAATACGCGCACGGCCGAAGGCGGCAAGCCG
>CBJLAJ010000246.1:0-3833 GCA_966421005.1 uncultured Paraburkholderia sp.
TACTGGCGGTTGTAGTACTGCTGATTGGCGCGCTGGTTTTCGTACTGCCTGTTGTAGTACTGCCGGTCGTAATACTGCTGGTTGTATAGCTGATTGTTATAACGCTGGTTCTCGTATTGCCTGTCGTTGTACTGACGGTTGTAGTAATCCCTGTCCGCGTTCATACGGCTGCGCGCCTGGTCCGCAGTGACGGCGTTCGTGTACCAGTCGACACGCTGCATGCCTTCGGCAGAGCGGGGGTGCGCCGCGGCCAGCGAAACCGACGCTGCGAGTGCTGCGGCCAAGGCAGCTTGGGAAAGCACGTTGGGCATGGCTCGTAGGGCTATCGAGTGACGATGGGCCACCATGATCCCGCGCGATCGGGAACGTCATGCGCACGGATGCGAAGTGATGGCGCACCGTGCGATGCCTTGTGGCCACCCCGGTCGTCCTCCGCGGCGTCCATTGAAACGATAACTAAAACATTATTGCTATCCAAAGAAATATTGACTGTCGTATTTGGTGCGTCCGCCCGTATTCTCGCCACACGTTGGTGCATGACATGTCCCGAAACATTGCATCGGTAGCGAGCGACGCGGATGAAAAACGGAGACGGACAGGGCAAACGCATTCGATCGTGTCTGGGTGCGTTATTCGGCATTGCGTTTACCGCCTGGGTGGCGCATGCCGTGTTAGGCAGGGATCTCGGGGCGCCGCTGCTCGTGGCACCGATGGGTGCTTCCGCAGTCTTGTTGTTCGCGGTGCCGGAGAGTCCTCTTGCGCAACCGTGGTCGATCATGGGCGGCAATATCTGTGCGGCGATCGTCGGCGTAGCCTGCGCAAAACTGATCGGCACGCCAATGGTTGCGGCTGCAACCGCCGTTGCTCTTGCTATCAGCGTCATGCTGGCATTCCGATGCGTTCATCCTCCGTCAGGCGCGGTGGCGCTGACCGCTGTGCTGGGTGGCCCCGCGATTCACGAGCTCGGTTATCGATTCGTCCTGATTCCGATTGCGCTTCAATCGGCGGCGCTGCTGACCGCGGCGCTCGCGTTTCATCTGGCGATGGGGCATCGCTATCCCCGCGCTTTCGGCAGTGAAACGAGCCCCACGGTGGGGCGCTGGAGTGGCTTTCGCGAGCGTTTGTCTTCGATGGCGCGAGGGCGGCGGGAGGCAGGCGGGGCATCGATGCCGGGCACGAGCGCGCTCACCGATTCGACAGGGATCGAGGCGTTGTTGCACGACGACGGCGATCGCTTCGGCGGACGCGTTTTTGGCGAACTCACCTGCGCGGACATCATGTCGGCCTTGCCGCACATGCCACATATGCCCCATCTGACGCGTGCGTCGGCTCCAAGTCACTACGACTGCACCGTTCGGACCGATACGCCGATCAGCGAACTTGCACCCCACTTCAAGGACCACGCCTGCGATCGCGTGGGGGTGCTCGACGGGGCGGGCCGGCTCGTCGGTGCGATCAGCCAGCTCGATCTCATCTGGGGCCTTTACCGTCAAATTCGTACGCCCCAAGGCATCGCGGCTTAGGCACGCTGCTGAGCGCTCGATACATTTGCCATGACTAATGTTCACGATAAAAAACTTTAACTTTTCCTAATACATCTACTCCCGCACTATTTGTCCATGCAAGCGGCCTGCAAAGCGTGACATGCAGGGATCAGACAGCTAGCTGACGAAGTGCACGGCCGGTAGCGGCCCGGCCGATCACTCCAAAAACCTACCGCTTGAAGGAGACACGCGTGTTCGATGCCGATCGATTGATCGCGCGGCACTGTTGCGAAGGGCGTTCGCTCCTCGCGGTGCTGCACGCGATACAGGACGAAGTCGGATTCGTCCCGCCGTCTGTGCTGAGCCCGCTGGCGCGGGCGATGAACCTGTCGCGCGCCGAAGTGCATGGCGTGCTGACGTACTACCACCATTTCCGCACGAGCCCGCCGCCGCGCGTGGGCGTGGCATTGTGCCGGGCCGAATCGTGCCGCAGCATGGGCACCGAGGCGCTGGCCGCGCATATCGAAGCGCGCACCGGGTGCCGCTTCGATGCGAAGCATGCCGAAGGCGCGAACGGGACGCACGGTGCCCACGGCGCCGAAGGCGAGAGCGTCGAGCTCGAATCGGTCTACTGCCTGGGCCAATGCGCGCTGTCGCCGGCCATGACGATCAACGGCACGCTTTACGCGAAGGTGACGCCGGCCAAGTTCGATGCGCTGTTCGACGCGGCCTGCACGCAAGCGGGCGTCGAGCCCGCGCATAAGGAGTCCGTATGAATTCGCAGGCAGCAGGGCACCCGGTGCGCGTGTTCGTGCCGTGCGACTCGTCGGCGCTCGCGCTCGGTGCCGACGCGCTGGCCGCGGCCATTGCCGAGGAGGCCGCGCGGCGCGGCGCGACGATCGAGCTCGTGCGCAACGGCTCGCGCGGGCTCTTGTGGCTCGAGCCGCTCGTGGAAGTGCAAACGCCCGAAGGACGCGTGGGCTACGGCAACGTCGAGGTGGCGGACGTCGCCTCGCTGTTCGAAGCCGGCTGGCTCGCAGGCGGCGGCAGCACGCATGCGCGCGCGGTCGGCCTCGTCGAAGAGATCCCGTATCTGAAGCGCCAGCAGCGGCTCACGTTCGCGCGCCTGGGGCTCACCGACCCGCTGTCGATCGACGATTACCTGGCCCACGAAGGCCTCGCCGGCCTGAAGGCGGCGCTGGCGATGGACGGCGACGCGGCCGTCGAAGCGCTGATCGAATCGGGCCTGCGCGGGCGCGGCGGCGCGGCGTTTCCGGCCGGCATCAAATGGCGCACGGTGCGCGCGGCGAAAGCGGCCCAGAAGTACATCGTCTGCAATGCCGACGAGGGCGACTCGGGCACCTTCTCGGACCGCCTGTCGATGGAAGGCGATCCGTACGGCCTCATCGAAGGCATGATCATCGCGGGTGTGGTCACCGGTGCCACGCGCGGCTATATCTACGTGCGCAGCGAATACCCGCATGCGATCGCGATGCTCAACGCCGCGATCGCCAAAGCGCGCGAGGCGGGCTGGCTCGGCGCGAGCGTGCTCGGCTCGGCCCACGCGTTCGAGCTGGAAGTGGCCAAGGGCGCGGGCTCGTATGTGTGCGGCGAGGAAACGGCGCTGCTCGAATCGCTCGAGGGCAAGCGCGGCATCGTGCGCGCCAAGCCGCCGGTGCCGGCGCTCGCGGGCCTCTTTGGCCAGCCCACGGTGATCAACAACGTCATCACGCTGGCCTCGGTGCCCGTGATCTTCGCGCGCGGCGCGGCGTATTACCGCGATTTCGGCATGGGCCGCTCGCGCGGCACGCTGCCGTTTCAGCTGGCGGGCAATATCAAGCGCGGCGGGCTGGTGGAGCTGGCCTTCGGCGTGAGCTTGCGCGAGCTCATCGACGAATACGGCGGCGGCACCGCCAGCGGGCGCCCCGCGCGCGCGGTGCAAGTGGGCGGGCCGCTGGGCACCTACCTGCCCGAGAGCCAGTGGGACATTCCGCTGGACTACGAGGCGTATGCGGCCGTGGGCGCGGTGGTGGGCCACGGCGGGCTCGTGGTGCACGACGACACGTCCAATCTGGCCGAGCTGGCGCAATACGCGATGCATTTCTGTGCGATCGAATCGTGCGGCAAGTGCACGCCGTGCCGCATCGGCTCGACGCGCGGCGTCGAGGTGATCCAGCGCATGCGCAACGGCGACACCTCCGAGAAGCAGGTGCAGCTGCTGCGCGATCTGTGCGACACGATGGTGTCGGGCTCGCTGTGCGCGATGGGCGGCATGACGCCGTACCCGGTGCGCTCCGCGCTCGATCATTTCCCGGAAGATTTCGGTCTGCGTGCGCCGCCCAAAGCGGC
>CBJLAJ010000247.1:0-3503 GCA_966421005.1 uncultured Paraburkholderia sp.
CGACCTTCGGGTTATGAGCCCGACGAGCTGCCAGACTGCTCCACCCCGCGTCCGTCGAAAAAGCAATTATAAAGAAATCACAAAGTCGATGCAAGGATAGATTTGCTTTTATCTATCCATCGCGGATGCCACGCCGGTTTTCGTGACCGCCCTGCATTCGGATGCGGCCCGTGCGCAACGCGCTAGAATCGGGTGCCGCACTGCAAAAATGCGGGTGGTCCCAGTTTTCGCGCATCCCTCTCGGCACTTTTTCTGTTTTCTCATGGATATCGATCACGACCTGCGCACCATCGCTGCCCAAGAGCACACGCTTGTCTTTCCTCGTTTCGATGCCGCGCGCGCCTGGCAGCTTGGCGCTTATCTGCACGAAATTGCAACGGCGCGTTCGCTCGCGCTCGCCATCGATGTCTCGACCTTCGGCCAGCCGCTGTTTTTCTGTTCGCTCGAAGGCGCGACGCCCGATCACGCCGCCTGGGTGCGCCGCAAACGCAACGTCGTCGCCCATTTTCACCGCAGCTCTTACGCAATCGGGCTGCGCATGCAGCAAACCGGGACGACGCTTGCCGACAAGCACGGTTTGCCTGGTGCCGAGTATTCCGCGCACGGTGGTTCGTTTCCGATCACGCTGGCCGGGGCCGGCGTGATCGGGTCCGTGACGGTGTCGGGACTCGCTCAACGCGCCGATCACGAGCTCGTCGTCGAGGCGCTCAGCGCCCAACTCGGCCACGACTACGCGCAGCTTGCGCTGGCCAAGGGCTGACACGTATGCGCGCATCGAATCTTGGCTATCTGTGGCTCGCCGTCGCAATCGTCGCGGAGGTCATCGGCACTTCGGCATTACGCGCATCGGCCGGCTTTACGCGTCTCGCGCCGTCGCTCGTCGTGGTCGGGGGCTACGGCGTGGCGTTCTATTGCCTGTCGTTGACGCTCAAATCGATGCCAGTGGGCATCGTCTACGCCATATGGTCGGGCGTCGGGATCGTGCTCATCACGCTCGTGGCCATCGTCCTTTACCGGCAGGTTCCCGATCTCGGCGCGGTCGTCGGGCTTTCGCTGATCGTGGCCGGCGTGGTCGTCCTCAACCTCTTTTCCCGGATGCAGGCGCATTGATTCGGCGGCCCGCGTCGCGCCTTGCTCGCTGTCGACGCCCGCGCATGCTACCGTTTCTGTTGTCGCTTCTTCCGTTTCGACGCAGCTATGACTACGACTGATGATTCGGCTTTCGTCGCCACCTCGGCCGAGGTGCGTACGTTTATCGCCAATCGAATCGGTTTCATCGAATTGAACCGGCCGAAGGCGCTCAACGCGCTGTCGCTGGCGATGATTCGCACGATGCACGCCCGGCTCGACGAATGGCGGGGCGATCCGAGCGTACTTGCGGTGGTTGTCTATTCCCCGCACGAGCGCGCATTTTGCGCGGGCGGCGATGTGCGTTCTCTCTACGAGCTGTCGAAACGCAACGACTTGGCCGCGCGCGAGCGTTTCTTCATCGAGGAATATTCGCTCGACCATGCGATTTTCATCTACCCGAAACCCTATATCGCGCTGATGAACGGCATCGTCATGGGCGGCGGAATGGGCATTTCCCAAGGTGCGCATCGGACGGGCGGGTTACGCGTCGTGACGAGTTCAACCCGGATGGCGATGCCCGAGACCCGCATCGGGTTTTTCCCCGACGTCGGTGCTGGATGGTTTCTCGCGCGTACGCCCGGCGCGATCGGCCGGTATCTCGCCGTCACGGGTGTGACGATCGACGCGGCCGACGCACTGTACGCCGGACTTGCCGATATCTGCATGGATGCGGGCGTAATGCCGACGCTTCTCGAAGCGCTGCATCACGAATCGTTTGCCACCGGCACCGATGTGCTGGCGTGTGTCAAGCGCATCGCGAGTCGGTCGTCTTGCGCGACGAGCGACGAGCAGGTCGACACTTCGTTGGCTGCGACGCGCGTCTGGATCGACAGGCACTTCGGGCGGCCCGACGTGGCAGCCATTGCCGCTTCGCTCGCAGAAGAAAAGGAAGAGGGCGCGCGCGATTGGGCCGAGGACACGCTTGGCATGATGCGTGAGCGTTCGCCGTTATCGATGGCCGTTTCGCTCGAAGTCGTTGCACGCGGCGACAGCACGATGGCCGAATGCCTGCGGCGCGATCTCGATCTCACCCATACGATGTTCGCGTTTGGGGATGTCCTGGAGGGCGTGCGCGCACGGATAATCGATAAGGACAATCACCCTGTCTGGCGCATCCGCCGCATCGAGGATGTCACGACCGAGGACGTCGAGCGGATGTTCGCAAGTCCGTGGACCGCGAACGAGCATCCGCTGCGCGCGCTTCACGGATAGCACCAGGGCCGCGCGGCCGGTTGCCGGTATGGTCTCCGACAGCCGGGCGTCAGGCCGATTCTTCCGGGCTTTCCGCCATAAAGGCGCGCATGAAGACGAGCGCGCCCCAACCCCACATGGCATTTGCGGCGAAACCGATGGCAAGGCGCGGCAGCATGTTGCCGCTTGGCCAGATGCCGCGTATCGGATCGACGACGAATATACGCGCCGCCGTCAGCACGATGCCGCCGAATACGAATGCCTGTACCCAGGGCGCCACGCGCTCGGGCGACACCCGCAACAGCCACGCCATGAGGACCGCCCAGGCCGCGCCCCAAAGCGCGTTGGCGACGAATTCGGGGATGTCGAGCGGTGCGAACGGCGTCGTGGAAAAGCCCGTCGTATCGATGAGGCCGGCGGTGTGGAGCAGCGCGAGCGTCGCTTCACGAAAAAAGAGCGCGGCGAGAAAGCCCGACACCAGAGGCAGGATGATTTTTTGCATGTAGTGCTGCGGGCGGCGCGGGCATGGCGCGATGCGCCCGTTCGTCAACGGAACGAGCGTCATTATAGAGGCGGGGTCGTCTCCCGGCGCGCACGTTTGCGCCTCTCGCGTCGCGCGTTGAAAGTGCTAGGATGGATTGACGATTCCCACGCGAAGGTCTGCATGGGACCGGAGTCGATTCGCATCGGCATTGGCGCGCACGCGCGAAGCATTGACAGGAGCCGGCCATGTCCAAATCCCTGAGCCCGGAAGCGATCGAGGCGCTGAGGCGCCTGAGCGACGTCGGAATCGGCCACGCGCCCCCGCTCGTTTCGATGGCGGTGGCCGCTGAACTGCTCGGAGCGGGGCTCGTCGACGAGAATAGCGACGGCGCGATCGAAATCACCTGTGACGGACGAAAGTATTTGTCCGGCGATTGCGATTAGTCGCACGCCGTAATCGCGGTGTACGTGCGCGTGCAACGAACGGTGGGAGAAATGCGATGAAACCGACTGGCCTCGACATGGGCGACTATGAGGAGCCCTACCGCGGATTTGCTCTCGAAGTCGCAGTGGAGCAAGCGATGACGGGCGTCAAATCCCACTTCCGCGTGCTCAAGGATGGCATGGTGGTGCATGACTGGGAGCTGCTTCATGTCGACAAACTGTGGCCGACCGAACGACAGGCGGCTCGCGCCGCA
>CBJLAJ010000248.1:0-3483 GCA_966421005.1 uncultured Paraburkholderia sp.
GCGCGGCGTTCCGCAATCTTGCTCGCCCAGCCGTCGATCATTGCAGCGAAGCGCTCGCCTTTGAAGTCTTCAAGTGCTTGTTCGCCAAGAGCGTTGAGCGCGGTCAGGATGTAGCTGACCGATACCTCGGTGCGCGCTGCATCGATTGCGACACAACGCACTTCGACGAGGCTCACGCGCGAGGCCGGCGTGCACCGCGCATAACGCGATCGATGCGCTTCGCGGTCGAAGTCAACCAGGGTCCAGATGGTGAACTCGTCACCCTGACCGGTGGTGAACACCATTCCGGACTCGGTGACGCCATCGGAGGGATGGACATAGGTTGGCTTCCAGCCGTCGACCCATAATTCCTCGCCGGCCGGTGTGAACAACATGAAGGCCTGGTCGATCGGCGCGTCGACGACGATCCGATGACTGGCGTGTACTCGGTGTGACACCGGTAGATCTCCGTTGATCAAATGACGAGGTGGGCAAGCTGCCATAGCCCGAGCGCAGCAAGCAGCCCGGAAGAGCAGAGGTTGACTGCTCGTTGCCAACTTGCATCGAAACGGTCGCGCAACCAGCCGACGCCGGTGGACAGGATCAACCACCATAGCGCCGAGCCCGCCAACACGCCCACCACCATGACCCACGGTGACGCCGAAGGCGCACGGCCCGCGAGAGCGCCGAACACGGCCATAAACGACAGAATGGTGGTTGGGTTCGACAGCGTCAGCACGAACGTGCCGCAGACGTAGCGCAGGAGTGTGCCGGTCGGCGGATCCGCATCTGCGCCACGCGCGGCTGGCTTCATTGCGATGCGCCAGGCCAGCCATAGCAGGAAGCCGCCGCCGAACAGACCCAGCCACATCCGGAGGCTCAACAACCAGGCTATCAGTCCGCTGACGCCAAACGCGCCAATGGCGCCGTACACCGCATCGGCGAATGCCGCCCCCATGCCGGTGGCCAAGCCTGCCGCGCGGCCGTGGTCCAACGTGCGCTGGATGGCCAGCAAGCCAATTTGGCCGACAGGTGCGGCGATCGAAAGGCCGATCAAAAGCGATTGGCCGAACAGCGCAGAGAAAGATGATGGGGGCAGGGCGTCCATGCCGAGCATTATCAGACTGCATGTGCGGCTTGCACAGAATGAAACAGCAATCGAAAATCGGTTTCATCTTCGATTTTTAAGGCGGAATGGGCTTATGACCGAATCACTGCAACTCGACGCCAAAGCGTGGGCACTGCTGACGGCATTACAGGAGGATGGCCGCGCGCCGCTGAAGACGCTGGCGCTTGCCGCGGGATTATCGGTGCCTGCCACAGTGGAAAGGCTCAAGCGCTTGAAGGACGCCGGTGTAGTGCGCTCGGTCGGCGCTGAACTGGATCCGGCGTTGGCCGGCTACCCCGTACGCGCTATCGTCGGAATTACCGTGCCGCAGCCGGGCAAGAAGGCCTTTCTCGACAAACTGCGTCGCGCCCCCGAGGTTCTGGAATGTCACCATGTGGCCGGCGCCGACTCCTACATCGTGACCGTGGTATCTCCCAGCCTCGAACAACTGGAGCGCTTTCTCGGCTCGATCAACGGCTATGGCGAGACGCGTACATCGATCGTCTTTTCCACGCCCGTGCCGCGTCGGGGGCTGGTGGCACCGGGCTCCTCGCGCTGAACTGCTGCCAACCAGCATTCGGAAGAGCGCATCTCGGGTGAGCGGGGCGGGGACGTGGTCAATTATCAGCGACGATCACCCCATCATTTCTCGGGCGAATGCCCATCTTCGATCTCGGGAAAAAACGCGTTCCACGCCGCTCGTACGCCTTTTGCAGCAGCGGCCTGCGCGTCCATGTGCTCCGTGTCGGGCGGCGCGCCCGGGTCGGCCTTCAGGCCGCGCCAGTGCGTAAACACGAGCACGGGCTGCTCGGTCCAATGGCCGTCGACGAAACGGGAGAACGCTGTATCTCCGTTTGCAAGTTTGACTTCGTACCAGCCTTCGCGGGCCGGTGCATATTGGTTCATGGAGAACCACTCGGTGGTCTCGGTTTCCATCCGCGCTCCCGAGTTTGATCCGTGATACCGACGGGCCAGCATGTGTCGTACCCGTTTCGTCCAATGAAATGGCACGTGCCAGGACGCGCGTGTGGGCATCGAACCTGCTTTCTTCCAGAGCCGTCCCGCGTCAAAGCAGGACCGGCTTGTCAGGAAGAGCCCAATGGACCTCGAACAGATTTATGCCCGAATGCTGGGTCATCGCGCCATGCTACGCCGATACCGCCTCGGGCAACCGGGCCACATAGGGCCACGGAAAAATGCCGCGATCATGTTGATCGCTGAATACCAGCTGCATGCCGTAAGCGGCCGAGCGAATCTCCAGAACGGCTACATCGCGCGGTACGGCGGGCGCAGCCCCACCGAGGCGGAGTCGCCGGCACTCGGCGCAAGGACACCGCATCCGCAGCGCGTGCGCTGAGATCCGCTGTGCCGGTTCGTCGCCCCAATGCAGTGTCAACGCTTTTCCGTCGAACTCGATCGATCTTGGACTCTTCATGAATTGCGACGGCGCGCTAGCGCAGCAGATACGGGATGTCGACTTTTACCGCGCCTGTCGGGCAGTCCTGTTCGCACGGCATGCAGTACCAGCACTCGTCGAACTGCATATACGCCTTGCCTTTGCTGATATCGATGGCGAGCAGATCGAGCGGGCATACGTCGACGCACACGGTGCAGCCCTTATCGGCGATGCATTTGCTTTCATCGATCGTGACGGGTGCGATGCTTCGATGAAAAATCTCATGGGGCGTATGGGACATAGGTTTTTCCGGTTAGACCGTTGCGTCGGCCAGCGTGCCCGCATGGCTGCGTTGGCTCGGGTCCGCATGAATGCGAAGGTTGCTGTACGAGCCGATTTCCCGATCGTCGATCGGAACGATGTAAGGCTCGACGGCGCGCTTCTCGCTGCTCATGTGGCCCCGTGCGTCTTTGCGCAGATGCGTATGGCAGAACCATTGCGCGTCGTTGCGCTGCGGATAATCGACCCGATAGTGATACAGGCCCCAGCGGCTTTCCGTGCGAAACAGCGACGCGCGCGCGGCCATCTCGGCGCAATCCCGAATCGCGCGCACTTCGGCTGCGCGCATCAGTTCATGCGGATGCGTGGCTTTGATCGAAGCAATGTCTTCGGCGATCTCCTCGAAGCGTTGCAGGCCGATTTCCATCTTGCGCGTGACCTTCGGTGGCTGTAGATAATCATTGACCATCCGGCGCAGTTTGTATTCGACTTGTGCGGGAGAAAGTCCCTGTTCATGTTCGAGGGGGGCAAACACGCGCTCGCGTTCGGCATCGATCTGTTGTTGATCGAGCGGTGCGTGCTCGCGGCCCGAGACATAGGCCGCCGCGTTCTGCCCGGCAAACCAGCCATACGTGAAGGCGCCGAGCATGTAGTTATGCGGCACGGCTGCCATGTCGCCGGCAGCGTAAAGGCCGGCGACGGTGGTTTCCGCGCGCTCGTT
>CBJLAJ010000249.1:0-3482 GCA_966421005.1 uncultured Paraburkholderia sp.
CCTGAAACCGCGCGAGGACAATCGCTGCAGGGCGGGTTCCGGCTTTTCGAGGCCGCCCTCGAGGCCCCCCTTTAGGATGTCGAGATGTCCGGCGACGCACTGGCTATAGTCCCGCCATATTTCGAAACGATTCAATGTCAGCTGTGATTGCAATACATCAAGATACTTCGACGCGACGACGACGTCGCCCGATAACAGCGCAATGGGCACTACGACCGCAGCCAATAGATGACTCAGCGAAGGCTCGAGCATGTTCGGTCGAACGAGGTTGACGCACTTGTCGGCGAGCTGCATCGCCCGCTCGGGATCTCCTTGCAACCACGCAATACGCGCAAGCGTGCCATTCGCGATGATATAGGGATCGACAGCGACTGAACGCCAAACGAAGGAGAACGAATCGCACGGAACCGGCGACACCAGCGCACGCTCCAGGCGTTCGCGTGCCTGCTCGTGCTCGCCGAAATAGTGCAGCGACACGGCCAGCATGATGTCTGCGAATAGCTTCTGCGAGCGGGTACCGCGAAGTGCCGCCGCTCGCTCGAAACGGGTGGCATAGCGAAACGACGTGTAGACGTCGGCGCGCATGAGCGCCGATATCCACAGGCCCAGCAGCGCCCGCGCCTCGAATTCCTGTTCTCCGGACTCTTGCGCGAGCAAAAGCACGCGATTCCAGACGGCCTCCGCATCCGGAAGTGCGCCGCTCGTGTAGAGCAAAGTCGAGGCATAAGCGGAGCGCAAGCGCATTTCACATACGACGTCGCCCGTTCCCTCCGGAAGGGTATCCAGCACCCCTAGCGCGCGCCCCGCCCGCTCGCCGCATTCGTGAAGCAGCGACGCGTCGAGCAGCGTATCGACGAGCGCCCCGGCCAGTGCAATTCCCAACGCCGGATTACCCCCGACGGAGAATGCCCAGTCGAATGCGGCGCGCGCGTCGTCGAGGGTCAGCCGCGGGCCGCCGTCCGTGACAGCCGGCGCCGGGTCCTCCGTGATAGCGGACAGCTCTTCGATCCGCTCCCGGACATAGTGCATGTGGCGCGCGGCGATACGCTGCATCTCGCCCTCGTCACGCAGCTTCTCCATCGCATAAGCGCGCGTCGACTCCGTCATTCGATATCGCGCAGCGGCACCGCCCACTTCGACCGACAAAAGCGATTTGTCGGCAAGCTCGCTCAAGCTCGAAATGACCGACGCGATGGCGATATCCGGTTCGACCGCGACGGCGCACGCGGCATCGAATGTAAATGTGCCTGCGAAGACCCCCAGGCGCCTGAACAACGTCTTGGATCCTGCATCCAGCAACGCATAACTCCAATCGAACGTCGCACGCAGCGTCTGATGGCGCGGCAGCGCCGAACGCAGTCCACCGGTGAGGAGGTTCAACCGATCGTCCAGCCGCGAAGCCACCCCTTTGACGCCAAGCGTCGCGACCCGCGCAGCCGCCAGTTCGATTGCGAGCGGAAGACCTTCGAGTCTTCGACAGATCTCGGCGATGATGAAGATGCTCGCGTCGTCGGCATCGCAGTGGGGTGCGATCGCCCTTGCCCGGCAAAGGAACAACTGCACCGCGGATTGGGCCAGAACGACATCCACTGGGGCATCGGCGGCGGGCACCGCGAGCGGGTCGATCCGAAGCACCGTTTCGTCGCGGATATGCAGCGGCTCGCGGCTTGTCACCAGCACGCGAAGATCGCTGTTGCGGGCAACCAGCTCCTCCACGAGCGCGGCAACCACGTCGATGACGCGCTCGGCATTGTCGAGAACAAGCAGGCACGGGGCGGCGCCGATGGCATCCGATAGATGCGCCTCGTTCAGTGGCTCCTGACCGAGCTCGACGTGCAACGCTCGGGCAACGGTCTCGAGGACAGCCTGTCGCGATGACGACTGCGCGATCTCTACGAAGCACACGCCACCGTCGAAGCGATCGCGAAGGTGCGCCGAGACATGGACCGCGAGGCTGGTCTTGCCGATGCCGCCCGCGCCAACGAGCGTGGTAACCGGTGTACGGCCGATCAGATCGACGATCCGGGGCACCTCCGCCTGACGGCCGATCAGCGAAGGCACAGGCGAGGACAATCGGCCAAATTGGGGGGGCGCCATGCGTGGCGAGGCCGCCTCTCCTGGCTCGCCGTTTGAGGAAATGAGCAGATATCCTCTGCCGGACACTGTCTTGATGAGTTCGCGCTCCGCACCCAGCAATTTGCGCAAGGCCGCAATATGCACCTGCAGCGTATTTTCCTCGACGATCGCATCGGGCCAGACAGCGTCCATGATGGCGGTCTTCGAAACCACGGTGCCGTTCGCACGAATCAACAAATCGAGGATGTCGAACGCACGCGCGCCGATCCGCAGCGAAACCCCGTGCCTGCGAACGTCCCGCTGTTGGAGATCCACCTGCAATGTGCCGATCCGGATAATGGCCGCCTCCATTCTGGAACGCCCGGGTGATAGGGATCGACCGAGGGCGCGCTCGAGTTCGATCGGTCGGGCACCCTCCCTTCAATCACATACGATACGAGGAGGTACCGCCGGAGCTAGCTTAATGAGCGCAGCCGTCCACTGTCTTGAACAATCCTGCTCTGCCACGCCAGGGCCCGTCGTCAGCGCGTGTCGACAGCCCGGTGCTTGCCGGGACGAAGCCTAGGCGTTATTGATGTAACGTTTGAAGGTCGATCGCATGAATGGGCCGGATATCCAGCTGATGGCGCGGGATCTCGACGGCGTAATGGAATATTTTGAAGAAGTTGAAACGCGGCGGTCTTTCGAAATCGTTGTTTTTATATTTCCATCCATCTTTCTTACGGACCGCTAGTTCGGCCATCGAGATCCAAGGACCAACCCGCAGAAGTTAAGGCGCCGATAGTTTGGATCGCATCGGTCGAGCACGTCGGCATTGACCGAGCCGAAAGCGGTTTCCGGTCGGCGTTCCATTCCGCGCGCATAGGCCTCGAGGATATCGTGCTTGAACCCGCGTTCTCTTGGAAAGGCTCGCACGACTTCATTCCGTTGCTGCGGGGTAAATTCATCGTAGCGTGCGCCGCGTAGATCCATCTGCACGCCCGCACTGACCAGAGCAACCAGCGGCGACGACATATATTCCGGAATGCCAGGCGTCGTGTGCAACGCGATCGCCGTCCATACTTCGGTCGCCGCAGGCTCGCCGATATCGTTGCTGCGCAGGAAATCGCGCGCTTCGTTGGCGCTGTCGATTTCGAAGCGCCGCGGCGATCGGTGGTAACAAGCATTGAGTCCGACGTTATGAAACAGTGCCGCAACATACAGCAATTCGGCGTCGAACCGCAGGGCTTCGCGATGCCCCGTAAGCGCGCCGAACAGAAACGAGCGCAACGCATGTTGAAAGAGTATCGCGGGTTCGATGCAACGAATGCGATCTAACGCCGCACGAGCGAGCGCGCTATCCGGGATCTCCACCCCGGCAATGGTCGTTTTCAAATGACTTCTCCACGCCGAACGGCGGCTTCGCA
>CBJLAJ010000250.1:0-3473 GCA_966421005.1 uncultured Paraburkholderia sp.
GGTCGATGACGAGCGCCATCTGAGTCATAGCCGTTATCCTCCTTGCTTATCGGTCGAACCGAGCTGCGTCAGGCCGGAGCGCGCCGCCTTGCGCAGCCGAGCCGCGAATTCGCCCTTGCCCGCGAAGTAGGCCTGTACGCGCTGCACCACCGTCGCGGTGCCGGGCAGAGGTCGCATTGGCGCGAATTGCGGCAGCGTTGTCGCCGCATCGGCCTCGGCGCGATAGATCCGCACGCGCACGTCGTACCAACCCGCCTGGCCCGTGACGGGATCGGAATTGGACATACGCTCGCCCGCGCGCATATCGCTCGGCAGCTCGTCGGCGATGACGTGATTGAGTAGAAAGCCGCGCTGGGACTCGCCGGCGTTGGCGCTGAGATTCCATGCGCCCGCGGCCTTGCCGATCGCATTCCAGGTCCATACCGTACCGGGCTCGACGGCCTCACTGTAGCGCGCGCGGCAGCGTACTTTGCCCCATGGCGATTCGACATAGATCCAACCGCCGTCCTCGATACCTTCCTTCGACGCCGTCGACGGATTCACGAAAAGATGATTCTCCCCGTGGATTTGCCGCAGCCACGCGTTTTGCGAGTCCCACGAGTGATACATCGCCATCGGCCTTTGCGTAATCGCCGCGAGCGGATACCGGTCGAGATCGGTCACGTCGCGCTCGAGCGGCGGATACCAGAACGGAAGCGGATCGAAGTATCGCTCGATGCGCGAGCGCAGGTGATCGGGCGGCTGCCGCCCTGTCGTCTTGCCTTGAGCGGCCAGACGAAATGTTTGCATCGCTTCCGAATAGAGCTGGATGACGATAGGCACGCCGAACTTGCGCATACCGTTGTCGACCGCCCACTGCATGTAGGAGCCGTTGCAATTGCGCATGTATTGCAGCGATTCGGGCAACCTGTGGTGATACACACAGTTGTTGTTCGCGTACTGTTCCCACTGCTTCGGATTCGGCTCGCCGACCACCGCCTTCGTCCCATCCTTGCCGCGCCAGCCGATGAGAAAGCCGGTACCGGAATTCGGTGCCGTCTGGAAATTGACGACGAAGTCCGGATAGTCGCGAAACTTGCGCTGTCCGTCCGCCGTCGTGAACGCGGGAAACTTGAGCCGGCTCGCGAGTTCGATCAACACTTCCTGGAACGGCTTGCATTCCCCTGTCGGCGGCACCACCGGCACACGCACTGAATCGACCGGTCCGTCGAATTCGGAGATCGGGCGGTCGAGCACCGACATGACGTCGTGCCGCTCGAGGTACGTCGTATCGGGCAGGATCAGATCGGCAAAAGCGGTCATCTCCGATTCGAATGCATCGCATACGACCAGGAACGGAATCTTGTATTCGCCGTCCTCGCGCTTATCGACGAGCATCTCGCGCGCTTGGCCTGGGTTCATCGACGAATTCCACGCCATGTTCGCCATGAAGATCAGCAGCGTGTCGATCGGATAGGGATCGCCACGCCACGCGTTCGTAATGACCGAATGCATGAGGCCGTGCACCGCGAGCGGATACTCCCACGAGAATGCCTTGTCGATACGCGCGGGCGAACCGTCCTCGTGCACGAACAGATCCGCCGGCTGCGCCGGCCAACCGAGCGGCCCCGTGGCGAGCGGCGTATTCGGCTTGATCATTTTGGGATCGTTCGGCGGCTTCGCCGAAGGCGGCGCGGCGCGCGGATACGGCGCCTTGTGGCGGAAGCCGCCAGGCCGGTCTATCGTGCCGAGCAACGACATCAATACAGCCAGCGCGCGAATCGTCTGGAATCCATTGGAATGCGCGGCAAGCCCGCGCATCGCGTGAAAGGCGATCGGCGCACCTTCGACCGTATCGTGCGTCTTGCCCCACGAGTCCGTCCATTGAATCGGCAAGACGATGCGTTGCTCGCGCGAGACGGCCGCCATCTCGCGCGCCAGACGTGAAATGGTGTCGGCCGCGATGCCGGTGATCGATTCGGCCCATTGCGGTGTGCAATGCGCAACTTGCTCGCGCAAAAGCGCGAACGACGGCGCCACGGGCGTACCATCCTCGAGCCGATAGCGTCCTTCGAGCGCCGGCGTGGCACCTTCTTCATGATGCGGCACGGCACGGTTCGATCGCGTATCCCACCAAAGGTGATTCTGCGGATACAGTGCATTGACTTCGGGTAGATTCGTGTCCCGAACGAACAAGCCGAACGTGTCGCTTGCCTCGCGCAGATCGACGAGCTCGGCCGCGTTCGTGAAGCGCTCGACGAACGCCCGATCGTATGCGTTTTGCTCGATCAATTCGCGAATCAGCGTCATGAATAACGCACCGTCGGTGCCGGGGCGGATTGGGATCCATTCGTCGGCAATGGCCGCATAGCCCGTGCGCACAGGATTGATTGCGATGAAACGGCCTCCTGCCCGCTTGAATTTCGCCAACGCGATCTTGAGCGGATTCGAATGATGGTCTTCCGCGGTGCCGATCATGAAAAACAGCCGTGCGTTATCGAGGTCCGGGCCGCCGAATTCCCAAAACGACCCGCCGATTGTATAAATCATCCCGGCCGCCATGTTCGCCGAGCAAAAGCCCCCGTGCGCCGCGTAGTTCGGCGTGCCGAACTGTTTTGCGAACAAGCCTGTCAACGCCTGCATCTGATCCCGTCCCGTGAACAGGGCGAACTGCTTCGGATCGGTAGCGCGCAGCCGCGCAAGGCGATTCTCGAGCAGATCGAACGCCGCTTCCCACGACACCGGCTCGAAGCTCGCCTCGCCCCGCTCAGCGCCCCGCTTGCGCAGCAGTGGCTGCGTAAGCCGCGCGGGGGAGTACTGCTTCATGATTCCCGATGAGCCCTTCGCGCAAATGACGCCCTGATTCAACGGGTGGTCAGGATTCCCATCGATGTAACGTACTTCGCCGTCGCGCAAATGCACGCGAATTCCACAACGGCATGCGCACATGTAGCACGTCGTCGTCTTGACTTCCAGTTTCTCGTTTTGCGTACGCGCGTGATGGTCCATCGTCCTTCCTCGTTCGCGGGGAGCGGCGTGCAACCCTCGACGAAGAGGGGTGCCAGCAAGTCGGTACGTCTATGCTAGGCGCAGCGCGAGCCGATAAAAAATCGTATTCGATGATTGAAACTATCGGCCAATGCGATAGTTATCGCGGCGGGCAGGAAACCAGTTCGTGTTCGTCGACGAGGCGCTCGCGACGGCGTCGAACGAACAGCATGTAAGCGGCAAATAGGATACCCAGACTGGCAACGCCGAGCCACAGCGGCTTGCGCTGTTCCGGAATGAAGGCCATCGCCACGAGAATGCCGATCATGCCCGCGATCGACAGCCACGTCAGATACGGAAAGCACCACATCTTTACCCGCATGCCATTGACGGCCGAGCGCTCGAGCCGGCCACGCAACCTCAATTGCGAAAACGCGATCAATACGTAGACGAAGATCGCCACCGTCCCATATGAATCGACGAGGAACGCGAACACGGTATCGGGC
>CBJLAJ010000251.1:0-3452 GCA_966421005.1 uncultured Paraburkholderia sp.
TTCAGACCGAATGCGCCGAATGTCGATGGTGAACTGAACGCGCCATTCGCGAATTTGGCGCTTCGTACGGCCGCTTCGTTATACGGGTACATCGATCGATATCGCGCCGTAGCGGCGAGGTCGAACGTCGACATGTAAATGTCGGGCCGCCCCGAAAACGTGTTCAACGAACCGTTGTCGATGCCCTTGTCCGCATTCTCGCGGAAGAACGCCGCGATTTGCTGGGGGCTGCCGTAGACGATGAGTGCCCGGGCGCCTTCGCCGTTATCCGATAACTGCCACATATTGTTGCTTTTCGCGCGTGCCGGAACGGGCACGCCGCCATGATCGAACCTCACGGCGCCGAAGTGGCCGAAATCGGTCGAGCCTGATGACAGCCGGCACATACGGCCGGCGAATTCGTTGATCCAGAATTCCATTGCGAAGTATGAATGACGGGGCCCCGGCTTGCGCGAAGCGGACCCGCGGTGAAATGTCGTTCAAGCAGCGAACAGCCGCTCGAGTGAGTTGCTATAGTCGATCTCGCCGAAATGCAGGCGTCCGCGAGCAATGCGCCTCATGCCTTTCTGAGGGAGATAGCTGAAAACCGCGCAGACCAAGCCGGACTCCTTCGTGGACTTGCCCAGTTTCAGAACGCGGCCGAGCCCATCGCTGAGCGTCGCCAAACCGAGCACCGACTCCTTGAACGCTTTTCCTATCGACGAGGTCTCGCCGGCGGTCCACGGCACGCCGAGGTCGGGATGATTGAGGCAGAAGCCGCCGTTGAGAGCGAACGAGCCCGCTGCGGCATTGGTGATGACGCTGGGAATCGGGACGATTTGCGTGGCGCTATCGAACAAATTCATCGAAACGTCCGCCACTGGTCTGAGGCTCCTGCCGAAACGCACCCCGGCATAGGTGCTGTACCCCATGTAGATGTCAGGCATCTCGCCTATCGTGTTGTCGATTCCACGTTGGGAGTTCTCTCTGAAAAACGCATTGACGTCATCCCAACTTCTACCGACCACCGCAAGCGGCTTGCAACCCATGCCTCGTTCACTAAAGCGGTAATAGCCGTTTTCGAGCACGGCGAGTTTCAATTCGCCGAAATCCTCCACACACGAATATCTTCCCGTGCGACGCACTTGCGACGTCGGGAGGCGGACCATCGAGGCCTGCGACATAGATCTGTTCCTTCCATGTGATGAACACGGCAGAATCAGACCATGTCGCATGTGCGCGGCGATATGCGCAATTTCGCATATTTCGCGCGCTGCGCCCGTTAGCGCGTTCGGCTTCGTTCATCGTTTCGACCACAACGCGTCGAAGCGGCGCGTGTAGTTGATATCGACGCCCTGAAAGGTGCCCGTGTAAGTCGAAACGGCCCAGAATCGCGAGAGATTGACCGTCGCCTTGAATGCGTTGGCCGCCGACTGCAAGCCTTGCTCGTAGCCGAACACGAGCCGCTCGTTGATGGCTTTCGACAGCATGACCACCTGCGGGTCGGTCAGCCCGACCTCGCTGCGGCCAACCGTAAATTCGTCGAGTCCGAACGTCTGGGCCACACGTTTGCCCGTTGCACTGCCCAGCAGCGCGAGCGCGGTCGTCATCGAGCTTTGCTGGCCGACGTTGTTCCCCTGGTCCGTGCCATGACCGAACAGCAGCCACGACAGCTTTTCGTTGTCGGAGACGTTCGGCTCGGAGACGAGCTTGACAATCGGTGCGTTCACGGTGCCGGTGACCTGCACGCCGGCCTCGACCTCCTGATTGCGGCGCATCGCAAGAATGTTGATGCCGGGATTCGCCACCGGCCCGTTGAACGTGAAAAAGCCGTTTTCGATGGCGAGCTTGCGGCCGAACTCGGTGTAGGTCGAGCCTTCCGTCACGCCGACATTGCCGATGGCCCGCAGCGGCTGACTCGGCGCGGACATGACCGTCACCGTGCCGCGCAGCCCGAGATCCGCGCCGCGGCCGCGAAAACGAAAGTTGCGCCCGAGATCGATGTCGATGTTCGCGCGCGGCGCGAAGGGGCTCACGGGCTTGTTCATCGCGGGTTCCATCGGCGACGGCGCGCCTCGCACGACGGCGTTGTTGCGCACGATCACGACATCGTCCGACAAGCTGGGTGCCGGTTGCTCCGGCATATCGAAGAGGGCGCGATCGATCTTGAATTTCCCATCGATATTCATGCCGCCGGCCGGGCCGCCGTTCACCACCTTCGCACTGCCCGACAGCGACAGCCGCCGGTCCGGCGCGGCGAATAGTTCGAGCTTGTCGGCCACGATTTGCGCCGTGACGTCGGGCTCGGCCCGATCGAGCCGCACCTGGCCCGTGGCACGCAGCGTGCCGTCGCCGCCGTGAAACTCCACACGCTGAAAGTCGACAAGGTTTTCCGATAGCGCGACGCGCACAACCCCATCCTTCAACTGCACACCCTGATCGATGAACGTCGCCGCGAGCCCGTCGCCGGTCAGCGCGCCCGACAGTGCGGGTTTCGCGGCGGTGCCCGCCACGGTGAGCCGCAGCGCCGCGCGTCCATCGAGCACGTAACTGGGCCCGAACAGGCCACCCGTCGTTTTCAGCGAAGGTACGTCGGCCGCGATCGTGCCGGCGAGCGGAGCATCGGGCGCCACACCGAGCTGGCCGCCGCGCGCCCGATCGGGGGAAAGCGGTACGCTCACGTTCGCATCGGCCGTGCCGATGCGGCTCGCCGCGGCGTGCACTGTCGCGCGCAGTCGCTCACCCGCACCGAAATCGGCGCGCACAGCGAGCGCTGTAATGCCGAGCGGAGCCAAGCCGCCCCGGACGGTATCGACGGACATGTCGCCACTCACCCGTTCCAGGCGCGCGTAGCCAGATGCAGTGCGACCGAGCGTGAAGTCCCAATCGCCCGCGAAAACGAGATCGCTTCGCATCCGCGAAGGCGTGCCGGTCAGTTGCTCGCGTATCGCGAGCAACCTCGCCACCGACAGGTTCGATGCCGAACCAGACGAGCGTATCGCGCCGCGGTCGTAGACGAACGACCGGATATCGAGCCGCGCGCCTTCGAGCGCGAGCCGCGTCGCGCCGAGCG
Organism: uncultured Paraburkholderia sp.; assembly: GCA_966421005.1. Taxonomy (GTDB): domain Bacteria; phylum Pseudomonadota; class Gammaproteobacteria; order Burkholderiales; family Burkholderiaceae; genus Trinickia. The sequence goes on from CBJLAJ010000251.1 coordinate 3,053, forward strand.
TCACGAACTCGCGTCCGGCATTGATCGCGAGCGGCGCCTGCAGTTCGACAGCTGGAATGCCGCGGTTCGCAAAACGCGTGACGGTGCCGGCCCAGTGCGGGCCATCGCGTTCGTCGCTCAGGCCACCCGATGCCGCCAGCACGAGATCGACCGGTCGGCCGCGCAGCGTGCCTTTGGCCGCCGCATCGAACGCGTGCTTTGCGCGCGTGCCGCTGGCGTGTGCGGACAGGCTCGTGAAATCGGCGATGCTCGTATGCACGTCGCGCGCATCGGTCGTAAACTCGAGCGCGCCGTTCGCGCCATCGCGCACGAGTGCACGCCCTGTCGCAGCACCGACGCGGTTTTCACCGAACGAGACACCGCGCGCGTCGTAGGTCAGCGTGGCGTTGGGATGCGCGAG
>CBJLAJ010000252.1:0-3397 GCA_966421005.1 uncultured Paraburkholderia sp.
GACATCCTCGGCGACGAGGACCACCTCGGCGACATGGACTTCAAGGTGGCCGGCACGGCCGACGGCGTCACGGCGCTGCAGATGGACATCAAGATCCAGGGCATCACGAAGGAAATCATGCAGGTGGCACTCGCTCAGGCGAAGGAAGGCCGCATGCATATCCTCGGCAAGATGAAGGAAGCCGTGTCCGGTGCGAACGAACAGCTCTCCGAGTTCGCGCCGCGCATGATCACGGTCAAGATCAACCCCGAGAAGATTCGCGACGTGATCGGCAAGGGCGGCTCGGTGATCCGCGCGCTGACCGAGGAAACCGGCACGACGATCGACATTTCGGACGATGGCGTCGTCACGATCGCGAGCACCAGCAGCGAAGGCATGGCCGAGGCGAAGCGCCGCATCGAAGCGATCACGGCCGAAGTCGAGGTGGGCCAAATCTACGAAGGCACGGTGCTCAAGCTGCTCGAGTTCGGTGCGATCGTCAACATCCTGCCGGGCAAGGATGGTTTGCTGCACATTTCCGAGATCGCGAACGAGCGTATCAAGGACATCAAGGACTATCTCTCGGAAGGTCAGCAGGTCAAGGTCAAGGTCATCCAGACGGACGAAAAGGGCCGCGTGCGGCTGTCCGCCAAGGCCTTGTTGAACGACGCCGCGTCGGGCGCCGCTCAGCCTGAGTCCGCGCCGCAACAGTGATGCGTTGACGAGTGCACAACGGCCGGCAGTGCTTCGCGCATGCCGGCCGTTTTTCATGCGCCGGCGCTTTGGCGCATACTCGGATTCCGCGGGCGATCGGGCATGACGCCGATTGCGCGATGGCGAACCGATCGACGATCTGAGCGAAGGGTGAGATAGATGAAAGCAATCGAAATTACCGAATTCGGCGGTCCGGAAGTTCTCGCGTTGGCCGAGCGGCCCATGCCGGAACCGAGGGCCGGCGAGGTGCTGATCAAGGTCGCGGCCTCGGGCGTCAATCGGCCGGATGTGTTCCAGCGCAAGGGATCGTACGCGCCGCCGCCGGGCGCCTCCGATTTGCCGGGCCTCGAAGTGGCCGGCGAGATCGTCGGCGGCACGCTCGACGAAAAGCACAATCCGTTCGGGCTCAAGATGGGCGATCGCGTGTGCGCGCTGCTCGCCGGCGGCGGCTACGCGCAGTACGTAGCCGCGCCGCTCGCGCAATGCCTGCCGGTGCCGGCGGGTCTCACCGATGTCGAGGCGGCCTCGTTGCCCGAGACGTTCTTCACGGTCTGGAGCAATGTCTTCGAGCGTGCGCAACTGGGCCGGGGCGAGGGCGGCGCGAACGAAACGCTGCTCGTGCAAGGCGGCTCGAGCGGCATCGGCGTGGCGGCGATTCAGATTGCGCATGCCGCCGGATTTCGTGTTTTCGCGACGGCGGGCACTGCCGAGAAATGCAAGGCGTGCGAGGCGCTCGGCGCGGAACGCGCGATCAATTACAAGTCCGAGGATTTCGTCGAAGTGTTGAAATCGCTCACGAACGACCGCGGCGTCGACGTGATCCTCGATATGGTGGCGGGCGGTTACGTGCCGCGGGAGCTGTCGGCGCTGGCCGATGGCGGCCGTCTCGTCATCATCGCGCTCCTGGGCGGGGCGAAGGCCGAGGTGAACCTCGGCGAAGTGCTGCGCCGGCGGCTGACGATCACCGGCTCAACGCTGCGTGCCCGGGCTGTCGACTTCAAGGCCCGTGTGGCGGCCGAGCTCAAGCAACGGGTCTGGCCGCATATCGAAGCCGGGCGGATCAAACCGATCGTCTATCGCGTCTTGCCCGCGCACGAGGCCAAAGAGGCGCATGCGCTGATGGAAAGCGGCGAGCATATTGGCAAGATCGTGCTCGACTGGACGCTCTCGGTTTGACCCGGTCCGCCCGGGCACAGTAAAATTGCGCGTTTTGCGTGCGCGGCGGCCGTTGCGGACGGACGAGGGCGCTATCGCTAGCGGCATAATGCCCGACGGGCAGGGCGGAACATGGCAAACAAGCGGACGAAGTGGGTAGTCGGTAACTGGAAGATGCACGGGCGGCTCGTCGAAAACGAGATGCTCTTGCGTTCGCTGCTGGAGCGCTGCGGCTCTGTTGCCGAGACGGTCCGCATCGGTGTGTGTGTGCCGGCCCCGTATCTGGCGCAGACCGAAGCGCTGCTGCGCGGCGCGCCGCTCGCCTGGGGCGTGCAAGACGTCTCGGCTCAGGCGCAAGGCGCCTACACGGGCGAGATCGCGGCGGAAATGGCGGCCGAATTCGGCGCCACGCTTGCCATCGTTGGGCATTCGGAGCGCCGCGCTTATCACGGCGAGACGTCGGAGACCGTGGCGCTCAAGGCGCAGCGCGCGCTGGCGGCCGGCTTGACGCCGATCGTCTGCGTCGGCGAAACGCTCGAGCAGCGCGAAACCGGCGCGACGCAGGCGGTGGTCGGCTCGCAGATCGATGCCGTGCTCGGCGCGCTTTCGGTGCAGGAGCTCGCGCGCATCGTCGTGGCCTATGAGCCCGTGTGGGCCATCGGAACGGGCAAGAGTGCGACCGTCGACGAAGCGCAGGAAGTGCATGCGTTTTTGCGTGCCCGCCTTGCGGCGAAAGACGCGGGTCTCGCGGATGTCACGCTGCTCTATGGCGGCAGCGTGAAGCCTGACAACGCCGAGGCCTTGTTCGGCCAGGCCGACATTGACGGTGGCCTCATCGGTGGGGCGTCGTTGAAGAGCCAGGACTTTTTGGCGATCTGCATGGCGGCGAGCACGGCTCGCGCCGTGTGACGTGCGGATCGCCGCAACATCGGGCGCGTGAGCGCCGGATGTCAAACCATAACTTGGGTGAGTGTCATGCTGTTTTTCAAAACGTTGATCATCGTCGTGCAGCTGCTGTCGGCGCTGGGTATCATTGGCCTCGTCCTGCTGCAGCACGGCAAGGGTGCGGACATGGGTGCGGCATTCGGTAGCGGCGCATCGGGAAGCTTGTTCGGTGCGACGGGTTCCGCCAACTTCCTGTCGCGAACGACTGCCGTCCTCGCCGCTGTATTTTTCGTGACGACGCTTGCGCTGACGTACATCGGCTCGTACAAGTCGAAGCCCTCGGCCGGGGTGCTCGGGGCGATTCCGGCGGTGAGCGCGCCCGCGTCGGCGGCTTCTGTGGCAGCGCCCGCGTCGGCGCCAGCACCTGCTGTGCCCGGTCAGACGGTGCCGAAGTAAATTTTCGTTGTGCGACGCATTCGTGCGTTGAACAATTTTGATAGACGGGTTAGAATTTAAGTCTTGAAGCGATTCGCGGGTCTTCGAATAAGTTGTGTGAGTTGTCCCGGATTGCAGTCAGTGCCGACGTGGTGAAATTGGTAGACACGCTATCTTGAGGGGGTAGTGGCGAAAGCTGTGCGAGTTCGAGTCTCGCCGTCGGCACCAA
>CBJLAJ010000253.1:0-3371 GCA_966421005.1 uncultured Paraburkholderia sp.
GTACGGATCTGGGCGGGGGGCGTGCCATGAAACGCACGTCCCTACCGCTACGCACCCGCCGCGACTTCATCACGCTGCTCGGCGGCGCGGCGGCGTCATGGCCGCTCGTGGGGCGCGCGCAGCAGGGCGAGCGCATGCGGCGCGTCGCATTCTTGCATCCATACACCGAGAACGATCCCGAGGTGCTGACCCGGGTCGTTGCATTTCGCCAAGGTCTCGAGGCGCTCGGCTGGACTGAGAACCGCAATATCCGAATCGAGCATCGATACTCCGGCGGAAATTTGGGTCAAATCCAAGCTCACGCAACAGAGCTGGTGCGTTCGGCACCGGACCTCATCGTCGGCAGCGGCACGCCGATCATTGCCGCACTGCAACGGGCGACCGATACCATCCCCATCGTTTTCAACGTCGTCAACGATCCGGTCGGACAGGGCTTCGTCGCGACTCTATCGAACGGCTTCACCTTCATTGACTTTCCTCTGATCGGGAAATGGCTGGAGATGCTCAAGGAGATTGCCCCCGACGTCAGACGTATGACGCTCATGTTCAATCCCGACAGTGCGCCTTTCTATCCGGTTTTCCTACGCGAGTTCGGAGCGGCCCCGGCATCGCTCGCCGTCGAGCTTTCGGCATCCCCGGTGCGCAGTGAGGCAGAAATCGAGGCCGCCATCACGGCGTTCGCGCGCGAGTCCCGGGGCGGTCTGATCCCTGCGCCGGATGCGTTCATCAATACGCGTCGTCACTTGATCATGGCCTTGGCGGAGAGACACCGGCTTCCTACGATCTATAGTTTTCGGCAGTTCGTCACGGAAGGCGGGCTCATATCCTATGGGCCCGACGCCGCCGATATTGTCCGGCGTTCGGCCTCCTACGTCGATCGCATCCTCAAGGGCGAGAGGCCGGCCGCCCTGCCGGTGCAGGTACCGGTCAAGTACGATTTGGTGCTCAATCTCAAGACGGCGAACGCGCTCGGCCTCACTGTGCCGCCGACGCTGCTTGCGCGCGCCGACGAGGTGATCGAGTGAGTTACGCACCGGCCTTTGCGGCCGACCCTGGAGGATGAAACGGATGCTAAGCTGGGAGGTCGCCAGCACAGAGGTCGATCGTCGTCATGGTGTTGTGAACCCGAGAGTGAGTTGGACTGGGGGTACTTCGAACACCCTTGATTGTGCCAATGACCTTCGCGGTCTGGAGCACGCTTTATAGAATTCCCTATGGAAGTACCCCGCGCTGGCGACGCCACTGGGGAGGAAGTCATGGAAGTGATGTATCCGCGCTGTGCCGGTCTGGACGTGCACAAGGAGACGGTGGTTGCGTGCGTGCGCATCGTGGAGGGCGGCGACGTGTCGCGCTCAGTTCGGACGTTCGCAACGACCACGGCGAGCCTGATCGAGTTGGGCGAGTGGCTGGAAGCGAACGGCTGCACGCATGTGGCGATGGAAGCGACCGGGGTTTACTGGAAGCCGGTGTGGCAGGTGCTGGTGGACAGTAGCTTGGAACTCGTTTTGGCAAACGCGGCACAGGTGAAGAACGTGCCTGGCCGCAAGAGTGATGTGAACGATGCCACGTGGGTTTCCGAGTTGTTGGCGCACGGGTTGGTCCGGGCGAGCTTCGTGCCAGAGCCTGCCATCCAGCAACTACGGGGGCTGCTGCGCACTCGCAAGCAGCTGGTGCGGGAAAAGGCGAGCCATGTGCAACGCCTGCAGAAGACGTTGGAGGAAGCCAATATCAAGATTGAATCGGTGCTTTCCGATGTGATGGGACGCAGCGGCCGGGCAATGATTCAAGCGCTGATCGATGGCGAGAGCGATCCTGCCAAACTGGCTGCACTTGCACATTGGAAGGTGCGTGCGTCGGCAGCAACTCTGCGCGAAGCGTTGCATGGACGAATTGAACGTCACCATCGTTTTCTGCTTAGACTGCATCTGCAGCAGGTCGACGCGCTCGATGCCGCCATTGCCGAGATCGACCGGGAGGCCGATGCCGGGCTTGCTTGCTTTCGCGAGGCTGTCAAACAGTTGAGTACTATCCCAGGGGTCAGTGAACTGAGCGCCCAGGTCATCCTGTCGGAAATCGGCACCGACATGGGCCGGTTCGCCACCGCTGCACATCTGCGCTCCTGGGCTGGCCTGTGTCCGCGCAACGACGAAAGTGCCGGTAAGCGCCGATCAACGCGCCTGCGCCGGGGAGCTCCCTGGCTGAAGGCCATGCTCGTTCAATGCGCTTGGGCGGCCGCGCGCACCAAAGCCACCTACCTGCACGCGCAATTCGTGCGATTGCGCGGTCGACGCGGGCCGAAGAAAGCGATCTGCGCTGTTGCCGCCTCCATCCTCACGGCCGCCTATCACATGCTCAAAGACGGCACGTTCTATGAAGATCTCGGAGCCGTTCACTTCGATCGTCGGCGGCCCGAGACGCAAGCGCGCCGCCTCGTCAAACGCCTCGCCGAACTCGGTTTTTCCGTCGAACTCAAGCCCGCGGCGGCCATCGCATGAGCGATCAGTTTCTTTATAGGCGACGCCAGTTCATCACGCTGCTCGGCGGCGCGGCGACGTGGCCGCTCGCGGCGCGCGCGGAAAAGAACGACGGCGTGAGGCGCGTCGGCGTGATCATGGGCTGCGCCGAGAACGACGAGGTCTGGCAGGCCTATCTCGCGAGCTTCAGACAAGGCTTGCAAGAGCTCGGCTGGACAGACGGGCGCAACATTCGCTTCGACTATCGGGTCACCGGCGATAGCGAAGAACGCATGCGCGCCATGGCCGAGGAAGTCGTCGGCCTGACGCCTGATGTCATTTTCGTCTCTACCAATTCGGTCGTTTCGGCAACGCTGAAAGCGACGCGCTCCGTCCCGATCGTCTTCACTTGGGTATCCGATCCGGTCGGAAGCGGATTTGTGACCAACCTGCCGCGTCCTGGCGGAAACATCACTGGCTTTCACAATTTCGAGCCGGCCATCGGCGGTAAGTGGGTGGCTTTTCTCAAACAGATCGCGCCCGATCTGCGCCGCGTCGCAGTCGTGCATGTTCCAGATATCGTGCCGAACGTTGGGTTCCTGCATGTGATCGAGGCTGCGGCCCCTTCATTGGGGCTATCCGTGACGGCGGCCGAGGTCCGCAATGCCGCTGATATCGAGCGCATTGTCAGCTTTCGGACAGGAGGGCGGCGGCCTCATCGTAACGCCGAGCGCGCTGACGGCGACACGGCGCGACCTCATCATCGCACTGGCGGCCCGACACCGCTTGCCCGCGATCTATTCGTTCGGCTTCTATGCCGAGAGTGGAGGTCTGATGTCCTATGGGATCAATCAGCTCGAGCTCGTGCGAGCGGCGGCGTCGTACGTTGATAGGATCTTGCGGGGCGCCAGTCCCGGC
>CBJLAJ010000254.1:0-3298 GCA_966421005.1 uncultured Paraburkholderia sp.
TGTGGATCGATTCCGCTTCCAGCCAGTCCAGGTGGTCCATGCGGTTCGTCGTGACCGGAAACGGGGTCGTGGCGGAGGGTTCGAGAATCGTGCTCATATGGGTGTCGTTCCTATCGTTTGCCCGGCCAGCCCCAATTATCTGGGCTCGCTGCGGGCATTCGTGTGCTGCGTTGCGCTGTTATGCCGTTGGTTTGGTGTCGGACGGAACCACGCTGATCGGCGGGAGCTGCGACATCGGCGACATGTGCAAGCCACACTCTTTCGTATCGCGCGATTCCCACCACCAGCGTCCGGCCCGGCTGTCCTCGCCGGGGCGGATAGCCCGCGTACAGGGCTCGCAGCCAATGCTCGGGTAGCCGCGCGCATGTAGCGGATTCACGGGCACGTCGTATTGCTTCAGATACGTCCACACTTCGGCCTCGCTCCAATCGGCGAGCGGGTTGTATTTGGCGATGCCGCGCGCGTCATCGTGCTCTTGCTCGTGCAACTCGGCGCGCGTCACCGACTGCTCGCGGCGCTGCCCCGTCACCCAGGCATCGACGCCCGACAGAGCGCGATTCAGCGGCTCGACCTTGCGGATCTCGCAGCAGCGTTTGCGCAGTTCGACACTTTCATAAAACGCGTTGAGTCCATGCTCGGCAACGTAGGCGTCGATCGCCTGCTGTTGCGGATGAAGCTGCTCGATCTCGTACCCATAGCGCTCATGCACGCGCGAGATCATCTCGAGCGTTTCGGCATGCAGCCGCCCGGTGTTCAACGAAAAGATGCCAATGGCCGCGCCGCGCGCGAGAATCGCATGCGTGAGCACCATGTCTTCGGCAGCGAGGCTGCTCGCAAGCTTCACCTTCCCGTTGTGGCGGGCCGCGATCGTGTCGATCAGCGCATTCAGACGTTCGACCTTCGCGGCAAGAGCGGCGCTATCCGCGCTGCCAGCCAGCTCAGCCGGATTGACGACGGTGGCGCTCATGCGCGTTCCTCCACGGCCGCGTCGCGGCGACGGAACAGCGGCTGCGGCGTATCGACGGCCGATTGATACTGCACGGAAAACTCGGTGAACGCTTTCAGCGCATCGTGGATGTCCTTGTCGGAGCGCACCGCGAATGCGTCAAAGCCGCAACGTGCCATGAAGTTCAATTGATCGCGCAGCACATCGCCGATCGCGCGCAGCTCGCCACGCCAGCCATGGCGCTCGCGCAGAAGGCGCGCGATGCTGTAGCCCCGGCCATCGCGAAACACCGGAAAGTCTACGCCGATCAGCGCGATTTTTTCAAAATCGTCAACGAGCTCGGCCGGCTCGTCGTCGGGAGCGAGCCAGACGCCAAGCGACGCCGCGTCACGTTGCGCCACGAGCGCCTCACGGGTTTGCTTCCAGAATACGAACGGCACGAGTACGCGACCGGCGGGGAGCTGATCGAACGTCGGCAGGCTGCCGTCTTCAAGCGCGCGTACGACATGCCAATCGTCCTCGAGCACGGTCCGGTTCTTGATAATCGAAGTCATCTGCGAGTATTCCTTCTCTTGCTCTCGTCGGTGTCAGGCGTGCGCGGGCTGGCGCGACGCATAGACGCGTTCCTTGAACGGCGCCATGCCGATCCGATTGTAGGTGTCGATGAAGCGCTCGCCGTCGATACGGTTTTCGACGAAAGTATCGATTACTTTAGTCACGACGTCGGGCATTTCCTGGGCCGCGAACGACGGTCCGATCACACGGCCAAGATGCGCAAGCGTCGCACCCGTCCCCTGTTCGCCGCCGAGCGTCAGCTGATACCACTCCGAGCCGTCCTTGTCGACGCCGAGGATGCCGATGTTGCCGACGTGATGATGGCCGCAGGAATTGATGCAGCCCGAGATATTCAGCGACAGGTCGCCCAGGTCGTAGACGTAGTCGAGATCGTTGAAGCGATCTTGAATCGCCTGTGCGATGGGCAGCGACTTCGCGTTCGCGAGCGAGCAGAAATCGCCGCCGGGGCACGCGATGATATCGGTCAGCAGGCCAATGTTCGCCGTGGCGAAACCTTGCGTCTTCGCGGCTTCCCAAACGGCGAACAAGTCGCGCTTTTTCACGTCCGCGAGAATCAGGTTCTGCTCGTGCGATACGCGAATCTCGCCGAACGAGTACTTGTCGGCCCAATCCGCCACGGCTTCCATTTGCTCCGCGGTGGCATCGCCAGGCGCGCCCTTGGGCGGCTTCAGCGACAGTGTCACGGCCGCATAGCCCGGCACCTTGTGCGGGCGTATGTTGCGCTCGATCCAGCGTGCGAACGCCCGGTTTTCGAGCAGATGCTTTTCGAACGATGCGTCCGTATCCGACAACTTCTCGTACGGCTGCGGCTGGAAATGTTGGGCGACGCGATCGTACTCGGCTTGCGTCAGCGTCGACGGGCCGTCCTTCAGGTGCTGCCATTCCTCTTCGACTTGCTGCGCGAACTTCTCGGGCCCGAGCGCCTTCACGAGAATCTTGATGCGCGCCTTGAACAGGTTGTCGCGGCGGCCGAAGCGGTTATAAACACGCAGCACGGCCTCGCAATAGGTGAGCAGATGCTGCCACGGCAGGTTTTCGCGGATCACGGCGCCGAGGATCGGCGTGCGGCCCAGGCCGCCACCCGCGAGAATCGCGCAGACCACCTCGCCCGCTTCGTTCTTCGACAGATAGACGCCCAGATCGTGGATCTGCACGGCCACGCGGTCCTCTTTCGATCCCGAGACTGCGATCTTGAACTTGCGCGGCAGCCAGCTGAATTCAGGGTGGAACGTCGACCATTGACGCAGAATTTCCGCCCACGGACGCGGATCGACGATCTCATCGGGCGCCACACCGGCGAATTGATCGGCCGTGATGTTGCGAATGTCGTTGCCCGAAGTCTGAATGCCGTGCATCTGGACCGAGGCGAGGTCCGCCAGAAGGTCCGGCGTATCCTCGAGCTGGATCCAGTTGTACTGAATGTTCGTGCGTGTCGAGAAGTGGCCGTAGCCGCGGTCGTACTTGCGCGCGATATGTGCGAGCATCCGCAACTGATCGCTGCGCAGATTGCCGTACGGAATCGCGATGCGGTGCATGTACGCGTGGCGCTGCATGTAAAGGCCGTTCTGCAGACGCAGCGGGCGGAATTCATCCTCGCTCAATTCGCCCGACAAGCGGCGGCGGACCTGGTCGCGGTACTGCGCGACGCGCTCGTCGACGATAGTCTGGTCGTACTGATCGTATTGATACATTCGGGACCCCAGGTTGGGTCGCGCCGTGTGGAGTGCACTCCCGCGCGGCGCCCGAATCGCTATCGATGCATGCCGGCGCCGCTTC
>CBJLAJ010000255.1:0-3228 GCA_966421005.1 uncultured Paraburkholderia sp.
CGGACGACCGCGCGCCCAACAGCGCGACGAGCGGGTCCTGCACACGCAGGATGACGCGTGCGCCACGCTCGGTCAGCGCATCGACATAGCGGACGAACTGCAACGTATCGCCGAAGCCCTGCTCGTTGAAAACGAGCAACGTCTTGCCGCTGACGGGCGACTCGCCGCGCCACGCGTTCGGCCAGGGCGGCGGCACCTGTTCGCCGTCTTTCCAGCGCCATTCGTATTCGCGCCAACCGTGCTCGAATTGACCCAGCAACAGGTTCGTCTGCGCGCGGTTGGTACGCGCGCCCGGATGGTTCGGGTCGAGCTGAATCGCCTTCTTGAACGCTGCCATTGCTTCATGGAACCGATGCAGATCGCGCAATGCAACGCCAAGGTTGATGTACGCGACGACGGCCTTCGGGTCGAGTTCGATCGCGCGGCGGTAGGCGGCGATCTCCTCGTCGTAGCGGCCCGCGAGGCCGAGCGCGCGGCCGAGGTTGTAGTGGCTTTGCCATCCGCGCGGTTCGAGGTCGCGCACGGTGGCGAGCAAGCGCGCGGCGCGCGCGTGGTCGTCGGTCTCGCTCGCCGAGAGCGCCGCCGCATGGAGGGTCGCGATGGCATGCGGCGCCAGCGCGAGCGCCTCCTCGAAGCAGGCCAGCGCGCGCGCATGCCGCCCCGCGGCCTGGTTCGCGAGCCCCGCGTCGTGCCAACGGGCGGCAGTCGCAGGCAAGCATGCGAGTGCGCGTTCGAAGTAATCGGCCGCGGCACTGCCATCGCCCTGTCTCCCCGCGACGTAGGCCAGGCCCTCCAGCGCTTCGCCACAGTCCGGATCTGCCTCGATTACCTCGTGCAGCAGCGCGGCCGCTTCGTCGAATCGCGAATCCCGGAAATGCACATAGGCCGCTTCGAGTCGGGTATTGAGATGGGGCGGACGAGGCTGGGCGGTCATAGGTGAACTGAAGTCGGACTGATAACGATCGTTGCACGGCGGGTAAGCAGTTTAGCCGATGGGCCGCGGCGAGCCGATGCCGGCCCGAGCGGTGCGCTTGCGCGACTGGTGGCGCGCCGCGCGCCGGTACTCTATGCTTGGTGCACTTTTCAGGTGCGCGAGCTGTGCCGCGCCTTTTTTCCGGAGTCCGCCATGTCGTACTTGCTGCTCATCGTCGAGCCCACCGATCAGCGCGATCAGCGCACGCCCGAAGAAGGACGCGCCGCCTATGACGCGATGCTGCGCTTCGCCGACGACCTCAAATCGCGCGGCGTACTCGTCGCATCGCAGGCACTCGCCCATCAGCGCGAGTCCGTGCGCGTGCAGGTGCGCCAGGGGGAACGGCGGCTCGTGGACGGGCCGTTCGCCGAGGCAAAGGAGATGGTAGGCGGCTTTTACCTGCTCAATTGCGACCGTGAGGAAGAAGCCGTCGCCATCGCCGCCGAATGCCCGGCGGCGCAATGGTGCACGGTCGAAGTCCGTCGCCTCGCGCCTTGCTACGAATAAGGGTTTTCCCTTGTTTTGATCGATTTGCGTCGAACGGGGTCCTGTCGAATCGTCGTATCGAACAGGGCCCGCTTCGAGGGCCGTCAACGACCAAGGAGCGATGCGATGCGATTCATGATCATGGTGAAAGCAACGGCGACCAGCGAGGCCCAGACGCGGCCCGGCGAAGGCGTCGACGAGAAGCTGATGGCGGAAATGGGCGCCTATCATGACGCGCTGGCGAAGGCCGGCGTGCTGCTGGACGCGAATGGCCTGAAGCCCAGCGCCGGCGGCTGGCGGGTACGCTATTCCAACGGCAAGCGCACGGTGATCGACGGCCCGTTTGCCGAAACGAAGGAGCTCATCGCCGGCTATACGCTGATTCAAGTGCGCTCGCGCGAAGAGGCCATGGAATGGGCGCGGCGCTTCCCGGCGCCATTCGGCGAAACCGCCGACGGAGAGATCGAAGTGCGCGAGCTTTTCGAATTCGAGGACTTCGAGCCCGGTCTCGCAGGCGCGCCGTCGCACGAACATGAACATCCAGCGCCAAAGCGCTGACTTACGGTGAACACCATGGAAACCACGAACGCGACGCACCGCGCGATCGAAGCCGTCTGGCGCATCGAAGCGGCGCGCGTCGTCGCGCACGCGGCTCGGTTCGTGCGCGACATCGGGGTGGCCGAGGAGCTCGCTCAGGATGCGCTCGTGGCTGCGCTCGAACACTGGCCGCGCGAGGGCGTGCCCGACAATCCCGGTGCGTGGCTGATGGCGACGGTCAAGCACCGGGCGCTCGACAAGCTCCGACTCGACGCACTGCATGCGCGCAAGCATGAAGCGATCGGCCGCGATCTCGACGCGCTCGAAGCGCACATCACACCCGATTTCGTCGACGCGCTCGATGCCGCGCGCGCGGACGATATCGGCGACGATCTGTTACGCCTCGTGTTCACCGCCTGTCACCCGGTACTGACGACCGATGCCCGTGTGGCGTTGACCTTGCGGCTCTTGGGCGGGCTCGCGACGCATGAGATCGCACGCGCGTTTCTCGTCTCCGAGCCGACGATCGCGCAGCGCATCGTGCGCGCGAAACGAACGCTTTCCGCGGCCAAGGTCCCCTTCGAAGTACCGCGGGCCGAGGAACGGGCGGGCCGGCTGGCGTCGGTCCTCGAAGTCATCTATCTGATTTTCAACGAAGGCTACGCGGCCACGGCCGGCGACGACTGGATTCGGCCGGCACTGTGCGACGAAGCGCTGCGGCTCGGACGGATTCTTGCCGAGCTGGCGAAAGAGGAAAGCGAAGTCCACGGGCTCGTGGCGCTGATGGAACTGCAGGCCTCGCGCCTTCACGCGCGCACCGACGCCGATGGCCGCCCTGTCCTGCTCGCCGAACAGGATCGCTCGCGCTGGGACCCGCTGTTGATTCGACGCGGGCTGGCCGCGCTCGAGCGTGCCGAGTCCCTGGGCGGTACGCTCGGCCCTTACGCGCTGCAGGCGGCGCTGGCGGCCTGCCACGCGCGCGCGCGCAGCGCCGCCGAAACCGATTGGACACAGATCGTCGCGCTTTACGACGCGCTGGCCCAAGTCGCGCCTTCGCCCGTCGTCGAGCTCAACCGAGCGGTGGCGATCGGGATGGCGTTCGGGCCCGAAGCGGGGTTTGCCGTCGTCGAGCAATTGTCGGATGAGCCTTCGCTTGCGCGCTATCACTGGCTGCCGAGCGTGCGCGGCGATCTGCTCGCGAAACTCGGCCGGCACGACGAAGCGCGCGCCGA
>CBJLAJ010000256.1:0-3074 GCA_966421005.1 uncultured Paraburkholderia sp.
CGCCGCTCGTCGTGCTAGAGCCGAGCACTTGCTTGCGCGGCTGGGACTTGCGCAGCGCACCGCGCACCGGCCGAGCCAGCTGTCGGGGGGACAGCAACAACGTGTCAGCATCGCACGGGCATTGATGAATGGCGGCGAGATCATCCTCGCCGACGAGCCAACGGGCGCACTCGATTCAGCGAGCGGTGAGGATGTCATCGGGATTCTGCAAGAGCTGAACGCGCTCGGTCATACGATCATCATCGTCACTCACGACGAACATGTCGCGGCACACGCGCGCCGCATCATCGAGATGCGCGACGGTGAGATCGTCTCCGACAGGCCGAACATACCCGTTGCCGACGGTATGCGGCCGGCTGCAACCGCCGTCGATGCGCCGGCCGCGGAGGGCATCCGATCGAGCAGCGGCAACGCAGCCACCTTGCCGCCACGGCACCGTGCTCGCCATTGGTCGGGACGCGCCGGGCGCTTCGCCGAGGCATTCAAGATGGCATGGCTCGCGCTCGTGTCGCACCGGCTGCGCACGATCCTCACGATGCTGGGCATCGTCATCGGGATCACGTCGGTGGTCTCGATCGTCGCCATCGGCGAGGGGGCGAAGCGCTACATGCTCGACGAGATCGCCAGCATCGGCACGAACACGATCAGTATCTATCCTGGCCGCGACTGGGGCGACAGCCAGGCCAGCACGATCGAGACGCTCGTGCCGCTCGATGTGGCCGCGCTCGCCGACGAGGCCTACGTCGACAGCGCGACGCCTCAAACATCGCGCGGCCTGCTGCTGCGTTACCGAAACATCGACGTCAACGCGAGCGTCAGCGGCGTCGGCGAACACTACTTCAACGTACGTGGCATGACGATCACGCAGGGTGTCGGTTTCGGCCCTGACGAGATTCGTCGCCAGGCGCCGGTGGCGGTAATCGATCAGAACACGCGGCGCAAACTGTTCGGCGCAAACACGAATCCGCTCGGCGAGGTGATTCTCGTCGATAACCTGCCGTGTGTCGTCATCGGCGTGACCGCGCCGCCCAAGAGCACCTTCGGCGAGATGAAGAGCCTGAATGTCTGGGTACCCTACACGACGGCAAGCGGCCGGCTGTTCGGTCAGCGCCATCTCGACAGCATCACCGTGCGGGTGCGTGACGGTCAACCGGCCACGGTGGCCGAGGTGAGCCTCACGAAGCTGCTGACGCAACGCCACGGCCGCAAGGATTTCTTCACGTACAACATGGACGATGTCGTCAAGACCGTCGAGCGGACCGGCTGGGCGCTGGCGTTACTGCTTTCGCTGGTCGCTGTCATTTCGCTCGTCGTCGGCGGGATCGGTGTGATGAACATCATGCTGGTGTCGGTGACCGAGCGCACGCGCGAGATTGGCATTCGAATGGCCGTCGGCGCCCGGCAGAGCGATATCAGGCAGCAGTTCCTCGTCGAGGCTGTAACAGTCTGCCTGATGGGCGGCGCGATCGGGATCGCGCTGTCGTTCGCCACGAGTTTCATCTTCTCGCTCATCGTCGAGCAATGGAAAATGGTCTTCGCCCCCGGCGCGATCGTCAGCGCATTCCTCTGTTCGACACTGATCGGCGTCATGTTCGGTTTCATGCCCGCACGCAATGCCGCGCGGCTCGATCCGATTGACGCGCTCGCGCGCGATTGAGGCGACGCTGCGATGAAACACCGCCTGCCTGGCACCGCACTTGCTTTCCGTATGGATCATGACTGGTCCCATGCCGCCGCGGCGCAGCAGCGACCGCGGCTCGCCGCCCGAGGTGCCGGGTCTCAGAGCACTTACTTCGCTGGTCGCCGGCGTCTTGGTGATCGGCGCGCTTTACGTCGGGCGCGACGTGCTGATGCCGATTACGCTCGCTGTGTTGCTGAGCTTCGTCCTGGCGCCGTTTGCCACGGCATTGCGACGTGCCGGCGTGGGCCATGCGCCGTCGGTCATCACCTCGGTGCTCGTTGCACTGTTGGTGCTGGCCGCGACAAGCGTCCTCATCGGCGCGCAGGTCGCACAGCTGGCCGGTGATCTCCCGCAGTACGAGGCAGCGGTGGAGCGCAAGGCGAAATTGCTGCACGAAGAGACGATTGGCCGCGCGGATGCGCTACTGAGGCGGGCGAGCGGCGCGCTCAGGCACATTGCGCCCCCCCCGGAGCAGCAGGGCAACGACGACCGTTCGGCCAACCGGTCGGGCCGCCCGCCGATGTCCGTGGAAGTGCTGGAGCCCCGGCCTTCGTCACTCAAACTCGTCCAGCGCTTCATCGCACCGGTGGTGAGTCCGCTCGAGACCGCGGGCATCGTGGCCGTCGTCGCGATCTTCATCCTGCTGCAACGCGAAGACCTGCGCGACAGGCTCATTCGCCTTTTCGGCGTGCGCGACCTGCATCGCACCACGACCGCGATGGACGAGGCCGCTCGACGCTTGAGCCGCTATTTCCTTGCTCAAGTGGCGATCAATGGGAGCGTCGGCGCACTGATCTGCATCGGGCTTGCGATCATCGGGGTGCCGGGGGCATTGTTGTTCGGCGTCCTTACGGCGTTGCTGCGGTTCGTCCCTTACATTGGCGCGTGGCTTGCGGCGCTCCTAGCCGTCATTCTCGCCGCGGCCATCGGGCCAGGCTGGTGGATGACGGTCTGGACTGCGATTCTGTTCGCGGCGATCGAGCTTGCCGCGAGCCAATTCGTCGAGCCGCTGTTATACGGCAACAGCACGGGCCTGTCGCCGTTCGGTGTGATCATCGCCGCACTTTTCTGGAGCTGGATATGGGGACCGGTGGGGCTCGTGCTGTCGACGCCACTTACGCTGTGTCTCGTGACGCTCGGGCGCCACATCGAACGCGTTGCCTTCCTCGATGTGCTGTTCGGCGATCATCCGGCGCTGACACCGGGAGAAAACCTCTACCAGCGTTTGCTGGCCAACGATGCACGCGATGCGCTCGCCCAAGCCTCGACGATGATCGAAAAATCCTCTCTCGAGGCCTGGTACGACACCGTCATGCTCGAATGCCTGCGGCTCGCCTGCGGCGACGTCGCGCGCGGAGTGATCTCAACCGGGGAACTCACGAGTGTGCGCCTC
>CBJLAJ010000257.1:0-2927 GCA_966421005.1 uncultured Paraburkholderia sp.
TCGGGGGCCATCATGCCGAAACCGTCGCGCTTACGAAGACGGAAGAGATCGGGCAGAACAAGACGTTGAAGGTCGGGCAGCTCTACCACACGGCCGCCACCACGATGACGACCCTCGTCAGCGCCGCGCATACCGAGGAAATCGGTGCTCGGACGTCGACGATCGCGCGCGAGCACGTATTGAACGTCGGCGGCTCGCAGCGCGTCAATGTGGCCGCGAGCCAGTCCACGAACGTCGAACAGCAGGTGCGGATCGTCGCGGGAAAACGCATCAGCCTCGTCTGCGGCAGCTCCAGTATCACGATGGACGCGGCGGGAAACATCAAGATCGAGGGCGTCAATGTCAGCGCGCTCGGTACCGCAAGCCACTGCGTCGCAGGCCGAACGGTGACATCGTCCGCGACCGGCGAGCACACCATCGAAGGCGCTGTCCTCAAGCTCAACCCATGACGCACGACAGACTTGGCTGGCAACCGGTCAACCCGGTCGAACGGCGGTTGATGCTGGCTCATCGCGACTGGCTCACTTTCGCGCAGGACGCATCGGCCCGATTGATGGTGTGGCGGACGGATAGCGCCGACGCGCCGCTCGTGCGCCTGTATTTTCAGGCGCAGGCGGAAATGTCGTGCGCGGTGATCGTGCTGCGCAGCGCCTGCGATGACGGCGTGCACTATCCCTACGCACTCGCTCAGGAAGTGATCGACTTCTACGAAAGCCGGCGTGCGGCCTCGGCCGCGCAGGGCCTCCGAGCGGATTGGCATCCGCCCGCGAATGCGGGGCGCGACGGCGCGCTGTACTTGCTGCAGGTCGTCGATAGCCTGATGCGGCATCACCCCGATCTGTTCCCCGGCATGGTGCTGGTGCTTGAGCCGCAGCCGACCGGGCATCGTCATGGCGACGCCGCGTTCGAACGTGCAGCCGGCGATTTGCTGACGGCAGCCGCACTGGCGCCGCAGCTTTCGGAGCGGCTTAGGTTTGTCGTTCCACGTGTTGGCGATAGTCCGATGCCGTCGCTCAGCGCACGTTTTGCGGATATCGTGCGCGTCGTACAGGGTCGATATGCAATGGCCAGCGTACCGCGCGAATTGCTGGCCGAATCGGGCGAGCGCGGACCGAGCGCGGAATTGCGGCGCCTTTTCGTCGAGCTCGGCGAGACGGTGGGCGAAGACGATCCGGCCAAGACGATGCAGCTTCATGCCAGGGCGTTGGAGATCGCTCAACGGGAGCAGTGGCCCGATCAATGCGTGGTGCTGCATTTGATTGCCGGCGCCGCATGGCTCAAGCAGCGTCATCACGAGAACGCGCTCGCTGCCTATCGCAGCGCGAGCGAGTGTGGCCGGCAGGCCTTGGGTGCAGGGCACGATGCCGGTCATCAACTCGTGGCCAACGGGCTCTTCGGAGAAGCCAGCGTGCACCTCGTGCGCGGCGAGTTCGCGCATGCGGCCTGTTGTTACGAGCGAGCGGCGAGCGAAATGGATGCCGCGCGTGACGCACTGATGACGGTCGAGGCATGGCGGATGTGCGCCGACTGTTGGGACAAGGCCGGTGAGCGGGAATTCGCGCTCGAGGCGGGCTTCAACGCGCTCGATGCCGGATTGGGAATCGACGCGCAAATGCGCAGAACCGGCAGCCTGCCGCTCGTCGTCGAGTGGATGGCGCGGCGGGTGGACGCATTCGACAAGCGGCGAGCCGAACTCCACGAAAAGGTCGATGCGCTGCTGAATGCGCAGCAAGTTTGACGGGGGAGCGCGCATATGGCTTTACCTGCCGTCAAGCATATGGACCCGGTGATCGGCGTCGACGTGCACACTGTCGCCGTCGGTCCTGTTCCGGAAGTGCCGTTGCCGCACCCTCACGTCGGATTCGTGCTCGACCTGCGCGAGTACGTCGATGCGGCCATGGGCGTCATCGGCAGCATCGTATTCACGTTCGTGGAGGACAAGGCGCAGTCGTATCTGGAGGATCACCCGGACACCGATGCGCAACTGGAGCAGACGATCGGCGCGGTGGCCGATGAGGCTGGCAAGCTGCAGTCCGCAGCGATGAGCAATCCGCTCGTCGGCGATGCGGCGTCGTTGGCCCAGGGCGGTCTGTCCGCGGCGAGTGCGCTTGGCGCCGGCGTAGGTACGGGCAGTACCTCGGGCCGGCCGATCTACGTGAACGGCTTCTTGCGAGCCACCGCCGGCACGCATGCGGTCCATCTCCCGGCGCTGCATTTCCCGCTCGGCGAAGCATTCACCGCGCCGGACCCGATGCCGTCGAACGACGCGGAAGCGTACATGGGCAGCCGCACCGTGCTGGCCAACAACGATCCGATGTCGTTCATGGCGCTGCCTGCGATGAGCTGCTGGGCTACCGGGATGGAGCCGCCGCCTCACAATGGCGCGCATACGGCGCGCACGCACCTTTCCATGCCGTCCTCGGTGATGCTGCCGATCCCGGGCGGGCGTCCGGTACTGGTGGGCGGCCCGCCGGTGATGAACATGGTCGCTGCGGGCAAGGGGCTCTTCAAGGCGTTCCAAGGCTCGAAGTGGGCGCACTCGCTTGCCGACAAACTGCATTTGAAATCGGGGTTCCTGCGCTGCAAGGTGCTGCGCGCTGAGCCGGTGGATGTGACGACGGGGGAGGTTGTCGTCCAGCAGCGCGATTTCACCGTGGCGGGGCGGTTGCCGCTCGCGTGGGATCGGTATTACGCGAGCCATGATGCGCATGCAGGGGCAGTGGGGATGCGTTGGCAGACGCCGGCTGACATCCGGCTCGAATTGCTGCGGAATGAGGGGGCGACGGGCGCTGTCGCGTACTTTCCCGAGCATGCGACAGCGTTCGACGCACTGCCCGCGGCCGAAGGCTGGTCAGCGCGGGAATACGACTGGCAACATGGGCATGCGCTGTATAGGCTCGATGATCGGCTTGTGCTGCGCACGAAAG
>CBJLAJ010000258.1:0-2903 GCA_966421005.1 uncultured Paraburkholderia sp.
CCCACGACCCCTTGGTTCGTAGCCAAGTACTCTATCCAACTGAGCTACAGCCGCACGCAGAAGCGAAAGTATAGCACGGCCGTGACAAAAAGGAAGGGCTGCGAGCGGTCAGAGTTAGGGTTATCTATTAGGCCGACGTTTTCCGGGGCGTATCGGGCGGCTGGACGCACGAATCTGCCCCCGACCGAACGCTTTCTAGCAACCGAGCCGATCGTGTACGCTTGAAGATTCATCGAATCGACGCAGTGGTTTCATCATGAACAAAGCCTTTGTCAAAGAATCGGGCGAGGACGCCGACGACGACCTCGACATTGCACAGCCGGACATCCCCCCCGGAACCAAGAATTACATCACCCCCGAGGGGCACAAGCGGTTACGCGACGAGTTACTGCATCTGATCGACGAGGAGCGCCCCGAGGTGGTGAAACTCGTGTCCTGGGCCGCATCCAATGGCGATCGCTCGGAAAACGGCGATTACATCTACGGCAAGCGCCGTCTGCGGGAGATCGATCGGCGCATCCGGTTCCTGACGAAGCGGCTCGATCTGGCCGAAGTGGTGGACAGCGCCAGGCAGGAGAACGTCGACCAGGTCTTTTTCGGCGCCACCGTCGACTACGCGGGTGCCGATGGCGAGACCCGTACGGTCACCATTGTTGGGATCGACGAAGTCGATCTCGACCGCGCACATGTCAGCTGGATCTCGCCGATCGCTCGCGCACTGCTCAAAGCACGTATTGGCGATGTCGTAACGTTGCACACGCCGGCTGGACCCGAGCAGATCGACGTACTGGACGTTCGTTACCCGCCGGCGAGCGCATGAGCGTCCCGTTGCGGCTTTGCCGCCGCGCCGGGTAAGCCCTCGTAAGCAGATGGCGATAAAAAAAGGCGCCGCAAGCGGCGCCTTCGAGGCATACAACCGTTTCTTTCGATGCGAATTAGAAGCGGTGACGCAGGCCAGCGGTCACGGCGACTTGGTTCTGCGTCGACGACGGGGCCAGGCCGTTGATATAAGCCGTCAGGCCCGAGCCGTCAGCCTTGACGTGCTGGTACTCGCCCTGCAGGTAGACGTCCGTACGCTTCGACAGCATGTAATCGGCTTGCAGGCCGAACGTGTGCCACTTCGGATCCGTGCCGCCAACCTTGCCGTCCGTGAACGTGTACTGACCGGCGAGGCTCAGCGCCGGCGTCAGCGCATAGCGGCCGTTGATTTCATAGTTGTTGAAGCGCAGCCCCGTCGGTGCCGCGAACGCCAGCGCGCCCGAAGTCGTGGGGTTGGCGTTGGCGATGCTCGTCGCATTGTTCACACGCGATTGCGTGAACACGACGCCGGCCGTTGCCGGGCCGAACGTGTAGTTCGCGCCAGCACCCCAGACGCGTTGACGCGTTCCGGCAAACGGCGAATCCGTCACCGCACCGCCTGTGTTCGCGAGGCCAGCGGCGGTAGCCGAGTTCAAACCGTTGTTGAGCTGCAAGTAAGCGGCGGCGAAGTTGAAGCCGCCAAAGTTATACGATGCGCCGACGCTGTACTCGCGGTTGTTCGCGAAGCCGCCCGCGGCGTTCGAGAAACCGTACATCGCGCCCAGCTTGAAGCCGCCGTAGTTGGCGCTTTGATAGTGCACCGAGTTGTTCACGCGGAACGAGTTGTCGAGGTTGTCGTTGTCGAACGGGTGGGCAAACCCGGTGCCGCCGTATTGCGTGCCCGTCAGCGACAGCGGCCCGAGGTACTGCACCACGTCGTCATACTGACGACCGAGGGTAACCGTACCGTAGTCGGCGCTCGACAAGCCCACATAAGCCTGACGGCCGAACATGCGGCTTTGTTGGCCCAGCGTGCCGTTGTTGATGTTGAAACCGTTTTCCAACGTGAAGATGGCCTTCAGACCGCCGCCAAGGTCTTCAGCGCCGCGCAGTCCCCAGCGGCTGCCGTTCACGCTTCCGCTCGTCTCTTGCCAGTTGCTGTGGCCGCGCTGGTTATTCGTGTAGGTGATGCCTGCGTCAATCAGGCCGTACAGCGTGACGCTGCTTTGCGCATGCGCCATCGTTGCAAACACGCCGGTGAGGGCGCCGACCAGAAGAGTCTTCTTCATCTTTATCGCTCCAGAACGGTAAATTTTTTTACGGCTTTCGGAAAACAGCGATGCCACCGACTGCGAGAGGCACTTGCGTTGAACGCGCCCGCAATTGAGCGTGCGCTTCTGTTTTCCAACCCGGCTGAGTGTAAAGGAGCTCCCCCCGCAGACCGCCATTTCAGTTCTCGCAATAAAGTATTTTGCAGCGCGCAATGGCGGGCAGAGGCCGCGAAAGCCCTTGCTGAGCAAGGCTCTGACGAAGCCATGCGGCTTGTGCGGCAATATGCCGATGTTTCGTCTGTTGTGTTTCTGATACAGGCGAGTCCGCGTCGGATCGCTGAAATAATGGCGCGATTGATCGGATTATTGCGCGCGGAAGAAGAGATGGTTGCGAATTATATTGTCAATTGCGGCGCAGGCCCGGCCTTACACTATGAGATCTTTTTCGTCCCGAAAAAGATCTCCGAGCTTTATCGGCGCGGCCGTTGGCCGCGCTTTTTTTCCTCAGCGGCGGTGTCGCCGTGGGGTGCCGCCATCCTTCGTCCACCCACCAGCCGGCGTGTCATCGAACGCGGGCGCCCAGTCTTCCACGACGTAGTGGCGTGCATCCATCGGCGAGGCCAACAAATTCTGCCAGTGGTCTCCATGCCAGAAAGGATCGAAGGCAACCTCGGGGGCAGCCCCGGACGGGCGCGGCTGGCGAGCAGATTCAGGGCATCGACTCGCGGCAGGTGCTCGTGTTGATGGATGGTCAGCCGCTCGTGGGCGCGCGCGGCATCAAGCGCGGCGCGATCGATCTCGATCGCCAGTCCGTGTCTCGGCTCGATCGTGTGG
>CBJLAJ010000259.1:0-2808 GCA_966421005.1 uncultured Paraburkholderia sp.
GCCGCGGCTCCCCGCTGTCGAGCCGCGAAAACCGGATCCTTTTCCAGCTCGTACGCCCTTGCTTCGGTTTTCAAGCCGGCTTTCGCATACAACGACACCAGCCGATCGAGAATGCTGCAGCGTTGCCGCTCGCAGCCAAACTGCTCGCACAATCCCTTTGCATCGATCCAGCTCTTCGCGGCCTCCGCCGCCTTGCGGCACGCGAGCAGCGCGACGCCGGCCTTCTCCATCGCCTCGATCTTCGTATGCACGAGCATCAACCTGCCGGCAGCGCCACTCGCCAGATCGAAATAGACAGCTGCCTTCGCATGCTCGCCCAGTGCATGGCAGCAGTTGCCAACCTCCGTCATCGAATTGAGTACGACGTGCAGGTTTCGGCCGTCGAGCGCCGACGGTAGTGCTCGCGCATACCACTCCTCCGCGTCGCGCTGCGATCCCTGCCGCAGCGCGACGTCACCCAACCCATGCAATGCCACTGCGCAGCCCGTCGCATCCTGCCGCTCGGCATGAAACGCAAGGAGCGCCTGATATTTGCGCTGCGCGTCCGGCAGCCTGCCGTGGGCGAGGTCGATCGCCGCGAGCGGCATCAGCGCTCCCATACGCTGCGCGATCGGTTGCGCAGCATCATTTGCCACGTCGACCAGGTTACGGGTCGCCTTCCCGGACGAGAAATCAACAGGAAGTATCAAGACGTGTTCCGCCATTCTCTCTCGGGCAAGCGGAATCAGGCACGGACGATTCCGATCGTCGCGGATGCAGAAGCGATGCCCTTCCATCCAGTCTTCGAAGCCGTTCAGTGCCAGCAACTGCAGCACCAGCTTCGCGAACCCGGCGACATCGCCGATCGAGGACGGCAACCATGCCCAAACGACTTTCGCGCCCTCCGGTATCAGTGTGTGAATGTGCATGACGGCGTCACGCAGCCGCTCCGCGGGCGCACGTCTCGGGTCGGTGCACGTGAGCGGCAGCGATGCCCAGCGCGCTTCGTCGCGCTCGACACGTGCCCGGTTCTCTTCGTCGATCTGACGGCCGAGTCCTTCCATGCAAGTCTGCAGATACGTATCGGCCGCGTCGCATGCAAATGGAAAGCTCAGGAAAATCGCATCGCCAACTCGCTCATCGAGCGATTGCAGCATCTTCAGCACGGGCACGACGTCGTTGTCGGTCATTTCAAGCAGCAGCGCCGGATCGTCGGGCTGCTCGACGAATGCTTCGATTGACGATTCGATGGCGGCAAATTCGCGATGCATGGCGACACGCTTGCTTGTCAGTTCAACCGGACATACCGGCTACGCACGACGGTATCCGCTTCCGTCCGGATGTCGACACCACCACGGCCCGCTTCGAGCTCAAGCGTCTGCGCGACAAGCCGCAGCTTGCCGTCCACTTCGATATTCACGTTCCGATTCAACAACGTGACGACCGGCCCGTCTGGCGACGCGCGCACCTGCAACAGCGGACGACCCGTCGCATCGGAGACCTGCACGCATTGGTCCGCCTCGAGCGCCAGCGCCACGGTGGGCTTGACGGCCGGCTCGACCGGCTCTCCACGACCTGCCCGCTTCAGCAGGCCGCAGACCAGATACTCGGGCCAGTTCGCCGGCGACTGCAGCAGCACGCGATCACCGATACCCGGCTTCATGCCATCCAGACATTCGAGCCAACGCTCGCACGTGCTGCCGTCCTGCACCGACCATTTCACGCGAACCCGCCCCATCGCATCCGGATGGTGCGTATCCGTCACCTCGCCGATCAGCGTCGACGATTCGTTACGTTCGACCGCCGGCGAAAAATCCGGCGACGCATCGTTTTCGAACAATCGCCGCAATGCCTTGACGGTGTCCGCTTCAACCGCCTCGTCGATCGTCAACTGATCCGCTTCGTTCTCCATCGAATGTCTCCCGTGCGTCGAGTGAAACCATGGATTCGGCAAGCGGCCGTCGACACCTGGCCGCTCCGTCAAAATCAATTGATGTGGGCGATCGTCCCCTGGATCATCACGCCCGAACCGTCGAGCGTGACGGAGCCGCCTTTCGTCGAGAGGACGATCTTCGTCGCCGTGACGTTGACTTCACAACCGTCCGTGCCGTTGTCGATGTAGATCTTCGGTGCCTGCAGGCTCGCGGTCGCTTTGCCTGAAAGTTTGAGATCGTCCTCGCCGTAGATCTTGACGCCTTGTTTAAGGCCGGCGATTTCCACACCCTTGCCATCTCCGGCGATACTTACGCCGCCGCGTCGGCCTACGAGACTGACACCGACGGTGTCGCCGGTCCCGTCGATGGCCACACCGACGTCTTCCTTGTTGATCGCCATCCCACTCCCACTCTTGCCCGCTCCCATCTCGATGTAATCGTTCGCGATCATCGATGCGACCTTCTTAACTTGCACCGCATAATTTCCCTGCTGGACCTGAGCGGCATAGGAGCCTGCTTCGACGACATGAGTACTGTCGCCCTTGACGAACAAGTCATGTTTTCCCCTCGCCACGGCGAAGCTGTGGTTCCCTTTCACAACGGTATGGGTACTGTCGCCTTCAACGAAGACACTGCGGTTCCCGCCGACCCCATGTGTCTCATTCCCCTTGATCTGCGCGACCTTATGGCGCCCGATGTTCACCGTCTCGTCCTGCCCGACGCCGCGTTGCCGGTTGTTCTTTACCTGCATCGTTTCGTCGTGGCCGACCGTATGCGTATGGTCGTGCCCGACCGACAGCGCATGATCGACCTCGGTCTCCGCATCGAAATTGCGTTCCGCGTGCAGCCACAATTGCTCAGCACCCTTGCGATCCTCGAAACGCAGCGCATTCGC
>CBJLAJ010000260.1:0-2730 GCA_966421005.1 uncultured Paraburkholderia sp.
CCAATTTTCAGCACCGTCATCGTGACCGGCGAAGAGAGCATTCTTGCGCGTCAGAACAATCTCGCAGTCATTCTGCCCATATCGGGCAGGATGTTGTGATCCAATATCGGTGGCATCCACTGTACGGGCAGAGGGTTCGTTGTATTCGGGGCGAGCGCCGCGCTTCGGGTGAGTTGGTGCACGTTGAGCTCACACCCGGCGTCGCTGTGACGATTTTGCCGGCGTGGAAGCTCGACCCGGTCTACTGCGCCGGTCTAAGGGTCGGCGCACCGCAGGTCTCCCTGGCGGCGCTCTGCTCGCTGCGCGAGCTACTCATTGCCTGCGAATCACGGCTGGTCTCCGCGGACGGCAACATCGTCACGCAGGAGGCGCAGGATGGAAGCGCGGTTACCGCTCGCACGAAGGACGGAGCTGGCTCGCCGGCACACAGCTCTGAGGGCACCACGCCAGCTCGATCTCGTTCTCGACGACGTACGATTCCGGGCCATGACACCGGCGGAGCGCCGAGCCGTGCTGAGAGCGATGGCGCGGCTCCTGCTCGAGGCGGGCGGCGTAGCAACAGGGGAGGTCAGCGATGACAACGCATGACGCTCTCCTTCCAACAGTGGTTCTCCAGCGCAAGGCGGTCGTCTATGTTCGCCAGTCGACGCCACAGCAGGTTCAATTGAACTTGGAGAGCCAGAGGCGCCAATACGAGCTGGTTGAAGTCGCACGTCGACGTGGCTTCACCGATATCGAAGTGATCGACGACGATCTCGGTCGCACCGCAAGTGGCGCCGTCGAGCGACCCGGCTTTGATCGTCTGGTTGCCGCCCTGTGCGCCGGACAGGTTGGCGCGGTGCTTTGTCTCGACGCCTCGCGACTCGCGCGCAATGGACGTGATTGGCATCATCTGCTCGAGTTGTGCGGATTAGTGGAAGCCCGCGTCATCGACCTCGATGGCGTTTACGACCCGTGCCGACCGAACGACCGCCTACTGCTCGGCATGAAGGGGAGCATCAGCGAGTTCGAGCTGGGGATCATCCGATCGCGGATGTACGAGGCGGCACGATCGAAGGCCAGGCGCGGCGAGCTGAGGATCTCGAGTCCAATCGGTTACGCTTGGGACCGGAACGTCAGCCTCGGCCTCGATCCGGACCGGCGGTTGCAGGAGGTAATCAGGCTTGTCTTTCAGAAGTTCCGTGAACTCGGGAGCGCCCGCCAAGTGCTGTTGTGGATGGCTTCGCAGAACGTCCACTTTCCCTATCCGTCGAACGGCCGGACGTTGACATCGTTCGAATGGCGGCCAATCAGGTATCGTAACGTCATATCGATTCTGAAGAATCCCTTCTATGCCGGCGTCTACGCGTACGGGAAGAGCGAGAAGCGCACCACGATCGTCGATGGTCGTGCGCGTAAGAGCTATGGCCACCACAAGCCGATGGGCACGTGGGAGGTGTTCATCAAGGATCATCACGAGGGCTACATCAGCTGGGCGGAGTTCGAGCGCAATCAGGCGCTGCTTGCGGGCAACGCCTACGGCAGGGTTGGGGACACGAAGTCCGGGCGCGGCGGGCGCGCCCTGCTGGCCGGTCTCGTCTGCTGTGCGCGCTGCGGTCGTCGGCTCAGCGTTCTATACACCGGTCGCTATCCACGGCCGATTTATAGGTGCGAACAACCGAATGTACAGTTGGGGCAGCGGCGATGCCTGAGCGTCGCCGGCAAGCGCGTCGACGAGACCATCGCCGCCGAGATGCTGCGCGCAGTGGCGCCCATGGCGATCGCGGCGGCTGAGGAGGCCGACCGGATGCTCAGAGACGAGGATCAGGACAGGCGGCGCATCGCCGAGCTAGAGCTGCAGCAAGCCCAATACGATGCATCGCTCGCTGAACGCCGCTATGCTGCTTGCGACCCCGACAATCGCCTGATCGCGGCGCAGCTGGAGAAGGCGTGGGAGACCGCGCTGCAGCGTGTCGAGCTTTGCCGGGACCGGCTCGATCGAATGCAGATAGCCGATGCCGACGATGTGCGTCCTGACTTCACCGGATTGGCCGATGATCTCTCGGCGGCATGGAAGGCGCCGCGAACCACGATGAGGACGCGCCAGCGACTGGTGCGGGCACTGATCACCGAGATCATCGTCGATATCGACGATGCGGCCGGGGAGATCGTGCTCGTCATCCACTGGAAGGGCGGCCAGCATTCCGAGCTGCGCGTCCGCAAGCCGCGAACCGGGGAACACGGGTGTAGCACACCCGAGCAAGCGCTCGCCGTCATTCGCAGCATGGCAGGGCGATGGTCCGATCAGGACATCGCCGCGTCTCTGAACCGAATGGGAATGCCGACGGGCCAAGGCAAGACCTGGACAGCGCACCGCGTCAGCTCGCTTCGCCGTGTACGCGGTATCCACGGCTACCGTTCCGCCGAGAAGAACGGCGAGTGGCTGACACTGCGTGATGCCGCCGCAAAGCTCGGTGTCAGCCATCATCAAATTCGCAAGCTCATCAAGGCTGGCATCCTCAACAGCGAGCAGATTATGCCGGACGCACCACATCAGATCCGTGCGGCCGATCTCGCAAGTGAGCAGGTTGTTGCTGCGCTCAAGCAAAAAGGTCGTCCGTGTCGGGTTGATTCCGAAAGACAGAGCTTAATGTTTCCAAATACTTGAATAGGGGGTGCAGAATGATTCGGTCATCGCCTGTGGGCGCATCGAACGCTCGACGATGTTGGTGTCGAGCTCGATGCGACCAT
>CBJLAJ010000261.1:0-2714 GCA_966421005.1 uncultured Paraburkholderia sp.
GTACGCTCGTAATCTTCAACGTGTGAGAGAAGCGTTGCTCCCCCGAGATTGCTGATTCCGCCGCAGCTACGGCCTGTCATTCCGTACGCAGTCTGTTCCGTTGCTCGCGTATCCATACGGGCAACTGGGCGGGCGTCCCGAATCGTCATGGTCCGTGCAGCCTAAACGGTCGACGCCCGGCGGGCAGGACAAGGAACTTCGGGGTGTCGGCGACGGGCCAGACGGGACGTTCGCGAACGATACACTCGAAGCACTATCCGCATCGCTCGCCGTGCTGGGCGGCACCGGGGCGACGTTGTCCGTTGCGATTCTCCGGTGGGGCTTGAGCACGTGTTTGGTAGGGCGATGATGGCGAGTCGGCGCCACAGTGGCGATAGCTTGCGCCATGGCAGTTGTCGATGCCGCCTGGACAAGCAGCGCATCGCTTCGACAAAGCATCGCAGCAGCGATCAACAGCCCGATAGCACGAAATGGGACACCACCAGTGCGTTTGGAGTGGAAAGGCGGCGTGGCTACATCGACGGTGGGTAACCCTGGACGCGGCAATGCCGCCCGATCATTCGAAGTGCGGAAGCGGCCCTCATCGACTGGCTGCCATACAACGGCCTCCGATGCGGTACGCCGAACAACGCTCCGCGAAACGCGATGCCCATCGTCCGTGGGCACCGCGGCCACCTGCGATACCGGAGGCGCCACGCTGACAAACCGAACGCTGGAATGGGGCACGGACGGTTCATCGGCCCGCAGCGGCTCGGAGATCGCCTCCTCCAATGTGCATCGACGCAAGTTCAGCTTTTCAGCCAGATGCATTACCCAGTCCAGCGGCCACGGCTCGCTCGAAGGCGTCTCCAAGAGTTCGCCAAGGCGTTCAATGCCTCGGATCACGACCCACTTGTCATCCGGGTCCTCGAATTCCGAATCCCTGTGTATTCCGCCTTCGAAAAGCACGGCTGCATCAGGATACGGAACCCATTGCCCCGGCAGCTCGCTTTTCATCCGGTTGAGCAACGCATATTTCGTCTGCCGGGCCTGTTCCCACGCGTTGGTTTCTTCCTGGCGTATGCCGGTCGACAAGATGCTGTACCACGGGCCATTGATATGCCCGATGATTGGACGTCGAAAGCCTTTCACTTCCAGGAGGAGGGTGGTCTTCGCGGTGGCTACGAAAATGTCGATCTGCCGCTTTGTGATGGTGACGTTCGCGAACACGACGGCAGACGCCCCATGAACTCGCAGATGCCTGAAAATTTCCTCGAGAACGCGCTTTTCAGAGCCATGTTCAACTTCGGAACCGCAATAGAGTTCGATACGTGACATGAAAGTCTGCAGCGAGACGGCCGGCTCGCTGGCGTTATTTGTCTGGATAATCCAAATTCTATAGCGGCTTCGACCGCGCGGTGATCGCCAGAAGCGGATCTCTTGACGGCGGCTGAACTGGCTCGCGGGCTCACTCTCGACATAGAACGTCAAACTTGCGACGCGCTGTTGGGCACTCGGCGCAGGTTATGACGTCGTGAGAAAGCCTCAGATCGCAGGTCCAAGCCCGAACAAAACGCACAACGTTCCGCGAATTTCCCAGCATCGAAGAAGTGATATGCTTCCCCCGCGTCGGATTGAAAAAACATCAACGGGCGCCGATGAACAAAAACATGAGAGAGAACATACGGGCCAAACCTGCACAGCCGGGTTCTACCCGGCATTCAAACAGAATATGGAAGCGATCGGCCTGACTGCGCCGCCGAATCTGTTCGTCTCGCAAACGAGTACGCTCGGTGCCATCGGACAACTCGCGGGCATCATCAAGACGATGGGCATGAAGGTCACGCTACGTGAGCTCGTCGGCGCAGGCGAGACCGTCGAAAAACTCGCCTTCCTCGGTGCGCTCTACGGCGCCTACTACCTTGGCGGTATGGTCGGCAGTCTCATGGTGGCCGGCGATGCGTTCTACAGATGCAAGGCAGGCCCAGGCGCCGCCGCGCGCATGCATCAAATGATCTTCGCGTCGGGTGTCGCGCCGTTTTCGCCGGCCATGCAACTGTTCCTGGTGCACCACCCTGAACTGTTCGATTTGTCGTCACCGAAGCGCTCGGCCTACGGGATGCACGCGCGAGTAGGCTCGGGGTTGAAGTGATGAAAGCATGGCTCATCGACCGCGGTCTGTTGCTGGCTTGTGCGCTCGGGTTCGTTGGGGGCGTGATCTTCCTGTCGAGATGGATCGGCAACGACAACGTGTATTCGACGGTCGTAACAGTGACGGCCGTCGGGCTATGGTTTCGGGTCGCGCGCCTGACGAAGCTACTGCGTCAACACGGTATTGATCCTGATGAAGGCCGTACGACGCTGAAACGTTGAGCGAAAGCAGACTATGCTCAAGCGTGAACTGCTGGAAGAGTTCAACCTGTGCACCATCCTGTGCCTAGCCTGACGCTGGAATTGCCCAACGGACTGTTGGACAATTACGGGGCTGCCATCACGATCTCCAAGGCAACAGTGGTAAGCATGCCGTCGCATCCTCCGAGACGGAGCTCAATATCGCGGCAAAAGATCGTGATCCGCCAGCCGCACTTCGATCGCATTAGCGATTTTCACGTGCTCCGGATCGTGGACCGAGAAGACCTTGTCGTCGACGCTGACGATAATGCTGCCCTTTGGCTTATCGCCACTCATGACGGGTATCACTGCAGCCGCTTCCGGCACCTGCGCGGCTGCGATGG
>CBJLAJ010000262.1:0-2661 GCA_966421005.1 uncultured Paraburkholderia sp.
CCGATGATAGTGCGGATTGCCCGTGTGAAAGTAGGTAATCGTCAGGCTCCTCACCGAAAAACCCCCGGCTCGCCTCGCGCAGCCGGGGGTTTTTGCTTGGGCCTTGGACGTCTGGCTCGAATGAATGTCGAGGTCGTTCGCAGGCCGAATGTCGCTACGCCGGCTGCTCCGCGACCAGTCTGATACGCGTGATCTCCGACGGTGCGCCCAATCGCTTCGGTGGCCCCCAGTATCCAGTGCCCCGGCTCGTATAAATCCACAAGTCATCGATCCGCGCCAAACCAGCAGTAAACGGCTGCTGGAACCGGACAAAGAAATTCCATGGAAAAAACTGGCCTCCATGAGTATGTCCGGAAAGCTGCAGCGTATAGCCCGCTTCGACCGCTGCCAGTGCTGTCCTCGGCTGATGTGCAAGCAAGACCCGGATACGCGCTTCCGCGGGCGCATGCCTGACTGCCCCCGCCGGATCGCTACGATGCGCGTCGCTAAAATGGCCAGCCGAATAGTCGGTGACGCCTGCCACGACAAACGGCGCACCGTTGTGCTCGAGCACGACATGTTCGTTCAACAGCACGCGCAAGCCAAGCCGTCGAAACTCGGCAATCCATTCTTCCGCCCCGGAATAGTACTCATGGTTGCCCGTTACCAGGAAAACCCCATGACGGGCACTTAAACGGCCAAGCGGCCGCGTATGCTCGGCGAGCTGTGCGACGCTTCCATCGACCACATCCCCCGTGACAGCAATGACATCGGCTTGCAGCCGGTTCACTTCGGCGACGATCGCATCGACATACGAGTGCTTGATCGTTGGGCCGACGTGTATATCGCTGATCTGAACGATAGTTAAACCGTCCAATTCCGGCGGCAGATCAGCGATCGGAATATCCACGGCCGCTACTTTGGCTCTGCGCCGGGCGTTGACGAAACCGATCGCGGTGGACAGGAGTGCCAATATAGGAACCGCCACCGCGGAGTCGACGCGCCATTGATCGAGCGACACGGTTCGCGGAAGTAGCGAATCGATCGTCAATAGCGACGCAATCGACAAGTCGCGCACAAACGTAATGACCAGCAGTGACGAAAAAAATCCCATCACCAGCAGTCCGATCCAGGCCAACCGATCGGCCAGCGGCTGGCGCTGCACGAAATGCCGCGCAAGTACGCCGAGAGGAATGAGCGCGCAAGACAACACGAGCCAGACAATGGCGGCAACCTTTGCTGACACGCCAAATGGCCACTCGGGGATGAGTCTGAAACCGACGTAGATATGCAGCAGGATGCCGATACCGATGACTCTGATAAGAAAACTGGAACGGCGCATGGAAGGCAAACTCCTCATGAATGCTTGCGCATTGTACCGAGCCGACAGATTGCCTGCTCCCGCCGTTCGAATCCGCATTCACCGGTTTCCAAAGCGGTTCGTTGCGCTTCGCGCATACCGCAGGGATCGTTTGTTGTCCTAATCGATCTAATGCAGTGACCTCTGATTCGAGCCATGCGCCAGCAGGCGCACCCAACGTGGGAGGCGGATCATGAAAACAATGAAGTGGCTCCATTTGCGCTCGGACCACCCGCATCATCTCAGTCACGAAGGCAGCCACGTCATGCTGCCGCTCGTAGTGCTCTCCGTGATGGCGCTGGGCGTGTATTACCTCGTGCGCCGCATCGATCTGCTCGACATCAGCCGCACCACGCTCTTTTATGTGGCGATGGTCTTCGTGGCGCTGGGTATTGCGGGGCTCTTCGGCGTCGTTGGGGCCTGGCTGCGTTCGGGAACGGATGCCGAAAGCGAACGCTTTTGCTTCGTCGGCGCGCTGATTGGCGCGATCGTCTTCTATCTCGCGCTGCTCACGACCTCATGACAGACATGCGCCTCGCCCACGGCGCCTCGCGCGAAGGCAGCTTTGCCCGAGGCCCCTCGTTAAGCGCTTCAGGCGATTCGCGCTATCTCGTCGAATGAGAAACGCGGAAGTCGGGCGCGCAGCTTCGTTTGATCGCCATAGCCGAGATTGATCAGAAAATTCGATTTGATTGTGGTGCCGGCGAAGAATGCTTCATCGACCTTCGCTCCATTGAAGCCGGACATAGGCCCCGCATCGAGACCGAGTGCCCGCGCGGCGACGATGAGATAGGCGCCCTGCAGGGATGCGTTACGAAATGCCGTCGAGTGAATCATGGCCTCGTTGCCTGCAAACCAGCTGCGCGCATCGGTATGGGGAAACAGCTGGGGCAGATATTCGTAAAATGCCATATCCATTCCCACGATGACCGTCACAGGAGCTGCCATCGTTTTTTCGATGTTCCCCTCGGCGAGTGCGGGCCGAAGCTTTTCCTTGGCTTCGGCGCTTTTCACGAATACGAACCGGCCCGGGCTCGAGTTGGCCGAAGTCGGGCCGAGAACCGCGAGATCGACGACTTGCTTCATAAGGGCGTCGTCCACCGGCTTTGGCAACCAGGCGCTATGAGTGCGAGCGTTACGGAAAATCAGGTCAAGGGCTTCGGTGGATAGTGTCATGGTGGAGTACGTCGTAACGATGGAGTAGATGTAGGGGCCCATCATAACTGCGGCTGCCGCGTCGCGTGCGGCGCAGCGGCGAATCAAATGAAGCGAGGAATCTTTGAATCGACTGCATCAGCCAATGCTTCCAGGTATGGTCGAGC
>CBJLAJ010000263.1:0-2660 GCA_966421005.1 uncultured Paraburkholderia sp.
ACGATTCCGCTGTATATGACGAGCCTGTACTCGATTTACGGCATGCATGCCATTACGGGAAAAAACCTCGATTACTACAAGGGCCGGCTCTGGCCCGGTGCGAAACCGGTGCGCGAGCCTGCGAACAACGAAGAGCAGGCGTTCAATATTCTTTTTTCCGTCTTTATCGACGAAATGCTGCATTTGCAGCTCGCCTCGAACATGGCGACGGCCGTCAGCGATCCGAATTCGCCCCCGAAATACAGCACATGCTCCCTCGTCGACCCGCAGACGCACGCATGGAAATGCTATGGTCCCGGCAAGACGCGCATTCCGAACATCATCGATCTGGCTCATACGAAGAGCTATCAGGATCGCAGGAAAGAGGGGCTTGCGGCTGATGTCGATGTCGGTGCGCTCAATGAAGAGAAACTATGGCTGTTCTGCGCGATCGAGCGGGACGACGCCGCCGCGTTTGCCGACGTGCTCGACGATTACCGCGGCGAGTATTTCCCGAGCGCTCCGTTCGACGATATCTGGAAGCCCGGTGGCGAACGCGGGCCTTGGGAGGCAGGCGAGCCGCTACCGCAATTCGGCTCGATCGGCTGGATGTATCAGTGCTACAGCAACTACGTGAATGTGGTCTACGAGGACGGCTCGACGTTGTGGGATTGCGTGTTCAATCCGAACGGGCAACAAAACGACCTGTTCAACAACTTCTCCGGCTCCGGTCACCCGATGCGCGAATTCATGGGCTTCGAGGCAACGATTGCGCTCACGTACAAGGACATCGCCAAAGAGCAGATGCTGACGATGATGAGCGCCATCACCGATCAGGGCGAAGGCAGCACGCTCGAGCTGCGCATCCGTCGGCGCGTGGAAAAGGCCATGACGGTGCTGGGCGATCACCTCGGAGGGGAGATCGGAACGCGCAACTACGAGAATCTCCAGGAAGTTTTCAAGGACGCACTCGGTGTCGATACGTTGCCCGAGGACGCGTTTCCGGTGCTTGCGGAGCTGACGGCGCAGCCGCAAGGGCTCTTGCAGGGCGGCGAGCGCAAGCAGCAGTTGCTGCAGCGAGCGAAAGAGGTCGGTTTGCGCGCGGTGCAGAAGGCGTATCGCCCGTCGCCCCTCGCGCTCGAATCGGACTATCCAAGCTTCGACGATAGCGGCGTGCTCGTTCCTTCGGCCGATGCCGCGGCCCGCACCGATCACGACGAAGCCGACCACTTCGAGCGGTTCAACAGGGATATCCGGAATCTGTTCGCCCACGGTGGCGTGCGGACATGGATCGACTGGTGGGCGGAGCGGATGAAGGAGGGCGGTGGCTGGCGGGGTAACGACCTGAAGAAGCCCGACTATGTGCGGCCGATCGACGATCCCATTCCGTCGCCGGATCAGGTTGCCGAGGCGCTCAATACGCTGCGCGCGGAGCCTGCGCGCTACTACCCGACACTGAGCCAGGCCGCGGTCGGGTCGATCGCCGGTGTGCTGACCGTGCTCGACGATTTCTGGAGCGCCGCCGCCCAGGCACAGAATCCCGTGCAGTTCCCGTTCCCGTCGATGGTGGGCTCGGGCGACCGCATGGCGATCTGCTGGGCCGTTTATGGGAAGGCGCCCGATCTGTCGATCGGTCTCGAGCCGCTCGATTCGAAGACGCTGTATCACGCATGTCAAGGGCTCGACCTCAATGCCGGGAAGGCGCCGAACGATTGCGCGCAGGTGGGCGTGTTCCATAGCTGCCGCGGCTCTAATCAATGCAACGCGCAAGGCGGCTGCGGCTTCGTGCAAAAGGTCTCGGGCGGCGGCAATTGCAGCACGAGCACGCGGGCCAGTACGGCGCTGGAGACGCGCACGTTCGGCAACGGCTGCAATCCGCTGCCGGTCTACAGTGCTCCCGGCGACAACCGCTGTCGGGGTTTCGGCGGCTGCGCGGTGCCGATTTCGGCCTCGCAGCGCTTCCCCGTTGCAGGCACGATGCAGTTGTTCGACTACAAGAAGGTCGGCGGCTTTCAACCGCACTGGCAGGCGGTTGCACTCGAAGGCGCAGACGCGACGATCTCGTTCGAGAAGGGCGACCGTATCGACAAGATCGCCTACGAGGCCTATAAGCGCGTGCTCGAAGCAAGACAGCAGCAGGTGCCGCCCGAGCTGCCCGCGAACCCGCTGCGCATCGCCATGCCGCCGTCGACATGATCGAAGGGGTTGTTTCGGCCGAGGCGGCAAGCGCATCGGCTTTCCGCGTAGGCTTGCCGAATCTCGGCGATGGAGTCGGGCTGCGTCACGTCCATTTTCCGCATCTGATGGCGACTGCGCCGTCGGAGTGGGGCGTCGACTGGTTCGAGATCATCACCGAGAACTTTCTCGATCACCACGGCTACGCGGCCCACGTGCTCGAGCGAATAGCGGCGCACCGGCCGATCGTCATGCACGGCGTGTCGCTGTCGATTGGCAGCGTAGCGCCGCTCGATCGCGTCTACCTGCGCAAGGTTCGCGAGTTGGCCGAGCGCGTTCGTCCCTCCTGGATTTCCGATCATCTCTGCTGGACGGGTGTCAGCGGCCGCAATACGCATGACCTGCTGCCGATGCCTCTGACCGAGCAAAGCCTTGCGCATGTGGCAGGGGGATAAACAAGGTAAGCGCAAATTCCTATCATAAGCTTTGTGGTTATAAAGATTGTG
>CBJLAJ010000264.1:0-2639 GCA_966421005.1 uncultured Paraburkholderia sp.
GAGCTGCTCGAGCAGATCACGCGAGTTGGCGCGCTGACCGCGAAGCGCGCCTGACTCAGGGGGCTCACAGTATGCTCGGGGCGGCCCAGCGCATACTGAGGAAATCATTCAATCCAGAAAATCGCAATGCGCGTCGACGTAGTCGGCGAGATCGAGCGAATGTTGACGAACCAGACGCTCCGCCAGTTCGGTATCGCGTTTTTCGAGCGCTTCGATGATGCGCAGGTGATCGACGATCGAGCGCGCGGCGCGATCGCTTTGCGAAATCGTCATGCGCCGAATGGCCCGGACGTGCACGAAGATGTTCTTGATGGTGTCGAGAATGATCTGCGATTTCGAAAGCTCGACAATCGCCTGATGAAACGCGATGTTCGCGTCCGAATACTCTTCGATATGTTCGGCGGGCGTGCTGTCGCGGAAATTGTCGAACATGCGGCGCAAGCGGGCGATCTCATCGTCCGTCGCGTGCAGTGTCGCCAGTCGCGCCGCCATGCTTTCGAGGGCGGCCCACATCTGAATCATTTCGACGATTTCGCGCCGGCTCTTTCGCACGATGTAGATACCGCGACGCGGCACCGTGCGTAAAAAGCCCTCCTGTTCGAGCAGCGTCATCGCCTCTCGAATGGGGGTGCGGCTAACACCCAGCGTCTCGCTCAACATGCGCTCGTCGAGCCTCACGGGCTCTCGCGTTGCGTAAATATCGGCGTCCGCGATCGCCTTGCGCAGCATCGCATACGCTTGATCGCGCAAGCTGACGCTTGCGCCGATCGATTTCAGCGACAGCGTGAGCGGTGAAGCCGTATTTTTAGTTAGCAGTTCTGACGACATTCAGTGCCTCATGAGTCCGACCATGGCGTGCCGCTGCGCGCCCAGCAGCGCCCGCCAGCTCGCCCAGGCCGGCGAAACGGCCGTGTTTGGCGGCAAGATCGGCGACGGATTCTGGCAGCCATTGCGAGATCAGGTACGTGGCAAGACTGCCAAGACCGACGGCTGCAAGCGAAAGCAACGACAAGTTCGGGAGTTCCACCAGTTCCATTTCCAGCTCCATCGGAAGTTTGATCAGATGGTCCTATGGTAATGCTGCGGCGCGATAGCCGTCAATATTTTGTATGTGATATTTCACCAGATCCGGCAACGACGTTGCTTTGCTGACACATGCGCAGTCTCCGTGCCGGAAAGCGGCGCCTATCGAGCGCGGCGCGACCGACAGGATACCGTGCCGCGCAGGTTTCGGCGGGTAATCATCTGCAGAGCGAGGGGGATTGGAGCGAAGACGGAGACGCAAGAGACACCGCGGCGGCGTGTTGCCGCGGTATACGCGATAGGCAGGCGAAAAGACGAGAAC
Source organism: uncultured Paraburkholderia sp. (assembly GCA_966421005.1). Classification (GTDB taxonomy): domain Bacteria; phylum Pseudomonadota; class Gammaproteobacteria; order Burkholderiales; family Burkholderiaceae; genus Trinickia. The sequence continues at coordinate 1,346 of CBJLAJ010000264.1, forward strand.
CCGCGCGGTAGCGGGCCTCGACGTTGGAGGAAAGTACGTTACGCCGCGCGAACGGCGTCCGTCGCTGCTCGGGGCTGTGCGACCGCTTGCGCAGCCGCGCGCGCGATCGCCTGCTGCGCTGTCTGCTCTCGCAGCTTGATCAACGCGAGCACCGTATCGATGGTCGGCGTCGCCTGCCCGACGAGGCGGCCCATCTCTTGGACGACCGTCAGCAACGGATCGATTTCCATCGGACGGCCGGACTCGAGATCCTGAAGCATCGAAGTCTTGTGTGCGCCGACGGCGCCCGCTCCGTCGATGCGCCGTTCCACATCGACGCGAAAATGCACGCCGAAGCGATCGGCGATCGACTTCGCCTCGAGCATCATCGTGCGCGACACCGCGCGGGTGCCGGGGTTGCTCGTAATGACATCCAGCGTGGCATGCGTCAGCGCGCTGATCGGATTGAAGCAGAGGTTGCCCCAGAGCTTGAGCCAGATTTCGTCGCGGATGTCGTCACGGATCGGCGCGTCGAAACCAGCCGCCTTCATGATCTCCTGCAGCGCGAGGACGCGCTCGGTCTTCTCGCCGCTCGGCTCGCCGATCGGAAATTTCTTGCCGTAGACATGGCGAACGACTCCGGGTTCGACGATCTCGGCAGCCGGATACAGCACACAGCCGATCGCGCGTTCGGGTCCGAGGCGTTTCCACTGCGTGCCGCCAGGATCGACGCTGTCGAGCATGGTGCCGGCGAATACGCCGCCGTGGCGATAGAAGTACCAATACGGAATGCCGTTGACGGCCGTCACGATCGCCGTGTTCGGGCCGAGCAAAGGTTGCATCGCGTCGACGACGCCGGGCACCGAATGTGCCTTGAGCGCAATGATGACGTAGTCCTGCGCGCCGAGTTCGCGCGGATCGGACGTGCACCGCACGTTGACCACCCGCTCGCCCTCTTCCGTTTGCAGGCGGACGCCGTTCTTCTGCATGGCGGCAAGATGGGGGCCGCGCGCGACGAAGCTCACGTCGGCACCGGCCAACGCGAGCTGAGCGCCCATGTAAGCGCCGATCGCTCCGGCGCCGTAGACACAGATTTTCATATCGGTTCCCTAAAGTGAAGTCGCGAAAGCGGTGGCGCGCGGCTCGAGTTCGGCGCGGCGCGATAAAAGCGCCTCGCGAACGATCTCGCGCATCGTGGACGCACTGGCATTGTCGAGCGCGCTCAATATGACGCGCCGCATGCGTGGCTCCCAAAAGGAGCGGATATGCTCCGAAATCCCCGTGAGGGCCTCGTCGCGATCGGGCATCGATTCGA
>CBJLAJ010000265.1:0-2461 GCA_966421005.1 uncultured Paraburkholderia sp.
ATGACGACCTCGGCCAGCAACTGGCTGCTCTCAAGATCGAGGTCGGCAAGATGGAAAACCGTTCGGGCGGTCAGAGGAAGGCGGTGGCGCGTGCCGACCTCGGCAGCATCCAAGAGTTGATCGATAGGCTCGTCGTATCCGTGAGGCGTATCGCCGCCGACTTGCGTCCCGCGATCCTGGACGATCTTGGTCTGATTCCGGCAATCGAATGGTTCACCGACGAGTTTTCCGCGCGGTATCGCGTGCGCGTCGTCAGGCATATCGCCGCGGACGATATCGAGTTCAACCGACAAAGCGCGACTGCAATATTCCGCATTGTCCAGGAAGCAATGACGAACGTCGCGCGCCATGCCGGCGCAACTGAAGTGGTGCTCAGAATCGAGTGCAAAGGGCCAGGCTGTGTCGTGAGCATCACGGACAACGGTCGTGGCTGCGAAAGCGCAGAACGACCATCGCCCACTTCATTCGGCCTGCTGGGGATGCGCGAACGTGCGGCAGGGCTCCACGGCGAGCTTCTTATTCGCACTGCGCCTGGCGAGGGATTTGCCCTATCCGTTTCATTTCCCCTCGCCGCGATCGAGGCCTCGGAGTGACCTGAGCGTCGCAATCCATGACGCTTCGCGGTCATGTTGCGTGCATCAATGCACGGCCAGGTCATGCTCTGGCGCAATAGACTCGACGCTTCCGGGGATCAGCAAGACCGGGCAGCAAGACACTCGCACGAGCCGTTCTGCAACGCTGCCGAGCATGAACCGCTTGACGCCAATCAAGCGAATAAGGTCAAGGCGGCGCTTTGCGCAGATTTTCGGACCATATTATTTGTTGATTGACATCAACCGCTTCGTTTTCGAGCACTCGTAATCTGCAGGCATGGAAAGGCTGTCAGTCAAAAGGTGGGGTGATGTTCAGACGAGCGCTATTCATCGTTCTATTGACGCTGCCTGGATCGTTTGTCGTTCTGGGCCTGGCTTGCATTCATCCGCGGGTGCGCACACAAGTTCGGGAGCTGGTCGGCATATCGGATCCGCTCATGCGCATTGGACGCGCGTATGCGGCGGCCAGGCGGCGGCCCGAAGTAGCCGGTAATAGTGCCGCTCCTGCGTTGACACCCGGCGATGGCGGGCATTTACCGATCTGGATCGGCAGGAGGCTGAAATGGCCGTTCGTAAGTCTGTAGCAGGTTGTAGCCAGGGTAGGCAGACGTTCGTTAAAGACATCATGCGCAAAGCAGTCTGCGTCGAACCTGACGTGACGCTTGCCGTGGCTGCCCGCAAATTGAAAGAGTTCAATATCGGCTGCGTGCCAGTCTGTTCCGGAAAGCAGGTGCTCGGCATGCTGACAGATCGCGACATTGCCATGAGAGCCGTCGCGGACGGACGCAGCGGTGAGACGATGACCGTCCGTGAAGCCATGTCGGTCGGCGCGCTTTGCTGCTTTGAGGACGATCCGGTGCAAACCGCCGAGACCTTGATGAAGACTGCACATGTGAGGCGACTCGTCGTACTCGATCGCCGCAGGCACATAGCCGGTATCGTGTCGACCACTGACCTGGGCGGATGCACTTCGGAGCGTCGTCCGTTCGAGATCGTCTTCTTCAAGGAGATTCAGGATCATCTGGGTATCGGGCACCGTAGCGAACTCATGCGTGCGACGGTTGCGCGGGCAGCCGAGGCGGAGGCCATATCCGACGCCATACGCCAGTTCGAACAGACTCGGCAAATTGGTGATTGGCGCAGATTAGCTGATGGCTATGTCGTGAATGTCGTCACATCCGACAGCACGACATGACGACATTCGTGCGTAGCCTGCGCTCAGCGGCCGCAAGTGTCGCTCAGAGATCGCCTGATCACCTTGCCGCGAGCGCTCGCGCTTGCCTGTAACGCAGTCGGCCAAACCCCGGAGATTATCGACGCAAGAGCGTTAGCGGCGGGTTATCGAAGATGGATGAAATGCGGCCGCCAAACTGCTTGCGCTCATGCTGATCTTGAACTTCAAAGGGGCGGAATGAAGAAAGCGTTGTAATACGCCTCGCAGGCCCGGTGTCATTGACACGCCAACGTAGCTACCGTATGTTTCGTCAGACGAAAGGCCGATACGGATTTTTATAAAAACCGGCCTCAGCCCGTTGTCCGTCGTTTTCATAAAAAGGGACGGCTCGTCAGCCGTCGCTTCCCACCCCGCAGCTGGCGAACGAACTCCGATGCGCTCGCCGGTAAGTAGGAGGCCGCGCATGGAAAGCATCGAAAGCAATAACGGAGCCGGAAAAACCTTGCGGGATCCCGCACATAAGAAAACCGACGTTGCGGCATTGCGCGCCATCGCTCAAGCCGCGCTCGAGGTCGAGCTCTTCACGATTCCGCTGTATATGACGAGCCTGTACTCGATTTACGGCATGCATGCCATTAGCAGGCTGCTGAAATACACCCCGACAGAAGCAGCCTTTCTGCGCTTACGCGGCTCT
>CBJLAJ010000266.1:0-2398 GCA_966421005.1 uncultured Paraburkholderia sp.
CGATCCTGGGGCAAGAAGCAGATCCGTACGGGCAAACACGGCTCGTGCATATCCTGCACACACCGGGGCACTTCCAGCCGTTGTGGCCGAAGTAAGGCCCAAGTCGGCGCGGTACGGTGTCTAAAACCGGGTAGAGCAAGCACTACCGAGGCGCGTTCAGCGCGGCGCAAGGCGTGTCGCTGATGAACGGTTCAATTCGACAAATGCCCTCGCTTAGGCTGACGGGCAGCAAGGAAACACAGGGCCGGTATGGATCATCGTTATTTCGGCTACTACGGATACAGTTGGCCAAGGCATGACGCGGAGCAAGGCGAGACATCGCCGGAGTCGTCTCACATCGGGGCCGACATCGGAGCCGACTCGGCGCATTCCTTTAGCCACGATATGTCCGCGGTCCTTCAGGGACTTGGAGATTTACAGATCGGACGCCGGAGCATGCCTGTCGAGGATGGCCGCGAGATGGGGCGTTCGAGCTTCGCAGGCCATTCGTCTCGAATGGGCCCGCGAGTGAGACGCGAGGCGCAATTCAGCAGCACGCGATTTGACGGAGGCGGCATGTGGCGTGCCGATACACCGCCCCCGCAGGATGTCACCGAACACGATCGCCTGCTCGGGCAAATCGACGCGCAGGTCACACGGCATACACTTGAAGACGAGGCGACGCAGGCCGGCGCTGCTGTGCCGCGCCGCCGGCGCAGCTTGTTGGCGAGAGCCGGCGGTGCGTTGGGGCGCATGCTGGGAGCCGGTACATCGAGGCAGCAGGCCCCCCAGGCCGCCCCCCCAGCGCGGCGCCGCCGTTCACGCTATGAAGCGGGAGACCCGGCCGCCCGCTGGATAGCCGGGACCGCCATGCACGCCGAAGAAACGACGCTCCCGCCGCCCGATTTTAGAAATCACCCGGATCCGCACGACAATGACGAGGCGCTGATCGAGCGTGCGCGCCAAGGACTGGCCGCGAGTGAGGGCAATGACGCCACGAAACAGTTTTATCTGAAAGCGCTGACGCGGTTTAGTGCGTGGCTCGCGCAGGTCGGCAAGGACGATATTCAGAGCCGGCTATTCAGTGAGGAATTGATATCCGATGCTCGGAAATTCGTTCAGTTGGGCGGACCATCGGACACGGTTGCGGCTGTGGGACATCTTCGCGAGATCGAGTCCAGTACGCATGGGATAACGGAAATCCCCACGCGGCCAGTCACCCGAGACTGGGACGCGCCGGAAGCAGATCGCCGGTTGATCGAACAGGCGTTCAACACTCCCGTTTCCACCACGGGTCCACTCGTGAAGACGAATCGCATATACATAGCCGCCTTGCTAAGCTTCAGCGAATGGCTCGCGAGGTCGCGTCTTCCCCCGCTGTCCGATTCCAACTGGTTGCGTTCCGACGACATTCTCGCCAGGGCCGGGCAATGCGTGACCCCGGGCGGCCCTTTGCAACTCGTCACTGCCCTCAATCATCTACGCACGTACGACCTGACAGGGGCGACGAACGTCAAGAGAAGACGTCAGGTGTTCGATATGCCTTTATTGGATCAGCCGCTCATCGCGCGATACGAGGCTCGAGCTAACGCTCAATTGGAGGCGGCGGCTGAGGCGGCGGGCAAGCCCGTGAGCCGCGATAAACTCGGAAACACCAAAGTAGACAAATACGCCAATCGTGTGCGTGCGTTCAGCTCATGGCTTCGGTCAGAGCAAGAGGCGAGCATAGCGGCTCGACTGCATGTTGACGACGCCCGTTTGGCGGCTGAACTCGAGTTGTTCGCGGACAAAAAGTCGAGCAGCTACCGCGCTGTTACTCTGGCGCTGCGAGAAATGAGGACGATATTCCCGCCGCAAGCCCCCGAGCTTGCGATTGCTCGGATCGGAGCCGAGCGGTTCGTGCAGGCGCTGGGGATGCTTGCGGAGCATGCGGATGTCGCCGAGGTCGCGCGACGCACCGGGGCCTCGGAGAGTGACCTGCGCCTGTTTCTCGACGAGTATGCAGAGAGCGGGGTGACGCAGGCGGGGCACGAGGTAATCGGTTGGTTCGATGGCCGCCTACGCCAAGCGGCCGACGCCAATGTTCGATTGCTGCGAACACGGCCGAGAGGACCGGCCGGCCCGTACGCGGGGCAAGCGTCGACGCAAACACCGTCGCCGTTCCATCTTTCGCCGACATCAGCCAGCGCGTGGCCTCAGTTCAGTCTGCCGGACACGCCGGAGGTCGGGCCAGGGCCATCGGACACCGCCCAACCGGGAACGGGATCGATCTTTGGATCGTTGAGCTCGCTGGACTCGACGGCGCACTATGGCAGCGCGGGCTTCGAGCCGGGCGGCCCCTCGGAGGTGACCGGGCCGTCCCGCCTCGCGCAGGGGCTGCTTCAGGGGCCCGTGCCGGGCACGCTGCGCCGGTTTCTGC
>CBJLAJ010000267.1:0-2383 GCA_966421005.1 uncultured Paraburkholderia sp.
ATCGCGACGCAGCCGATCACGCCCAGCGAGCCGATGAAATGTAACCTTCGACAGGTCGCGTTGCGATGCTCGCCGAGGTAGAAGGGATAGAACTGCGCGAAGCTCGCAAAGCGAGTCGCATGCGTGCCGGGTGCCATGGATAGCGACCTCCTGCGCAACGATCAGGACCGTGGTAATGCCTGAAGCGGCCGTGCAAACGCGAAAAGCGCATCGAGGGTCGCATCCGGCGCCTCGGACATCAGGGCGTGACCGGCATCGAGCGTAACCACGTCGAACTGCGCACCGGCGGCGGCGAGTGCTTCGGTCAATCCCCGCGCGGCCTTCGGCGGCGTCATCGCGTCCTTCGAGCCGAGCACGAGCCGCACGGGGCAGCGCAATTGTCCTGCGCGCTCGAGCCCTTCGGCGTAGCCGTTACAGGCGGAAAAGTCGGTATGGAAGAGCGCCGGCTCGCCCGCCGCGGCGACGCGTTCCATCAAACGCTGGTTCATGCCGTGCAGCCAGAAACCCGGGCCTGGGCACGAGGGCTTCGCGGCGATCGTCGAATGCGACCAGCGATTGACGAGCGTGATGGCTTCCGCCTCACGATGGAGCGCGGCGTCGAGCAATGCGTCCGAAACCGTCATCGGCACCGCGGTGGCGACGAGCGCCACACGCGCGGCGCGCGTCGGGTAGCGGCCGGCGAAATCGAGCGCCACGAGCGAGCCCATGCTGTGTCCTGCCACGAATGCCGATGTTACTCCTACGGCATCGAGGAGCGCCGCGAGCCAATCGGCGAGCGCGCCGATGCTTTGGGCCGCGGGCCCCGCGCTGCGGCAGTGGCCGGGCAGGTCGACGGCGAGCGCATTGAACCCGTGATGCGCAAAGTATCGGCTTTGGAGGGCCCAGACGCTATGGTCGTGCTGAGCGCCATGAACGAAGAGGGCGGTCGGCAGCGTCGGATCGAACGGCCTGCCGCCCGTATAGGCATAAGCCGGTTTGCCCCGGACTTCGACGATCATGCGGACTCCTTTTTCGGCGCGGCACGGCTGGCATCGGCTCCCGCGCCTGACTTGCCGGCTGCCTTGAGTGCGCGTTTGAGGTCGTCGATGAGATCATCCGGGTCTTCGAGTCCGATCGACAGGCGAATCGTGCCTTCTCCGATGCCTGCCGCCGCGAGCGCAGCGGCGTCCATGCGAAAGTGGGTCGTCGAAGCGGGATGAATGACGAGCGAGCGAACGTCGCCCACATTCGCGAGGTGCGAAAAGAGCGTCAGCGATTCGATGAAGCGCCGGCCCGTGGCACGATCGCCACGCAGATCGAAGCTGACCACTGCGCCGGCGCCGCGCGGCAGCAGGCGCTGGGCCAGCGCGTAGTCCGGATGGGAGGGCAGCTCCGGATAGGCGATCGATGCCACGCCCGGGTGCGACGCCAGGAATTCGACGATCTTGCGCGTATTGGCCACATGGCGGTCCATTCGCAGCGGCAGCGTTTCGATACCTTGCAGTAATTGCCACGCGGCTTGCGGGTGGAGCGAGGCGCCGAAGTCCCGCAGCCCCTCGCGACGCGCGCGCAGCAAAAGCGGCGCGACGGTGCTCTCTTCGGCGAACACCATGCCGTGAAAGCCATCGTACGGTTCCGTGAGTTCGGGAAAACGGCCAGACGCGACGAAGTCGAAGCCGCCGCTGTCGACGAGCACGCCCCCGATCGTCGTGCCGTGCCCGCCCAGAAATTTGGTTGCCGAGTGATAGACGAAATCGGCGCCATGTTCGAACGGTTTGAGCAAATAGGGCGTCGTGAACGTGGAATCGACCAGGAGCGGCACCCGATGTTCATGGGCGATCTGCGCAAGCGTGGGAATGTCCAACACGTCGAGGCCCGGATTGCCTAACGTCTCGCCGAACAGAAGGCGGGTATTGGGCCGCAGCGCGGCCCGCCAGGCATCGATATCGCGCGGCCTGACGAATGTCGTTTCGATGCCGAAGCGCGGCAGCGTGTAGTGCAGCAGGTTATGCGAGCCGCCGTAAAGCGCATTCGAAGCGACGATATGGCTGCCTGCGCCCATCAACGTCGCGATGGCCAGATGCAACGCCGCTTGCCCGCTGGCCGTGCCGATCGCGCCCGCGCCGTTTTCGAGTGCCGCGACGCGCTCTTCGAAAACGGCGACGGTCGGGTTCGAGATGCGCGAATAGACATGCCCGGCGCGTTCCATATCGAAAAGCGCCGCGGCATGATCCGTGTCGCGGAATACGAATGCCGCGCTTTGATAGATGGGCGTGACGCGCGCGCCGGTGGCTGCGTCGGGCGCGGCGCCGGCATGGACGGCGAGTGTATCGAATCGGTTGGCGGACATCGGCGGCGGCCGGGCAGCGTTTGCCTGCCCGTCTTCGACCTGCCACACGATGAA
>CBJLAJ010000268.1:0-2329 GCA_966421005.1 uncultured Paraburkholderia sp.
TCGGCCATCGATCGACAGGCAAGCGCCGTTCGCGCTGTCAGAGCCGCCGCCGCTTCGCCGATGGCTCGGCCAACGAAGAGGGTGAAGCGGGCGACGAGGGCGAGCCCGGCGGCAGCGAATCGGAATCGTTGCCGCTATCCGATCCGTTCCACGAAGCGTCATCCGAACCCTCGCTCGCTGAACGCTCGGATGACGCTGCGCAAGCGAGGTGCAGCATGCTGGCGATCTCTTCGTGCCCCTGGGCTTGGGCCATCGCCAGTGGCGTCGAGCCGCCCTCGTCCACGATGGACGCGTCGGCTCCAAGGCGCAGCAACAGGTCGACCGCGTCGCTCCGGCCGTGCTGCACCGCATGATGCAACGCGGTGCGGCCCTGCGCATCCGTATTATCGAAGTGCGCGCCCTTGTCCAACAACGTTTCGATCATGTCGACGTCGTTCTCCTGTGCAGCCAGCATGAGCGCCGTCTGGCCCTGCGCATCTGCCTGTTCGACATCGGCGCGGCGTGCAATCAGCATCTCGGCCATAAGGGTATCGCCAGCCGCAACGGCCGTCAGGAGTGCGGTCATGCCGTCATTGTCGGCACTGCGGATATCGCTACCCGCGGCCAGCAGCGCGTTCGCTACTTCGACATGACCCTGGGCGGCGGCAAGGATCAGCGCAGTTCGGCCTTCGCCGTCGCGTTGGTCGATTGCGGCGCCGTTCGCTGCCAATACGCGCACGGCATTGCAGCAGTTGTCACGCGCTGCGAGCATCAAGGCGGTCTTACCCGAGGCGTTGGTCCGACCGATGTCCGCGCCCGCCGCCGCCAACGCTTCGATCGCCCTATGAGCATCGCTGGAAGCCGCGACCATCAACGCATCCCACCCATCGAGGTCGGTTCGATCGATATCCGCGCCCGCGTTCACGAGAGTGGTGATGACGGCGGAGTCGTTCACATTCGCCGCATACATCAACGCGCTCCAGCCCCTCGCGTCGGTTTGCGAAACGTTGGCTCGCTTCGCGAGCAACGCCCGAACGACTTCGTCGCGTCCGGCCGCCGCCGCCCACATGAGCGCCGTCTGGCCTTGCGCACTGTCGCCCCGGTCGATGTCCGCGCCGCCTTCGATCAATGCTTCGGCGACGGCGACGTTTCCGTCTTGCGCCGCTATCATCAGCGCCGTCATGCCGTCAGGGCCGGTACAGTCCACGTTCGCGCCGCGTGCGACGAGCGCCCGGACGGCCGCGATCTTCCCATGCGTCACGGCCAGCATCAATGCGGTCGAGCCGTTTGCGTCAGGGAGTTCGCGCGCGGCGCCACGCGCGATTAGCATCTCGATGGCCTCGACATGGTCGTGCTGCGCGGCAAACATCAGCGCGCTTTTGCCGGCATCGTTGACGAGATCGAGATTCGCGCTCCGCCCGGCCAGCGCTTCGATTGCCGCGGCTTGCCCAGCCTGCGCGGCGAAGATCACAGCGGTGGAACCTGCCCCGTTGCGTCGATCGATGTAGACCTCGGCGTCCGCCAACGCCTCGATCATTTCCACGCGGCCATATGTTGCGGCAAGCATGAGCGCGGTCATTCCGGCAGCGGTGGCCTCCTCCGGATCCATGCCACGCGCCATCAATGCAGCGCATACCTTCGTAGCGCCGTTCGCCGCGGCCACGAGCAATACGTTCCAGCCGTACACGTCCCTATGCGCCGGATCGGCGCCGCGATCGAGCAACGCCGTCACTGCCTCCGGTTTATCGAACGCCGCGGCCACCAGCAGCGCATTCCAGCCGCTTACGTCCGTTCGTTCGAGGTTGGCCCCGCACTCGTGCAACGCCTCGATCGCCTCGGCGCGACCCGCGCGCGCGGCGATCATCAATGGCGTTTCACTCGCACCATTTGCCAGCTCCATATCGGCGCCCGCCGCCTTGAGCGCGCGAATTGCCACGGCATGGCCGCTTTTCGCGGCCAGCATGAGCGCCGTGTTGCCATCCCGGTTCGCCACATCGAAGTGGATCTTGCCCGCGAGCCGTTCGATGACCCTTTCCATCCCCTGGCTCGCGGCGTAATGCAGTACCGTGTTACCCCGTTCATCGACGCGGCGAACTTGTGGAAACCCCAAAACCAGAGATGCCGCCAGCCATTCGTTACCCGCCTTCGCCGCGCCAAGCAGCACCAATTCATGCTGCGAGGTCTCCAGCGCACGAAACTTTTCCGCTATCTGCGCACTCACGACCGGATCGGCGTCAGGTCGACCATCCGCGTAGCGCCGAATCACCGGCTCGTTCAGCTGAGCGAACCATTTGTGGGGCGTTCTTTCGACGTTCAGTAGCGCAACCATGCGCTCCGGGGCAATCCCAAC
>CBJLAJ010000269.1:0-2281 GCA_966421005.1 uncultured Paraburkholderia sp.
TGGAAGCCGCGAAGCGAGCCTTCAACCCGGTGCCTTGGCGCAGTTGAATCAATGAGGCGCTCCCAGCGCCACGGATGCATTGCGCCGGCTCGAACGGGATCGTCGCGGTGTCGCGCGCCCCTCGCACATCGACATTCAACTGTGCTTAATGGGCAGTTTATCGACCCTTAAGCACAAATTCTCGGCCAGCTTCTATAGTGCCTTCTCCTTATGGCGACACGGCATCGAGACCGATCGCGCCAAGAATCGCAGGAGCCACTGATGAATTTGGAGTCGTTGAATACACCCGCTGCGATCATCGATGTCGCGCGTATGCACCGCAACATCGAACGAATGCAGCAACGCATGAATGCGCTGGGCGTGAGGTTCCGTCCGCACGTCAAGACGACTAAATGCGCACAGGTGGTCCGGGCACAAATGGACGCCGGTGCACGCGGCATCACCGTATCCACACTCAAGGAAGCCGAACAATTCTTCGCAAGTGGCATTCGCGACATCGTCTACGCGGTGGGCATGGCCCCGGGGAAACTCGCGCAGGCGCTCGCGCTGCGCCAACAAGGCTGCGATCTGAAGATCGTTGCCGACAGCGTCGCCTGCGCCGAGGCCATCGTCGCGTTCGGTCGAGCGCACGAAGAGGCCCTCGAAGTCTGGATCGAGATCGACGTGGATGGTCATCGCTCAGGCATCCCACCCGATGACGACGCGCTTCTCGCTGTCGCAGCGACTCTATCGAACGGCGGCATGCATCTTGGCGGTGTATTGGCCCATGCCGGTTCGAGCTACGACTACGATACCCACGAGGAGCTCATGCGCATCGCGGAGCAGGAACGCTCGCGCTGCGTGCGTGCCGCCGAACGCATTCGGGCAGCGGGCCTGAAGTGCGACGTCGTGAGCATCGGATCGACACCGACGGCGTTGTCGGCCGAACATCTGGAGGGAGTGACCGAAGTTCGCGCGGGCGTCTACGTCATGTTCGATCTCGTCATGCACAACGTCGGCGTGAGCGACACGTCCGAGATTGCATTGAGCGTGTTGACTACCGTCATCGGGCACCAGAGCGAGAAAGGCTGGGCCATCGTCGATGCAGGGTGGATGGCCATGAGCCGCGACCGTGGCACCCAGCGCCAAAAGCGCGACTTTGGTTACGGGCTCGTGTGCGGCGAAAACGGAGAGGTGCTGGGCGAGTATCTGATGAGCGGCGCCAATCAGGAGCACGGGATCGTCTCCCGGTCCGGTACGCCGGATCACGAAATCGAGAACCGTTTTCCGATCGGGACGCGCCTGCGGATACTGCCCAACCATGCGTGCGCCACCGGCGCGCAGCATCCGGCCTATCAGGCCGTCGGCCCTGACGGCAATATCGAAACCTGGCCGCGGTTCTATGGCTGGTAACGAGCGCCGAATTGCACGAGGCGCATTTTTTTCATCGCGTATTGACCACACCATGAGCGACTTTCGCAGCGACACCGTTACCCGGCCCACTCCTGCAATGAGGCAGATGATGATGGAAGCGCCACTGGGGGACGACGTCATGGGGGAGGACCCCACTGTCAACCTCCTGCAGGAAACCGCTGCCGCGATGATGACGCATTGCCAGCGCGGCGAAGAAGCCGTCGTCGGCCAACAGTGGCATACCAACCGCTGGGAAGCGGGCGGTATGGCGGTGCTCGGCTCCACTCAACCGCCGCCGATCGAGCATTTTTTGGCGTTTCCCGATGTTCCGCAGTCGCCCTCACGTCGTCTCGTTCTTGATGGACCGCGCGACACTGATGGCACATGAAGTGTTCTGGGTAAATGAAGGCGATCAAGCTGTTCGCGATCTGCCGCGACTCACGGCGCAGGAGCGCGAACTCTTTGACGATCTACGCGACAACCGGATTCGTCACGCATTGCGGCTCGAACAGGAGCGCATCGGGTTCGGGTGGATCGAAGCGGCGCTGGAGGAGCGGATTTTCGTTCAGCCCGCCGCGCCTCCCATCAGGTGACATGCGGTGCCACGCGATCATGCGCCAGGGCGCAGTTCGTTGTCTTCATTGCGCGAGCAGCCTGCGGCACAACGCGGGGGTGAGCTTCCCGCGATGGACCACGACATAATGGCTGCATCCACCGGCAGCCCCCTACTCCCACTCGATTGTCAATCGGGAGCCTGGAGCTTTGCCGGGACGGCATTGGCGCTGGGTCAAGCGACGTCGACTTCGAGCCGCGTGCCGGTGGCGAGTTGGCGCCGTACACTGGATACCGCAACTGCATCGTGCCTGGCGACTACCAGGGGTACTTCGAT
>CBJLAJ010000270.1:0-2237 GCA_966421005.1 uncultured Paraburkholderia sp.
ACGCACGAGCTTAACTCGCATGAGACGCATAGCCATAGCGGGGTGTTGAGTGGTACGAGCGTGGCTAGCGCGCGCAACACCACGACGACGCTGTCGCAAGGCAGTACGATTTCGGCCGATGGGGTGTCGATCGTCAGTGGCAACGATCTCAACATCAAGGGCAGCACCGTCGTCGGGACGAACGATGTGTCGCTCAGTGCGGCGCACGACGTGAACATTACGACGTCGCAGGACACGATGCAGTCGTCCGGCAGCTATGAGGAACATCACTCAGGGCTGATGGCGGGTGGCGGGATCGCCGTGTCGGTCGGTAACAGCAAGCTCGCGACAACGGATCAGGAATCGAGCGTCACGAACAACGCGAGCACGATCGGCTCGCTCGATGGCAACTTGACGGTGCAGGCCGGTAACAACCTTCACGTGACGGGTAGCGACCTGATCGCAGCACAGAACGTGACGGGAACTGCCGCGAACATCATCATCGATTCGGCGACCGATACCTCGCATCGGGCGCAAACGCAACAAATGAGCAAGAGCGGTGTGACCATCGGCTTATCCGGCTCGGTAGGCGATGCGATCAACAACGCGATCAGCGAGACCCAGGCGGCCCGCAATTCCTCACATGGAAACGACAGGGCTGCGGCGCTTCATGCGATCGCTGCGGCGGGCGATGTAGCAACGGTGGCTTCGGCGGTGACCGGTGGGCAGGGCACGAAGCCAAGCATCGCGATTCAGGTTAGCGTCGGTTCGAGCCATAGTTCGAGCCAGTCGTCGGAGGATCAGACGACACAGCGTGGCTCGTCAGTCCAAGCGGGTGGAGCAGCGACGTTTGTCGCAACGGGGAACGGCACGCCTGGCAGCGGCAATTTGACCATTGCGGGCTCGGACGTGAACGCGAGCGACGTGGCGCTGATCGCGAAAAATCAGGTGAACCTGCTTAATACGACGGACACAGATTCGACGCGTAGCTCGAATTCGTCCTCGAGCGCGAGCGTGGGCGTTTCATTCGGCACCAACGGGTGGGGAATTTCGGCATCCATGCAGAATGCGCATGGAAATGCGAACTCCGACGCCGCGATGCAAAACAACACGCACATCTACGGCAGCAACTCGGTGTCGATTGTCAGCGGAGGCGACACCAATATCGTTGGCGCGGATGTAAAGGGCGCTCAGGTGGTGGCCGATATTGGCGGGAATCTGAATATAGCAAGCGTGCAGGACAAGACTGTGAGTGCGGCGCATCAGTCGAGCGCGGGCGGCGGGTTCAGCGTCAGCACGATGGGCGGAGCGAGCGCGAGCTTCAGCGCGCAGAACGGACACGCCGATGCGAACTATGCCGGCGTGAACGAGCAGGCGGGTATTCAGGCCGGTTCGGGGGGCTTCGCTATCAATGTCAAAGGCAACACCGATCTGAAAGGGGCGGTGATTGCGAGTACGGCGGACGCCTCGAAGAATAGTCTGACGACCGGGACGCTGACATATAGCGATATCCAGAATCAATCGCATTACAGTGCGTCGAGTAATGGCTTTAGTGCTGGGGCTTCGATAGGACTTAGCCAGAAGGCGACGGGTCCCGGGTCCGTGAGCGGGGCCGGTGGTGTCACGCCAATGATGTCCCAGAATGCGAATGGCGATGAAAGCGCGACGACGCGAAGTGCGGTTAGCGTCGGTGCAATCACTGTGGCGGATGGGGCCAACCAGAAACAAGATCTGGCGGGCCTGAGCCGCGATACGTCCAATACGAACGGTACGGTCTCGAAGACGCCGGATGTCCAGAATATGCTGGCGCAGCAGGCTGACACGATGCAAGCGGCACAGGCGGCGGGCCAGACGATTGCCCGAACGATTGGCGACTATGCCAGCGAAAAGCAGAGGGAGGCGCAGTCAAAAGCAGATGCAGCGAAGGCAGAGGGAGACACAACGGCGGCGGCCCAGTACCAGGCGCAGGCGAACTCGTGGGCTGAAGGGGGAGAGAACCGCGTGCTACTGCACACGGTGGGCGGCGCGTTGCTCGCCGGAGTGGGCGGCGGCAATGTACTGGGCGGTGCGGTGGGAGCCGCCGTGTCGTCGGCATTGGCGCCAAAGCTGAATAGCATTGCGGACGCTATCGGAGACGAGACGGGGTCGAAGACGCTGGGGAACGTGTTGTCGAACGTGCTCTCCGGCGCCGCGGGCGCGGTGGTTGGTGGGACGTCGGGTGCATTTACTGCGTCGAATGCGGATCTTTACAATCGGCA
>CBJLAJ010000271.1:0-2216 GCA_966421005.1 uncultured Paraburkholderia sp.
GTGTGACCTAGAAATCGGCGACCTTGCCCCAGGCGGAGTGGGCGAATCGGCCAGGCCGATAGGGCGTGGGGTCCACGATCGGCTCCGCACCGCTGGCGAGATCCGCGATCAAGTGCCCAGCGCCTGGGCCGATGCCAAAGCCGTGGCCCGAAAACCCCGCAGCCAGGATCAATCCGGGTACGCCGGGCACTTCGCCAATCCCCGGTACGCCGTCCGGCGTACTGTCGACGAAACCAGCCCACGCGTGCGTGATTTTGGCTTCGCGAAGTTCGGGCAGCAGTGCAACGGCGCGGCGGTGCGTTTCGGCGATCGTCGCCCGGTCGGGCTTCGGATCCAGAATCCGTACACGCTCCATGGGGGTGGGCGCATCGAGCCGCCACCGTTTCAGCGTCTCGTGACCGCCACGCACGCCCTCCAGGCCGCCCGGAAGCAAGCTGCGCCAGCGCTTGGCGAACATCGGCAGGAACTGCGGGGCGAACCGCAGGAATTGTGGCGTCACATCCACGCGGGCGCGACCACTGATGGCCAGTGCATAGCGTCCGTCGTTCCGGCGCGTGACCGATACGCCGGAGGTGAACAAAGCATCCGGCAAGCGATGCTCGACGGGGGCGACACTCAGGATCGATTGACGAATCGACGCCTGGGGAAAACGGATGCCCAACTGACGGCAGAACGCGGATGCCCATGCGCCACCGGCGAGCACGACTGTGCGCGTCTTGATGACGCCGGCTTCCGTCACGACGCCGCAGACCCGTCCGCCCTCGAGTTCGATGCCGCGCGCCGCGCAGTGTTGAGTGACGTTACCCCCGAGCTTCATGACTGCCGTTGCCACGGCGGGCGCGGCCTTCGCGGGGTCCGCCGTGCCGTCGCTGGGCGAGAAGACGCCGCCTTTCCAGGTTCGGCCCGTCGCTTTGCCTCGTTCGGCGGCTTGACGGCTATCGAGCATGTAGGTCGTCACGCCCGCCGTCTTTGCAAAGTCGCCCCAACTGGCCCAACGAGCCAGCTCGGCGTCGTCATTGCTCAGGTACAACAGCCCGCAGCGATGAAAGCCCGTATCTTCGCCGGATTCGACGGCAAATCGTTCCCAAAGATCAATGCTTTTGCTTGCCATCGGCAATTCGCGAGCGTCGCGGTTTTGCTGCCGGCACCATCCCCAATTGCGGCTCGACTGCTCGGCACCGATCCTGCCTTTCTCGACCAACGCGACCGAAACGCCGCGCCGGGCCAGATAGTAGGCAGCGAAGACGCCGATGATGCCGCCGCCGATCACGACTACGTCGGCGGCGGCAGGCAGTGTGGGCGAAGTTTGTATCTGACGCAGCGGAGGAGACATGGTCAATCTCGTGCGATGGGAATCCGGACGGTTTGCGTAACGTAAAACTTCGCCACGCGATCGCTGCTTTCCCATCCGATCGACGCACCCTTGGGCACGAAGAGCGTGTCGCCGGCGCTGAGCGACAGCACGCTGCCGTCAGGCGCGGCGAACCGCACGCTGCCGGCGAGGAGGTGCATGAACTCGTTCACACCATGCGGGCGAACGATCCGATGGTAGGGCGTCGAATCCCACGTGCCGGCCTTGTACTGCGTTCCTTCATCGGTGAAGACGTTGTCGCTGCGGCATTCGGGGGGCGGCCCCAGCAGCACCTCCGCCGGCAGGGTTGCCGATGGTTTGAAATCGGCGTCGGCGCGTAAAGGGGTGAGGCCGGTCGTCGTCGGCTCCTCGCAAGCGGCGGCGCAGAAGGCGAAACGCGTGCGGGATTCGGCACTCATGCGAAGCGCGGTACCGCAGCCGATCACCACACCCTCGTGCGGACGCAGCACCAACGGTGCCATTCCGGCCGCTTCGAGCCTGAGGGTCCCTTCCATGACGACGATGGTTTCGACGTGGGGAAAGCTCGCTACGTCGAGCTCCCCGATGAAGCTGACGCGACCCGCGGCGATCGAATCCGGTCCTTCCCAAGCCATCTCCCGATGTCGCGCGAATGGATCGTTATGGCCGAATGCTGCCCTGCGAAAGGCGGTCGAAAAAGGCGCGCCGTCCGCGCGGTTCAGTACAAATGCTGCGCTCACTTTTGCTCCTGCGAATTGCCCGATGATGGCTTCTTGCCGCCAGCCATTTAACCAGCTCTAGACAATCGGTGAGCACTGATTTGAGCACGCAAACAACGCAATCCATCCGTTGTGAGCGGGCCTGACAGCAGGGTCTGCGGTGATGG
>CBJLAJ010000272.1:0-2188 GCA_966421005.1 uncultured Paraburkholderia sp.
CAACCGCAACGCGCGCATCGAATCGAACTACAACGTCGCGATTGCCGCCCAAGGGGATATCGACAACATCATCGATCACACTCAGGGCGCGAACGGCGGCACGCTCACGAGCTACGCGAATCATGGGCGTCGCTGGCTCTTTTTCGCGGCGAACGACGATGGATTTTCGATCGACTACGGCTCGCTGCCCGCGCCCAAGCAACTGTCGTATATCGTCTCCGACGCCGGAAGCGTGACCTTGACCGGCCGCAACATCACCAACGCCGGCGGCAGCGTGATCGCGAATGGCGACAAAACGCCGGACGGCAAGCAGCTCGCGAATAGCGGAAACATCGCGATCACGGCACAAGAGCAGGTCGTCAACCAAGCCATGTTTACGGGCCAGGCATCGTTTCAACGCAAGTGTTTCATCGTTTGTCACCAGAGTGCATCGAGCACGATTCAATCGTTCGGCGGGGCGATCGAGGCAAGCAACGACATCGCCATCACGGCTGGCACGCAGGCGGTCAACATCGGCGGAAATGTCTACTCGCAAAACGGCAACCTGACCGTCACCGCGCCCATCGTCACGGCGCAAGGGGTGAGGGGTTACGCCGCGTACAACCGCAACACCGGGCTCAAGGCCTGGTTCGGCAACAACTGGGCGGCGATCTATGCGGCGGACGACGGCGGGCTGTTCTCCGCCGCTTCGGGCGAGGTGCGGCTCGTCGGCCAGGGTGTCGTGCAGGGCGGTGCCTTCTCGGGGGCGAAGGGTATGAGCGCAACGAACGGTATCGTCACGATCGCTCCGCCTTATCGGCAACCGATGGGAATCGGCAATCACGTTGGGCTCGTGTCATGGATCGGGCTGTGAGAACCGCGTTCGTCCATACCGTGGCCGCATGCGCGTTCGCCTGCGCGGCATGGCACGCCGCGGCGCAGACGCCCCCGCCGCCCGCATTGCCGCCGGCCTTGCCGCCGCCGCTGCCGAGCGTACAAGACCCCGGGCAGCGCTTGCTCAATGAGCAGCGTGCGCGCCAACGCCAGCGCGAGCTCGACGCGGCCCCGGCACAGATTCAAGTGGCACCCGGCGCGCAGCCTACGGTTCCAAACCTGCCCGCCGGCGCCGATGTCGAATCGCTGCCAGAAACCGGGCCGACGTTCCTGATCGACCATGTCGTTTTTTCGGGCGAGACGGTCTTGTCGACGAAGCAGCTCGACGCCTTCACGACGCCGTTCATCGGCAAGCACCTGGGCCGCAACCGCATCGATCTGCTGCTCAGACGCTTGACCGAAGCGTATATCGCCAAGGGTTACATCACCACGCGCGTGTACTTGAGCACGCCGCAGAATCTGGCCTCGGGCACGCTATCGATTACCGTCGTGCCGGGGCGCATACAAGGCATCATGCTCAACGGCGCCGCGTTGCGCCCTGCGCCGCCGCTGCCCAAAAGCGGATTGCCGAATACGAAAGGCGGCGGGCTCCTCACGGACGCAGGCACCGCATGGGCCTTTCCGGAAGGCGTCGGCGACGTCTTGAGATTGCCCGATCTCGAACAAGGCGTAGACCAGATCAACCGCCTTCGGCGCAACCAGGCGCAGATTCAGATTCTGCCGGGGCAGGCGAGCGGCGAATCGATCGTCGCCATCGAGAATGCTTACGGCAAGCGGTTCGCCTACAACTTCGGCATCGACAACTACGGCTCTTCCGCGACCGGGACGCTCCGGTATCGCGCGGGGGCCGAGGCCGATAACGTGCTGGGTTTTCAGGAGTCGTTCGGGCTCTCTTATATCGGCACGACCGACAGTAACGCGCTCGTCTTTTCGGCCGCGGTGCCGTTTGGCTTTCATACGTTCAGCTACACGACTTCGGTTTCCGAGTACCAGCAGGCGATCGGCGATTCCGCGTTGTTGCTCGGCCGCACATTCAGCCAGACAGTCGGCTGGAACTACGTGTTTGCGCGTTCCTCGGCGTCGCGCTTCGCGGTAGACGCCACACTGACGAAGTTGCGCGCCGAGCGCAACGTCAACGATATCGATTTTGCTCCGCAGAGCTTGACGGTGTTGCGAGTGGGCGTTTCGGGCCTCTGGCATTTCGAGTCGCATGGCGAGCCCGCAGCGTTCACGGCGGAAACCGGTGTCGCGCAAGGCGTGCCCTGGCTCGCCGCAGTGCACGACGCACACGGCATTGGCGAAGCGGATGCGCATG
>CBJLAJ010000273.1:0-2158 GCA_966421005.1 uncultured Paraburkholderia sp.
TAATGCCGTAATACGCTCGGCGCTCCATCCTGTTTGCGCGAATTCTTGCGCGCGCGTGCTTTCGAAAACCGTACGCAAAAATGCAATATCGCTTTCAGACGCAGGCCGCAGGCGCAAATGCTCAGAGCCGGTAGTGGCCATCTCTCGCATCACTTCCTTATCCAAGCGAAAAAAACGGCCAATCGATGGGTGCGACTTCAATCGACCGAGGAAACAAGTACGGGCGAGATGGATATTAGTCTAGGGAATGTCGGCTCGCAATCGTGCCGCTCGGGGTGAGCGCACCGGGAATACCCGGATCGACATTTTTACCGGTCGGAGCGACGCAAAAAGAAACGGCCCAAACAGGCGCCGAGCGGATTAACCCATCGATTGAGCACGGCGTTTTTAATTGGGGGGCGATAAAGCGCTTTTCCGATGATCGCCGCTAATGCGCCCATTCTGCATCGTCGCAAAGGTCAAACCGCTCGCCTTTCGCCCGACTGTGAAGCTGCGCTTAACTGTTTGTCAACGCTCGGGGGCGTAGTCGCGCAGGGGTCTGGGTGATACATCTATGCCACCTGGCGAAGAGTCATGCCACGCCGACTCCAAGCCCGTTATCCGAGACGATTCATCTGGAGACCGTCGCAATGAGTGCAGCGCTTCCTGTCGGTATCACGCCCCCGCGTCCCGCCCGGCGCAGTTTGATCTGGTTGATCCTCCTGCCGGCGCTATGGATAGCGTTGATTTACTGGCAGCCGGTCATTCAGACCAGCGGCATTCCCACCACGCTTCACCAGTTGGCTGCCCACGGACTCATCGCGCTCGGCCTGTGGCTCGGCCTCGAGCGGACCGACCTGACACCGGACCAGCGTCGCGCGATCTGGATGGCGGTCATGATTCCGGACACGCTTTGGTTTGCGCTTATCTGGAGCGCAGCGATCAATGGTGTATTTCATTCGGGAGCGCTACCCGCGCTGCCCTTGGCGATCTTTCTGCCGGTGCTGGTGGCTACGCCGCTATTGCTGATTTCCACCCGCGTCGGTCAAGTACTCGACGCCATGCCGGCGACGTGGCTCGTGGCGCTTCAGACCTATCGTGCGTTCGGGAGTTGGGCCATTGCCGCTGCGCTTCGAGGCGCGATACCCGCGGTGTTCGGATTTCCGGCCGGAATCGGCGATCTGCTGACCGGCGTACTTGCCGTTCTCGCGGCAATCGCCGTGACGAGCGGCACGGCTTACGGCCGCAGGACAGCGATCGCGTGGAATGTCGTTGGGCTCGTCGACTTCGCCATCGCGATCTCGTTGGGGCTGATCACTTCGCCGGGCCGATTTCAGTTGATTGCGTCGAATGCGCCGGGCATTGGGGTCGGCGCTTATCCGGATGTGTTGACGCCAGCTTTCGTGGTGCCAAGTTCGATCTTGTTGCACGTGCTGTCATTGCGACAGTTGATGCGACGATCGGGAGCCGGTGTGCCCACCGCGGGACCCAGTAAGCATCTGTGAAGCCGTCCTTCGCTTCACGTCAACGAAAGCCCGCCCGATGCCGACCAGACAGCATCAGTGAACGTATTTCGCCAAATAATAAACGGCGCCCGTCAGCAGAGTCACGGCGCCGATGATGCGCCATGTTTGCACATTCAACGAGGCATGAAGTTCGGCCCTGAGATTCGCCAAATCCTCTCTCAAGGCGAGTGCGTTCATCCGCGTCTCGATTTTGACGAGACGACCGCGGATTTCCGAGTTGGCCGCTTCCAGGACTGAAATGCGCGTTTCCATGCCGCCATCATCGCCGCCCGAGCCACCTCCGTCAACCGTCGAGCCCATCCCTTGCAATACGGGTGTCAGCACCCGCTTCAGGTGACGATCAGCCATTCGCTACCCCGTCGTCAAAAATTCCGATGTAACCACGCATGGTGCGGCAACAGTGGCGAACCGTGAAAAATTCGTCCAGATCCGATTGCTTCGAGCGCGTCATCGACTTCGTCGACGATGACGCGCTCGAACTCGTTCCGCTCGAGGCCGCTTGGCGACCTCGCGGGCGATAGCAGGCATAAGGGCCTCGAGCCAAAGGATGATTTCTGGCGCAGAAACGAAAAACGGGCCGAGAGGCCCGTTCTTGCTGAAATCCTGGCGGAAAGGGTGGGATTCGAACCCACGGTACGGTATAACCGTACACC
>CBJLAJ010000274.1:0-2150 GCA_966421005.1 uncultured Paraburkholderia sp.
CAGCATGAGACGCCGCGCGAATCGTTCCTGTTTTCGCTTTATAGCTTCGGGATGAGTGCGCCTGTCTTGATGCGCTTGTTGTCGATGCCCGCAGTCCTTGTATTCACCGTCATGAGAATCCTGGCGAATGCGACATGTCGCGATCCGGTGTGGCCGGAGGCAATCACCGATATCTCCGGCGTCCCTGCTGAAGACCCATACGCGGAACCCCGTACCGGCACACCGGTAGGCTGGGCCGACACTGTCCTTGCGCAACGACGCGGCGAGTACCCGGAAGATTCGAATGCGCGGGTTGAAGACTGGGCCGGAGAACCCGACGGCCGAAAACATGCTGCGGCTTGGCTCGATAGCCCAACTGCTCGGGTGGCGAGATAAGGGTGACCAACATACCATTCGGCCGGGCATCCGACGCGGCTCGCGCGTGCGACAGTGAGACTGCAAGAGGCGTGCGGACTATAGCAGGCTCTACGGTGCAAGCTTGGTCGGCATCGCGATTGCCAATTTCAAACCGGCAGCGATCAATGACTGGGTGTCGAGATGCCGCTTTGGTAAGGGGGGACGCTATCGTTCGCTCGATGAGGAACTGAAGGCATTCAATTGAGCCTTGGGAGCTTGACATATGGACGAGCGGTTGATGGCGAGATGCACAGGCTCGCCTGTTCCCGAATGGGATATGGCTCATCGCCTGTGTATCAAAAGGCCAGCGGGACCGGAAATTAAGGATCTAGCAACAGTTTTTTGTATCAATTCCACATTCATGGATGTGGTTGAGCCTTCTCTTATGGAAAAGCAGTGGGTCATTTTGCCTGTCGTGATTGCCCTTGTGGCAATGGGGATTGGGCCGTACGTTTACATTCTTACCCATGCTGATCCCGCGCCGGCTTTCTGGATGTTTGTATTTAACCTGCTGGCAATCGCTCCCATATTACTTTTCGGTTCCATTGTCTGGAAGCTAGGCCGCGGCCTGTTCTTCGGCCTACGATATCTCCCGATCCGATTCCACCGCGAAACGCGCAAGCTCTATGCGATCCGCGAGAGACGTTTCTTCGCGAAGCGTGGCGAGGGCGACGTTGTTTGGGAAGCGCCATGGACGGACGAATCGATCTTCTGTTTGCATCGCGAAGCCACGCCATTCGGAACGGTGTTTCACATCCGGCACTACACAGTGGACGAGCAGGGCAACGTCACGAGGGTGTTTTCGATCGGTCGCGAATGGACGGGCTCGCAGATTCGTCTCGCGCTTGCTCAGTGGAACTACTGGTGCAAGTACATGAACGATGGCCCGGATGGCCTTCCCAAACCAATGTTGTTCCACACTCAGCATGAGACGCCGCGCGAATCGTTCCTGTTTTCGCTTTATAGCTTCGGGATGAACGCGCCTGTCTTCATGCGACTCCTGTCGATGCCCGCTGTGCTCGTTTTCACCGTGATGAGAATGCTGGCGAATGCGACGTGCCGAAACCCTGAGTGGCCGCAGGCAATTGAGAATATCTCCTGCGTCGCGCCTGACGATCCGTACGCGGAGCCTCGCACTGGCACACCGGTTGGCTGGGGCGAGACTGTCCTTGCGCAACAGCGCGGCGAGTATCCCGAAGACTCGAATGCGCGAGTTGAAGACTGGAGCGGAGAGCCCGACGGCCGACTACACGCCGCGGCGTGGCTCGATAACCCTCCTACCCCGACAGCGCGATAAAGGCGTCTATTCTTCGTCCTCCACTGCGCGGTTGAGCCCAAACGAAGCCGGCATCTTGCGATAGATGGTCGTACGCGAGACGCCGAGCGCGCGCGCCGCGGCAGACACGTTGCCGCCGTGCCGTTCGATCGCTGCGGCGATGACCGAAACCGCCACTTCGTGCAAGCGCGCATCGTTCCTCAACGCGACATGTGCTGGCTGCCCGACCGGCGCCGCGCCGCTCGTCTCACGGCCGGCGAGATCTTCGAAGAAGTCGTCGGGCAGATGCTCGCGGTGAATCACACCATCGTCGTCGACCATCGCAGCAGCCGTACGCAGCAAGTTGCCGAGCTGCCTGAAGTTGCCAGGCCACGCGCATTGCTCGAAGAGTGCCGCGACCTCTTGCGAGACGCTGAGACCGCAGCCGTTGCAGCTCGCCGCGGACTCTTGCTCGAGCATCTTGTCGATGACGATCGCA
>CBJLAJ010000275.1:0-2071 GCA_966421005.1 uncultured Paraburkholderia sp.
CGTTTCGAAAGCCGTGCCTTATAATCGCCAAAAACGTCCGCGAATCAGTCAGGACGATCTGAATACGGCAATAACGATCGCGGGAAACAAATCGCGGCGATTTTCGGGGTCATCAAGAAGTCAGAATGGCGAAGCAAGAACGGCACTCAGGCGCGGATAAGCGCATTCGCGCTCATTTCCATATCACCGATTTCAACAACGGCGGCATCGAGTCATCGCTCTTGCAGTGGCTGCGAATCCTCGATCGCGACCTTTTCCGCGTGTCGTTATCGGTGACCTACGCATCGCCCGCGCTCGAGCGGCGCTTTCGCGCGCAAATCCCCGCCGACGTTCCCATCGAAGTACTCGCGGACCGCCCCTGGCTCCACTACTTTCAGCAAAGACGGCACCAGGGCCGCCTCGGGAAACCGGGACGTATCGCACGCGATGTCCATGCGGCACTCGTCGTGCGGCCCCATCTGGCAAAGCGGATCAAAGCGATCGCCTCCAAGGTCGATGTCATCGTCGATTACGACATGTCGCTGCGGCGGCTGTGCGGCCAATTCGACGTCGGTTGGCTCGGCATCCATCACTTCAGTTTCCGCGCGCGCTTGAGCGGCCGCGCGCACCGTGTGCGGCGCCTGCTGCGTCAATATCGGGGATACGATTGCCTCGGCGCGCTCAATGAGCAAATGGCCGACGAAGCGAAGCAAATGTTCGGTAGCCATCTCAAGGACATCGCCGTGTTGCCGAACGCTATCGATGCCGATGCGCTACGCAAACGCGCCGCGGCCGGCAGCGTTGAACCTGCCCGCGGTCGCCCCTACATCGTCTCGGTGGCGCGTCTGGACGAGCTGCAAAAGGACCATCGCACGCTTTTGCGCGCCTATGCGGCGATGGTTCGCCAACACGCCGTCGACGAGCACCTCGTCATAGTGGGAGACGGCGCTCACCGGGGCGAGCTCGAAGGGCTCGCGGGCGAATTGGGAATTGCCGAGCGTGTCCACTTCATGGGCCAGCTCGACAATCCGCACCCGGTCATGGCCGGTGCTTCGATGCTCGTATTGAGCTCGAAGAACGAGGGCATGCCGATGGTGCTCATTGAGGCACTCGCACTCGGTAAGGTCGTCGTGGCCACCGATTGTCCGACAGGGCCCCGTGCGATCCTGAATCATGGCAAGGCCGGTGTGCTCGTGCCGGTGGGCGACGTCGACGCCATGGCCACCGCGATGGCGCGTCTCATCGACGACAAGCCGCTCAGCGAGGAATACGCCGATAAGGCCCTGGCGCGCGCTGCGTTCTACGATGCCAAAGAGAGCAACCGACGGCTTTACCAGTGCGTCGAGGACATTCGTGCGGCGCGCCGCAAGATCGCCGCATAGACGCGTTCCTATCGGCGCATGCGGCTTACCCGCCGCGCAGCCCACGTAGTCCTCCCCCCGATCGCGCTTACGACAAACGCCGTGGAGCGCCCTCGTCCTTCCGTTGGTCCGAAAAACGCCTCATTTCCGAGTCATTCGCTTCGCGCGAAATAGATTTCGAGGCTCAACTTCCTCGGAGCGTTCGGAGAAACAATGAAGCGAGATTATCGGCGCCGCTGCGCGCTATCGGTCAGGCGTGCTGTTGCGCTGACCGCACCGGTTGCACTCGTCGTCCTGGCAGGGTGTAACGGAGGCGATGACAAAAAGTGGTGGAATAAGGGCAAGGCTGAAACGCCGAAATCCGCGATTCACGCCGACGGTCGGTCGATGACGGTCGAAGGCGTCGATGGAAAAGTCGACGTCTTGCTGATTTCACCGGCCTCGACCGATGTCGATTCGATGATGTCCGGTTTCATGGGGCAGATGAAAACGGCTGAGCTGAAGGAG
Organism: uncultured Paraburkholderia sp.; assembly: GCA_966421005.1. Taxonomy (GTDB): domain Bacteria; phylum Pseudomonadota; class Gammaproteobacteria; order Burkholderiales; family Burkholderiaceae; genus Trinickia. The sequence goes on from CBJLAJ010000275.1 coordinate 1,848, forward strand.
GCGGCCCCCGGCGCCTATGTCGGCTTCGGCGATAACCTTTCGCTTCTCTCCGGAACCGTGACCGATCTGTCGGGCGATGGCGCCTATGCCATCGGCAAATGGACCGACGGCTCGGACTCGTCCGGGGCGACCTACAACCGGAATCAGGCACGCTTCTGGGCCGTAGGGCGACCAGTCGACGTAACACTGGAGCCGGGCGCACTGATGCGCTGCACGCTCGTGTC
>CBJLAJ010000276.1:0-2055 GCA_966421005.1 uncultured Paraburkholderia sp.
CGGTTCGCGATCTCGGGACGATAGTCGGCCGCCGGCGCCGCGCGCACCACGTTTTCCTCTCCCAGACGGGCAGCGAGCAGTTCGATGAGCCGCGCATGATCCTGCGCCGAGCCACCGGGTTCGGGAAAGAGCGATTCCGAGGCCGGCACGGCCGCCGCCACGTTCGTCGCTTCGAGCCGAAGCGCGATGACCGAGCCCGGCAGCGTCAGGCGGCCCAAACGCTCTTTGAGCAGTTTGACGAGATGGTCCTCACGCCAGGTCGGCTCGCCGAGAGCGATCGCGAGCGCCGTGGGCTCCACCGCCTCGCGGCCGCGCTCGTGCTCGAAAAAAAACGTTGCCGCCGCAAGCGACAGCTGTCGTGCAACGAGCCAGCCGCACAACTGCACGATGAGCCGGCGCGCGGCGAAGAGCATCCCCTCCGCATGTTCGACGCGATCGGGCAACTCGATGCGGGCCGCAAAGACGGGCGGCGGCTCCAACCAGTCGAAAAGCTCTGGCGCGACGCCGAATGCCCGATCGAGCGCGGCGAGCACGTCGGCACCGCAGCGTCTTTGCAAGCCCGCGCGCGGCAACCGGCGAATATCGGCAATCGTCTTGCAACCGAGCCCGGTCAACCAATCGGCGAACGGCTGCAGATCCGGCACCGCGCCAAACGGCAGCGTATCGAGCGCGCGAGCGAGCGATCCCATTGCGAGAAAACGGCGTCGGCCGTTCCCGTTTTGGACGAGCAACCAGGCTCCCTGCCCCGTAGGCGCCGCACCGACACACGCGCTCAAACCCATATCGCGCAAAACGCTTCGCACCTGCCGGCACACCCGCAGGATGCCGCCAAAAAGACGCAGACTCGCACTGACATCGACAAGCAGGGTTGCCTCATCCGCCATGCTCACTTCGGGCGAAAACTGCATCAGCGCCATGGCCACTTCGCGCTGCGCGGCCTCTTCTTTGGCCAGATCACGCTCGTGAATGGCAGCACCGGGCGCAAGCGTCAACACGCCACCGCGGCGCATGCCGAGATGCACGCCCGCCGCACGCGCGGCACCATCGGCCACGACGACGCTGTCTTTTTCGAGTACGACCGCGCCTTGTGCCGATTCAGGCCACCACCTCGGCCGGAATACTTCCAGCTGAAGCCGGTACAGTTTGATGGCGAGAAAGACGCGCATGACGGCTGAACAAAATAGGACTGGGATGCAGGGGAATCGACAAGGCTTCAGCGCGTGTCGGCCCTCGTCGCTTCACGATATCGACGCTGATGCCGTCGTCCGCCGGGCGCACCGCCAGCCGCAGCAAGGCCGGCGACGCCTCCTGTGCGGCCGTGAGCGGCCTCACCATGACAAAAAGCGTGTCCGACGACTGAGCGGCGAGATGCAGCCGCCGCAACGAGGCGGTATGCACCTGCTGGGCCCAAAAGAGCAACGCCCCACAGGTACCGGCCCGGAGGATCTGCTCGGCGGACCAGAGAGCATCGGCCATTTTGGACGCGCGCACCTGCATCAGTTGTTCGAGGGGCACATCCAGATAGGCGAAGGCCGGCCCATTGGGCACATGCGGAGGTTGCACGAGCGCGATAGGCCGCCGGCCTTGCACCGCAAGCGCCGGCCGCAACAGCCGCATCTCACCCACACCCGGCTGCTGAATCAGCAGATCCACGAGTGCCCCGAGCGGCCAGCCGCCGCCCGGCAGTTCGGCCGACAACGCGGCATAACCCGTCTCCACCGTGCGCTGTCCGCCCCGCGCCAGCTGGGATGCGCGCCAGAGCGACGGGTGAACGTCTTCGGGGTGGGAAATAGCGGCAAACATCGGATAAATTGCGGCAGCAAACCCTGTATGGATGTACAGTATGCTACACGTATTCGGAGGGTTTCGAACAGGTACTTTTTTGGGGCCGCATTGGGGTGGATCGAAGTTGCGCGTGTTAGTGCCGGAATGCGCGACAATGCATTGCGAACCGCTTCCAGCTTGAATTCGAGCGTGTAGGGCGCCCGCGTCGTCTTGCTCATCTTTCTTGATTCTCCTTGCTTGAGCTTAAACACTCAGCAAGGGATTCGTTTT
>CBJLAJ010000277.1:0-2047 GCA_966421005.1 uncultured Paraburkholderia sp.
GTCGACTGAGAAGACCTTGTCGTCGATGCTGACCTACGAAATTCAAATTCAGTCGTCTTATCTTTCTCACCTAAGCAAACTGCCCAACATGCCCTCTCACCCACTCGCCAAAGCGCATTGGGCTGCGTCCCGTCACCTGCTCGACGGTATCGGTCTGTGCAACGTTCAGGCCCTCGCGAACAGCTTGGTACGCTTGAACAACCGATGCGGCGATGACCTCCGGAATACCGTTTTGAACGAGGTTCTGCCTGGCTGTTTCGAGTGAGATGTCAACGCAGCGCAGCGGCTTGTCGAGCGCCGCGGCAAGCGCTGCGACCTGCTCCGGCACGCTGATCATCTCGCTTCCGGTCAGCGTCAACACTTCACGATCAAGCGCTGCATCGGTCAGTGCACGCACGGCCACTGAGGCAATATCCTCGGGCGCGATGGGCGCAAACCTGGCAGTACCAAATGCGTTATGGACGACGCCTTGCGCTTTGATCGATTCAGCCCACAGATACGTGTTCGACATGAATCCGACAGGACGAAGGAAGCGCCCCGTCAGACCCGCTTCGCGGATGATGTCTTCCTTCTCGCGATGCATACGAGCGAGTGCATTGTCGGGCAGCAGATCGATGATCGACGTCGAAAGAAAGACAGCGCGCGGTGTGCCCTTTGCTGCTGCCTCGGAAATCAGCCGTCGAAATGCAGCGGCATTGCCGATGTTCATCATGAACACACCGTCGACGCCATCGAGCGCGCGAGCGAAGATGTCCGGCGTGTCGTAGTCGCCAGCGACGATATCGATCCGTGCGCGCCACGCCTGAAGCTTGGCCGGGTCGCGCACGTATGCGCGCACCCGCTCGCCTGCCTGCACAAGTCGCGCGATGATCTCCCTGCCCACATGACCGCTTGCTCCAGTAATCAGATACATGACTTTGCCTCCTGGGCTTCGTTGAACGTCAAAACGAAGAATTGACTATCATGGGCAACAATTGGAAGCCTTCGAACGCTCTGTTGCGGCCATGGAACAATCCAGGAGCCATCGACGATGATCGATCTCAACGAATTGCAGTTCTTTGTGAGCATTTGCGAGGCGCAGAGCTTTACCGTTGCCGCGCGGGCGCTGGGTGTGCCAAAGTCTAGCGTGAGCCGCGCGCTCTCGCGGCTCGAGAGCCGGCTCGGCGTGCGGCTCGTCACACGCACGACGCGCAGCATGACGCTGACGGAAGCCGGTGTGCTCTACCTCGAACGTTGCCGACATCTGCTCGACGAACTCGAGCAGGCCGACTTGCTGATCGGCGCGATGCACGCGAAGCCGCGTGGCATGCTTCGTGTCGCCGCCTCGGTGCCCTTCACGCGCTTTGTGCTCGGCCCCATGCTCGCCGATTTCCTTGCGGCCTATCCCGAGATACGCGTGCACTTGCAACCGCTCGAGGGCGAAGGTCGGTCACGCGCTGGCCGCGCCGATATCGTGATTCGTCCGGGACCGCTCGAAGATTCCGATCTGCTCGCGAGAGCGTTGATGCAAATAAGGCTGGCCATCTATGCCAGCCCTGCCTATCTCGCCGGACGTTGCACGCCGCGTACGCCGGCAGACCTGCGCGAACATCACACGATTGCCGCGGTCTGTGGCGAGCCGGGTTTGCCTGTCGACGCAGCGCTTTGGCGGTTGCGACGCGGCGCAGCCTCGCAGGAGGTCAAGCTTGCGCCTCGCGTGATCGTCGCCGATCCCACCATCAGTTATCAGCTTGCGCTAACGGGCGGCGGCATTGCATTGCTCAACCAGAAGGCCACGCGCGCCGATGTCGAGGCTGGCAGGCTCGTGCGTCTGCTGCCCGACTGGGAGCCGGAGCCAGTCGAGCTCTTCGCGGTATACGGCTCGCGCTTGAATGCTTCTCCCAAAGTCTGCGCGTTCCTCGATTTTCTGCGTGAACGCTTCAACGACGAAAGCGGCGCCTTGGGACAGATGACGCCGCGCTTGTTCGATCGGCGACGCAGCACATCGTCTACCGAAACGGCTGCGTCGCCAAAACGCGTCGTTGCGTTGTGACGAATTTCCTTGGTG
>CBJLAJ010000278.1:0-1998 GCA_966421005.1 uncultured Paraburkholderia sp.
GCAGTTGGCTCGCCGCTTATGCTGACGGCAGGCACAGGGACAATGGCCTGTCGGAACATCAAGGCAACGGCTCCTGCAACGGTCGCCGGCGGTGTTTCGCCCGGTACGCTGAACTCTGCAATGGCAACGCTCGACCTCGCCTCGTTGACGCTCAAGAATCTGAACATCAACGTCTCGATCGGGTCCGACGCTCACGCGACGACATCGGGTGACTTCACGCCTTTGAATTTCTCGTCGGCACACTGCTGGCATTCGGCGAATTCGACCGAAAGCCCGCGCGCTCGCGAGTCTTCGATGCCTTGTTCCTCGCGGGCCTCGGCATTGTCCTGTTCGGTGTTTTTGGTTTGAGCGCTACGGCGCAATTTCCGGGCGTTGGTGCAATCGGTCCTCGCGGCGGGGCGCTACTGATCATCTACGCCGATCGGCGATCGGTCGGGATAGAGAGGATTCTCGCGAACCCGGCTGCTGTGTTCGTGGGGCGGATCTCTTACCCGTTGTACCTGTGGCACTGGCCAGTGTATTTTGCGTTTCGCAGGGTGGAGCTGACGTCGCCCACCGGCTACGCAGTCGCGATTGGCGTTGCCTTCGTCCTCTCGGTGTTGACCTATCTTTACATCAAGGGCGCGGCGCGTCGATCGGCGATGCCAGCGAGCCGTGCTCATGGCGTGTAGTCTTTATGTTCGTATTTTCCGAGAGCGTGGCGTGTTGGTTAGGCGATAGCCTGCTTTTCGATGGAGCGTGTTGTATAAGGCCGCGCAGATTCGTATGTTCGGTGACGGTGTACCTGGCGATCACCTTGCCTTCCGGAGTGACCTCCTCGTACTCGTCGATTTCCGTCTGACCCATCGTGCCTTTCGTGGGGGCTGTCAGTAATTTGGCGATTCGGGCTGCTTCAGATGACTCCTGGCGGAGAGATCATGGGCATGAGCAGCGCGTCGACTCGGCACCCCATCAAGACCGCCCAGTTCCCCGAGCCGTTCGAGGCATTCGCGGAAAAAAAGCGTTACTCCGAATGGGTTTTTTACTATCGGATCTCCCCGACCATCGTGCCGATAAGTGCTTCCGCCGTCGCGACTCCATAATCGAAGACAAAAAAACGCGAGCAACGCCGATGCACAGGAAGAAAATGCCCCCTCAGTCCGCCGTATCGGCTTCCTCAGGCATCTTCGCTCGCGCCTCCGGTCGCGGCGGCGGCGCCCAAGCCGGCCGACTCCGACTGCCCGAATCGATCACCACCAGATAGCGACCAGCCCAAGGCATGACTTCACGGTCCGGCAGCAACACGCGAACGACGTCGCCCGAATCCGCGAGCGCTGCATAATCGGCATCGAGCACGCCATAGCGGTCTAAAAATGCATCGAGCGAACCGGGAATGCGCACGCACCCTTTCGAATGGCGAATGCCAAGCAACGGTTCCAGTTTTTCCGGATCTGTCGCGTGCATTTGAAAGCGCATCGGCGACACACCGCCTTTGCCCCATCCGCGCTCGCCGTTCGTCCAGCCAAAATCGAAGATGCGCATGTCGCGCGCGCCATATCCGCGGATTCCGTTTTCGTTCGTCGTGCCTTCCGCCCGAAAGTCCATGTTCCGCGGGCTATGCTCGAAGACGCCAAGCGGTGTAAGGAAGTGTTCGTAGCGTCCGGGCAGCCCCGTTGCAACGGGCGACGCACCGAGCATGCGCCAGCTCTCGGACGGAGTGCCGCGGAAATAGATGAAAAGCGCCTGGACATTGGGCGCACGATCCACCAGCACGACATATTGCTTCGACAACCCGCCGAGGCCATGAGCCGCCAACGCTTGCTGCAAGCGCGCACCGTAAGCGCGTTGCGCATCGTCGGGTGGGTTCAGGCGGCGAGTCACTTCACGCGCGAAAACATCGGCAAGGCGCCATGCGCCGCGCGGATCGAGCGACGCGGCAATCTCGGCGTTACGCTTCGCGGCGCTCGCCTCGGCGGCGGCTGAAGCAGCTGAAGCAGCTGAAGCAGCTGAAGCAGCTGA
>CBJLAJ010000279.1:0-1957 GCA_966421005.1 uncultured Paraburkholderia sp.
TGCTGCTTTCGTCCAACCGTGTCGGGCGAAGGTGAGACATCGCGTGCCGCGCGGCATGCCGACGAATCGACGAGCAGTTCGCCCCGCGCCTCGGGGATGCTGGCGGGTCTTGCACCGCGCCACGCGCTGTCCGATGGCGAATGCCAATTGGGCGGCTATCTGATGGGGAGAGAACTCGTCGTCGGCCCTGTCGAGGGGGCCGATTTCGACAACATCAGGCGCGCGAACCAGACCGTCATCGATACGCGCCGGGCGCTCAGGCATGGGCGTGGCAATGTAATAGATGACATCGACTACAGCGGCGGCCAGAGCACGGTTCGTACGGAAGCAGGCCGCCGGTTGGAGCAGAAGCTTCTTGACACCGAGGTTCCCCCAGACATAAGCAGGGTCGCTAGCGCTCTGACGGCGCAAGCAGGCAATTGCGCGGAACACGCCGATGTCGCTGCCTTTTTGCACGCGGCTCGTATGCGGGAGGGGGAACAGGTCTACACCATAGGGCACGAGACAATAGACCACCAGTGGGCGGAATGGCGCGGCGAGGGTTCGGACGGAGAACGTCGGATCGTCATGGACGCCTATGCCAAGGGCCCCGCGATTTTTGCGGAAGACGGTGCATACTCGCACAACGAACACGAGACCGTGCACGATCACGACTACAACCCGACCTACGGCGCCCACGTTCACGCGGAGGTGCAAAAGCTGCCGCAAAAGAGATTGCAAAAGCAGTTGCACAGACAGATGAAAAAGGTCGGGGCCAGCTTTCGGTATGGCGAGGACAGCCTGTGGGACCCGACGGCCGTCGTCTCGCCTGAGTTTGCGGCGAGTGTGTCAGGCGCAATGTCTCGACCGCTGAATACGGCCCCGTTGATGCCGCCGCCCGCGTTCGGAGCGCACGAATCGGCCGAGCCTGCGTTGACTGGCGAACAATGGATGGCGCCGCTGCGTCACCAAATCCATGCCGGAAGGATGGCGAGAAGACTGGACGCGAATGGCGTGCAAGAAGTGGCACGCGCAGCCATGCGAATTGCAGATGTGGCTGCGGACTTGCGTGGCTTCCCCGTGGAACCGCACCCGCAGCAGTTTGGGCACGACGATAGTTAGCCGATGTAGTTTTGCCAGCGATACGGATCCGAATGAAACGCTCAGTGCACTGAATGCGCTTCGCCGCCTTCCGATGGATTTCGCTCAATCGCGATGGCCGTCGAGGCATCGCCGGTTAGCCTGAAGCCTACCCAACGTGTCTTTGAGAGAATCAACGCGCCATGCCCAGGATCGGTAGAGGGAATTCGGCCAGCTCGCCTTTGCCCGAGCATACCGACAATGCAAGGCCGCTCCGCAGTCCCAATGCCGGCGGCGCCAGCGGCGCCGGCAGGCTTGAACGTCATGGCCTTCTCAGCTTTTTGGGGCGTCCCTTCCGAGGATCGAGATCGTCGACGCGTGCGTCGGGCAATCTCAGCGCAAACCCGCCGCAGGAACGCGAACCAGCGCCCGCGTCGCGCGCGGCCCCGCGCAATGCGGCCGCTCTGCTGCAACGATCCCCGGTTATATCGCGGGGCCATGGCGAAGCCGTGATGGCGCGATTAGCGCACGCTCCGGCTGACACGCCAGGCCCCGCCGTGCTCCTGCAACGATCACCCGTCATATCGCGGGGCCATGGCGAGGCCGTGATGGCGCGACTAGCGCGCGCTCCAGCTGACACGCCAGGCCCGAATACGCAAGGCTCGCCATCGAGGGCGCCGGCGCAAGCCGCCCTGACACCGCAGCCCGCGCCTGAAACGCAAGCCTCCGTGCAAGCCCGCGGCACCGTTCAGCTAATGCGCGACGCGGGTGTCGCCGATCTTGAGAGCATGGCGCTCGCGATGGAACGGCTCCGCCAGGCTCTCGCGGTGTCAGAGTCGAATACTGCGCGCGCCAGGCTGACCATGCCCGACCGGGTAGAGAGAGAAACCAACGCGCA
>CBJLAJ010000280.1:0-1945 GCA_966421005.1 uncultured Paraburkholderia sp.
TCGGCCATCGATCGACAGGCAAGCGCCGTTCGCGCTGTCAGAGCCGCCGCCGCTTGGCCGACGGCTCGGACAACGAAGACCGGGAAGCCGGCGACGAGGGCGAATCCGAGGTTGAACCCGAGGTCGAATCGGGACTGTTATCGCTCTCCAACCTGGCCGGTGAAGCATCATCCGAGCCGTCGCTTTCCGAACGCTCGGATGACGACCCGCCGCCGGCGAGGCGCAGCATGTGGGCAATCGTCGGACGCCCGAGCGCTACGGCCAGCGCGAGTGCCGTCCTACCGTCTTCATCCACAATACTGGCGTCGGCACCCAGGCGCAGCAACATGTCGACCGCATCGCTACAGCCCTTCAGCACCGCATGATGCAATGCGGTGCGGCCATGGGGATCGGTACGATCCAGCTGAGCACCGTAGTTGGACAAAGTCTCGGTCATGCCCGCGTCGTCGTCCGCCGCGGTCAGCATGAGCGCGGTTCGGCCCTGCCTGTTGACATGTTCGAGATCGGCGCCGCGTGCGATCAGCGCCTCGACCACTTCGGTGTCGCAAGTCCTGGCAGCCCACAGGAGTGCTGTCATGCCGTCATTGTCCGCACTGCGGATATCGCTTCGCGCGGCCAGCAGAACATCGACCGCTTTTGCGTGCCCGTGGGCAGCGGCCAGGATCAGGGCACTTCGACCGTCGCCGTCGCGTCGCTCGATTGCAGCGCCCTTCGAAACCAAAAGGCGCGCGGCATGGTAGCCATTGTGACGCGCTGCGATCATCAATGCAGTCTGTCCCGAGGAAGCGGTTCGGTTGACATCGCCACCCGCCGTCGCCAATACATCGATCGCCGCGTGGGCATCTTGCAACGCCGCGATCATGACCGCATCCCACCCATCGCGGTCGGTCTGATGGATATCCGCGCCTGCGTTCAGCAAGGTGGCAATAACGGCGGGATCGTTCTCATTCGCCGCATGCATCAATGCGTTCCAGCCCCTCGCGTCGGTTAGCGAAACGTTGGCATCCTTCGCGAGCAGCGCCCGAACGACTTCGTCGCGTCCGGTGGCCGCCGCCCACATGAGCGCCGTTTTGCCTTGCGTACGGTCGCCACGATCGATTTGCGCGCCGCTTTCGATCAACGCTTCGGCGACGGCGACGTCGCCGACCTGCGCCGCCGCGATCAGCGCCGTCGTGCCCGCAGCGTCCATATGGTCGACATTTGCTCCGCGCGCCCCCAGCACGCGGATGGCATCCGTTTTCCGACGCATTGCAGCCAGCATCAGTGCGGTCGAACCACTTGCGTCGGGCATGTCGATCGTGGCTCCGCGCTCGATCAGCATTTCGATGGCTTCGACCTGTCCATGCTGTGCCGCAAGCATCAATGCGCTCTTGCCGACATCGTCGACGAGATCGAGATTTGCGCCCCGCCCGGCCAGCGCGTCGATCGCCCCGGCTTGCCCGTACTGCGCGGCGAACATCACAGCGGTGATACCCGCCGGGCTGCGTCGATCGATGTGGACCTCCTCATCCGCCAACGCCTCGATCATTTCCACGCGACCGTATGTTGCGGCAAGCATGAGCGCAGTCATGCCAGTAGCGGTCACCTCCTCCGGGTTCACGTCACGCGCCATCAACGCGGCAAACACCTGAGTGCTCCCGTTTGCAGCGGCTACCAGCAATGCGTTCCACCCGTGGTTGTCCCTGTGTGCCGGATCCAAGCCGCGAGCGAGCAGCATCGCGACTGCCTCCGGTTTGTCGAACGCCGCAGCGACCAGCAGCGCATTCCAGCCGAGCACGTTCGTTCGTTGCATGTTGGCGCTGCACTCGTGCAGCGCGTCGATCGCCTCGGCGCGGCCCGCGCGCGCGGCGATCATCCATGCCGTTTCGCCGGCACCGTTTGCCGACTCCACACCGGCGCCCGCCGCCTTGAGCGCACGAATGGCCGCGGCTTTGCCGCTTTGCGC
>CBJLAJ010000281.1:0-1930 GCA_966421005.1 uncultured Paraburkholderia sp.
CGCCGGCGGGCACATCGTTGAGGTAACCGAGCGTCGTGGTGCCATCGACGATGCGCGTCATCGCGGCAACGGCCATGGCCGCCGGCTTCGGGCTGATGTTGTTCGAGCCGTAGCTGCCCTTGGGATTGGACAGATCGAAGAAGAGGCCGTAACCCGGCGGGGTGTCTGGCGTATCCGACGAATAGAAGACGTAGGTCATATCGGCACCCTCGCCGAGCAGAATCAAATGCGTGCGCGCGACGACGGCACCTTGCGCAAAAAGCACGTTCTGCGTCGGGTAGTTGGCGCCGTATGTGGTCCCAACGTCATAGCTGATACCGGTTTCGGTCGCAAAGAGTCTCGCACCCGGCTTCAGATACTGAACCATCGTATGACGCAGCTCGCGCATCGATGCAGGCAACGCATTCGCTGCGCGGGCGGCATCCGCACTGGTTGCGAGCCGCTCGGGCGGATGCGACGGCGAGCAGCCGACATCGTAGTAACCGTGAATCGCAACACCGTCCAGGTAGTGGGCGAGACCCAGCGGTGCCAGACGTTTGAGCCAGCGCGTGTTTTCGCGTACCGATGCGTTGGCGGTTCCCATGACGATGGCGTGCGGATCGGTCGCGTGAATCGACTCGTAAGTCGCGCGATAAAGCGCGACGAAGTGCGCGTCGGTATCGCGCCAGGGCAGACCGCCATCGTAGTCGGGCTCCCAGGTCGTTTGATAGTAGTTATTCGATTGATTCGGAAAATAGCGTTGCCGAATCGCCGCCGAATCGAGCCCGACCCGGCGCATGTAGCTGCGGTAGGCGGCTTCCGACACCGGCGCGTAACTGTGCGTGCGCTGCCCGTTGGGACTGGCCCAGCCCGGAATGCCGTCGAGTTGGATGAGCCGCATGATGTCGCCCTTTCTGAAGTAGCGCGCAAGCGTCTCGGGACCGGGCTTGAACGTATCGGCCTTTTGCTCCTCCTGCATGTACCAATTGCGATTGTCGTTGGCCCACGAGAAGCCCAGCGTCGGATAGAGCGGTCGATAGCCGTCTCCATCGCAGCATGTTTCTCCGGGTGCGAGATAGTTGGTGCCCTGTCCGCCGAAGCGGTGTTGATCTTCGCGTGCGAAGCTGACTGGCGGTAGCGTGGCCGACACGTCGGGCAATACCCCGAACGTGGCGATGCCCGACGGCCGCGTGCCACGGGCCGGCAATGCGTCACCTGCATCGGCGAGCTTTGCCGAGATCGCGAAATAGCCGGCCAGTTTCGAACGGCAGCGCAGCGTGTTCGTGCGCGCACCGGCGGCCACGCGCAGGCGGCCGCTCGCGCGTACCGTATCGCGCTCGTCGTGTATTTGCCAGACGATGGTGTCGTCGTGTTCGATGTGGGTCGTGAACGCGATCGCAAAGTCGCGATCGAGGGGGAACGTGCGTGTACCGTTGCTGCCGGGCGTATCGGCCTCGATCGCATCGCCCTTGTCTGCCGCCGCTTGCTTGGCCGCGCCGGGCTCGCAGGCAATCGATCCGTTCACCCTGAACGGTGCCGCGTTGCCCTTGCCCTTGGCTGCAGCGGCGCGCGCAGGTTGAGTTTGCGCAGCGTCATCGGCGCGGCCGCGTTCGCAGCCTACGAGCGCGAGAACCAGCACAAGCGTCAGCGAGACGAGGGCCGCGAACGATGCGAGCCGGCTCAGGCGCACGCACGAAGGCGCGTCGCGGTCGGAAAGAGCTGCGGACATGGAGCGAACCCGCTTGTAGAACACGGATTCTCGACTACAGCACAGTGTTCGGGCAGGGACCGTGCCCTGCCGAACATTTGATGTGAACGAACCGCGCTACCTTCCGCGCGGATCTGTCGGCATCACTGCGCCACGTAGCCCGCGGGAACGGTGACGTGCGATGTCATGGCGTTGCGGTTCGAGGAGACGACGTAAATCGGCGATTCGCCAAGCGAGAGCGCG
>CBJLAJ010000282.1:0-1866 GCA_966421005.1 uncultured Paraburkholderia sp.
CCCCCCTCCTCTTCTCGAATAATCACCTTGCAAATGGGAGGCGACCATATATGAAATGTCGTAGTTGGCGGTTGATCGGCTCACGCAGGACTACTTGTAACGCACTCGGGCTGTACGACGCATCCTGCTAGCGCTGATGCGGCGGCGCCTGCGTCTCCTCCGATCGAGGGACTGGAGAGCTGCTCAGCCGACGTCGGTAACGGCGTCATCCTGCATTATTGGATCGGTGGGCATGGGCCGGCCATAGTATTGCTGCACGGTTGGCCCGAGACGGGCTATGCTTGGCGGCTCCCGCGAGACAACGGAGCCGGACATGCCTGCCACTGCGACCTACGCCACCGCAACCAGCCCCGCATCGAGGGCAAACGGCAGCCAGGTGAGCAATCGCGCACCGATCTCGTCCTGCGCCCGCCCGAGTTCGCCCGCCACGCAGGGAATCAACTCGCGCACACTGCGCCCCTCGCCCCCCAGCAGGCTCAAGAATGAAAACGACCATGGCTCGAGCCGATGCGATCGCACGCGATAGTGGCTGCGCGCGACGGCGACGAGCGTATCGCACGCCGCGGGCGTGCCGAACGGCTGGTCAGCCGCCACTGCGGCAATCAGATTCGAAAAGTCGAAGTCGAGCCGCAAAAGACGCAGCGACTCGGGCGCGCGCAGGCGCAGCGCGTGCAATAAAACGATGCTGAACGGAGCAGGAAACGGCGACTGTTGGCTCACTTCCACACCGGGCGCTCGCTCTACTTCGGCGAACGCGCGCTCGAGCCTCGCAAGATTCGCCGGCAGCGCTTCGAGCGTGCCACGTCCCTCGCCCGGCTGCGGCCGAGCGGCTTCGAGAAAGTCGGCGAAGCCGACGCCCAGATCGAACAGCGTATAGGACGAAGGCGGCCTGGCGCCGAGATATGCGCCGGCAAAAAGATCGAACACCTGATCGCCGACGAAACGCCTCAGCACCGGAAATTCCGCGCGCAGGCATTCGATGAGGCGCATACGATAGCTATCCACATAGATCGCGAGGCGCTGGCGCGCCGACAATCGCGCCGTGCCGACAACCGTCGCATCGCAATCGATCCCGAATCGCGCGGCGCTGCCGAGCGCGTCGTCAAGCGTCCAGGATTCGCCTGCGACGACCTCCAGCATCCAGTATTGCAACGCGGCCAGATCAGGACCCGGATCGTTCATGTTATCGGCCAAACTCAGCGGCTCAATTGAAAGTCGATTGGCGTGGACAACGCTCCTGCCACCACGGGGCGCACCTCCCCGGACTCAGGCAACGCGCCGCTGCGCGCCGCCTTCGCCTTGCCGAGTTCGTCGAGCAACACGGCAAACGGCGGGATGTTCGCATCCCATTCGAGCAGCGTCGCCACGCCGCCCGCCGTGCGCGCCTGCGCGAGCGCGTAAAGCCGCCACACGGCGGACGGCACGGGCTGGTCGTGCGTATCGATGAGATGAGTGCCGCAATCGCTAGGCCCCGCGAGATGGATCTGTACGATGGCTTCGGCCGGCAACTGCTCGATATAGTCGACTGGGTCGAAGCCGTGATTCGTGGCGCTGACGTAAACGTTGTTGACGTCGAGCAACAACCCGCAGCCCGTGGCATCCGCCAGCCGCGCGAGAAATTCTGCCTCGGACATCTGCGACGCATGAAAGGTCAGATAGCTGCTGGGATTCTCGAGAATCAGCTCGCGCCCGAGATAGTCCTGCACGGCGCGAACGCGATCTGCCAGGGGGATGAACAAGGTAAGCACAATTTCCCATCATAATCCCTGAAGTTATGAAAATTCTTGCGCTTATTCGTAAATCGACATAACCGAGCTACCGCTTGAGGTCGCGTGCGGCAAACGCCTGATCGAACTGCCGGGCTCG
>CBJLAJ010000283.1:0-1700 GCA_966421005.1 uncultured Paraburkholderia sp.
CCGTTTCGAAAGATGGCGGGACTATAGCCAGTGCGTCGCCGGACATCTCGACATCCGCAAGGGGGGCCTCGAGGCCGGCCTCGAAAAGCTGGAACCCGCCTTGAAGCGATTGTCCTCGCGCGGTTTCAGGCGTCTCATGACGCCATTGATCTCGGTCTGCGCCGAGGCGTTCGTAAAAGCGGCACGCATAGAAGACGCCCAGGCTATGCTCGACGGCGCGCTTGAATACTGCAAGGCCCAGGGCGAATATGTTTTCGTACCCGAGCTGCTTCGTATCATGGGTCTCGCGGCATTGGAACGCGCAATGCGCTGCGGTCGCGAGGCGTGCGAGCACGAAATGGCGCGGTCGCACGAATCCGAAGCGCACCGGCGATTGTCGGAAGCGATGCGGATGGCACGGGAACACGGCGCCCATATGTGGGAGCTGCGTGCCACGCTGGATTTTGCCGAACATCTTTTCGAACGCGGAGAACTCGAGCGTGCCGCGTCGATGACCATCGACATGTCGAAACGTGTCGACTTAAAATCGAATCATCCGGACGTTCGCCGCCTGCTGGCGCTGACGGATATCGCTGTTCAGGACGTTTAAGCGTCCATTCAGGACTTCTCCTCCGATCGTCGCTACCCTTCGATCTCGTGATACAGCCGGATGATTCATGGCTGTATCCGATCGACGTATCAAATCCAGCGGAAGCATCGACGCGCCATCGCGCAACCCGATGCATTGACGGAGAAAACGAAATGAAGAAGCAAAACAGTGCGGCAGCGCCGTGTGCAGCGCGCCGTAGATTGGTTTCGGCCGGTGCGGGCATGGCGGGGGTGATGGCTGCTGCGATGTCGAGTCTGCCGGCGAGCGCAGCCGGGAGCCAGAGCGGTCCTGCCGAACGCGGTCACGCGGCTGGGCACCGTCAGCATGGCAATGGGACGTTCGTGAAAGCCAAGGACGGCACCGACATCTTCTACAAGGACTGGGGTACTGGAACACCGGTTGTCTTCTCGCATGGCTGGCCGCTTTGCGCGGATGCGTGGGACGCCCAAATGCTCTTTCTCGTGAACCAAGGATATCGGGTGATCGCACACGACCGCCGAGGGCATGGTCGCTCGGGTCAATCGTCGAACGGTAACGACATGGATACCTATGCGGACGACCTCGCGGCCGTGCTCGATACGCTCGATGTCAGAAACGCGATGCTGGTGGGTCATTCGACGGGGGGAGGCGAGGTCGCGCACTATATCGGGCGGCATGGTACGAAGCGGGTGGCGAAGGCGGTTCTGATCGGCGCCGTTCCACCCGTCATGCTGAAGAGTGCGAGCAACCCGGGCGGTCTGCCGATGGACGTGTTCGACAACATTCGCAAAGGCGTCGCCGAGAATCGCTCGCAGTTCTATCTCGATCTCGCCACGCCGTTCTTCGGATTCAACCGCCCGAACGCAAAGAAGTCGGAAGGACTGATTCAGGACTTCTGGCGTCAGGGCATGCAAGGATCGATCAAAGCCCAGTACGAATGCGTCAAGCAGTTTTCGGAAGTCGACTACACCGAAGACCTGAAGAGAATCGACGTGCCGACCTTGTTCCTGCACGGCGATGACGACCAGATCGTCCCGATCGACGATTCAGCGAAGCTGGCGGCCAAGATCGTCAAGAAGGCGACGCTCAAGGTCTACGCCGGTGCCCCGCACGGGATGTGCGGCACTCATCC
>CBJLAJ010000284.1:0-1587 GCA_966421005.1 uncultured Paraburkholderia sp.
GTGCTCGGCTTCATCCGCGACCTTGCGAAGGCGCGAGGCATGATCGTGTTGATTGCGCTGCACGATCTGAATCAAGCGTTGCGCTTTGCCGACCAGGTTCTCGTGATCGCGGACGGCACCGCGCGCGCCAGCGGGGCGTGTGAAGACGTCATCACGGCCCGGATGTTGCGTGACGTGTATCGGATCGAGGCGCGCGTCGAGCGCTGTTCGATGGGGGCGAGGCATGTCATCGTCGATGGAGCCATCGATGCTCGCTGACCCCGCATATTGCGTAGCGCTCAAGCCGGTCTCGTTTCTGCGCGCGTCGGAAATGGTCGACGAATCACATGTCTGCCGTCTGGCAGCGACTATTCGCGAAGCCGGCGACTGGACGACGCCGATTCCGGTCGAGAAAGCGTCAGGGATAGTGATGGACGGCAATCACCGGCTGCGCGCGGCCGCGATGCTCGGGCTTCGTTATGTGCCGTGTGTGTTGCTCGACTACCGGGACCCGCGGGTCTCCGTTACGCACTGGCAGACAGGCGAGCCATTCTGCGTCCGACATATTTGCAGCCGCATTTTGAGGGACAATCTGCTCTTTCCGTATAAAACCACGCGCCATAGGTTTGCCCCGCAGCTTCCGCGCACGGAGATACCATTGGCGCTGCTTCATGGCACGGTTTGATGCACCGTACCGCGCCCGGCGGCAGCTGATCGAACGATGCGCGGCGCAATTTTTGCAAAGCCTTTGACGAGCAACTGCTGGACAATCGTGTCGCTGTTCCAACGATCTCAGGAGGCGTCAAATGCTGGACCACGTTTCGATTGGCGTACGGAATATTGCAAAGTCCAAATTGTTCTACGACGCTGCGCTGGGTGCGCTCGGCTATCGCCGTTTGCACGAGGCCCCGGACAATGTCGGATATGGCGCGGATTCCCCGATGTTCTGGATATCGCCCACCGATCATCCCGTCGATCCCGATTTGCGCACCGGGCTGCATTTTTGCTTTACCGCAACGGACCGTGCGAGTGTCGATGCTTTTTACAAAAAAGCGCTCGATGCAGGCGGGCGCGACAACGGCAAGCCGGGCATCCGCGATCGCTATGCGCCGGACTACTACGCCGCTTTTGTCATCGATCCCGATGGTTATCGCATCGAAGCTTATTGCGGTGGAAATGCGTAGGCAGACACGAGCACGGTTACCGGCCCGTGCTCAGTTCCTGCTCCCCATCGCTCACGCCGCAAGCGGGTAAGCGCGCATCGCCGGCGTGCTCATCTTCGCCGGGAACACGTTCCACGAACCGTCATCGTGCCGGAAAAAGACGATGGCCAAACCTCCGTTCGCCTCCACCGCGCCGATGCGAACGTAGCGCCTCCGATCCGTTCGTGTGCGACTGAACTCAATCACGCGTATCGTCACCGCAGAAGGGCCAAACCACTTGCCGACCAGCGTTCGCAAGCACTTCTCGCCGGAACCCATCTCGCTCTCCTGTGACTGCCGCGCAACCGTCATGTCCGGCCACTTCGTGGCTAGAACATCGCAACGTCTTGTCGGTTACCTCACCCACAACTAATGGTAAGGCGCGGGCACGGCAGATGTCGTCGTT
>CBJLAJ010000285.1:0-1582 GCA_966421005.1 uncultured Paraburkholderia sp.
GAATCTCCGCCCGATCCCGCGGCTTGCGCCCTGCCCAGCTCTCGAATGCTGCACTCGCTGCGTCGACAGCCGCCTTCGCATCCTCAACCGTGGCGCTCGCGACCGAGGCAATCCTGTTCTCGGTGGCGGGATCGAGCACATCGAACCGGCCCCCATCGGAGGCCTTGCGCCATTTGCCGCCGATCCAAAGATCGGTCGGCACATTGGCGAGCAGATTTTCGTACATGTTGTATTCCCTGTGATTTCAGACGACTTTGCTTCGCCGGGAGTGATCGCGGTCCTGCGTGTCTTTGGTTCGACTCATATCGAGATCCTCATCCTTGTAAGTTGAATATCGCCGAATCGGTTAAGGTGACCGACGCGGTGACGGACGGAAGACCGATTCGTCCTGGGGCCACCAAGCCCGTTCCTCAGCCCGGGACTCCGTCCGTCGTTCCATCGAACCCGAACAGTCGCTTGGGCCGCAAGGCGAGCCCGCTTGCGCAAGGAGGGGTTAAGATGGATGCGATTTATGTCGGTATCGACGTATCGAAAGACCGGCTGGATGTGCACGTGCGCCCCAGCAGCGAGACCTTTGTTGTCACGCGCGACGGCAAGGGTCTCAACGAGTTGATCGAAAGATTGCGTAGCGTGATGCCCCGGCTCATCGCGATCGAGGCCACCGGCGGTTACGAAACCATCGTCGCGGCGGCGATCGCCGGTGCCCACCTGCCGCTGGCAGTCGTCAATCCAGCACAGGTGCGCCATTTCGCGCAGGCAATTGGCAAGCGGGCAAAAACTGATCCAATTGATGCTGCTGTCATTGCTCGCTTCGCCGAGTCGGTAAAGCCCGAGCCGCGGGAGTTGCCGGACGAAGCAGCGCGCCTGCTCGCCGAGCTGGTTGGCCGACGTACCCAGATCGTCGAGATGATGGCCGCCGAACGTCAGCGTGAGAAGCGTGCGTCTGCGTTGCGAGTACGCAAAAGCATTGCCCGCCACATCGCCGGCCTGCAGAAGGAGCTGCCGATCATCGATCACGACATCGACAGCATGGTTCGCGGCTCGCCGGTCTGGCGGGAAAAGGAGGATCTTATGATCACCTTTCCCAGCGTTGGGCGCGGCATCGCCCGGACTATGCTGGCGGAGCTGCCAGAACTCGGCCGCCTCACACGCCGCGAGATTGCGAGCCTGGTCGGCTGTGCCCCGTTCACGCGCCAATCCGGCGCGTGGAAGGGAAAAAGCATGATTAGCGGTGGCCGGCCGGCGGCACGCTCGGCAGTGTTCATGGCAGCTCTCTCCGCGAGCCGCTGTCATCCGATTTTGCGTGCCTTCTATCAACGGCTGCTCGCTAAAGGAAAACCAAAAATGGTCGCGCTGATCGCCGTCGCTCGCAAAATACTTACCATGCTCAACGCCATGCTTAGGGACAAAAAACAATGGCAACCCGCTTGACAAAGAACACAGTCGCTGAGGAACCATTTGGAGAAGACGCCAGAGCGTCTCGCCCATGCAACCACAACTGAGCGCGAACTCATCGAAGCGGCAGTTGACCGCGTGATCATCACCAAGCAGGCAATCGAGATTCACCTGCGAAGCTCAACGC